>NZ_JAJCVJ010000003.1:300000-596033 GCF_020567425.1 Salinirubrum litoreum | reverse complement strand
CCGACGTGACCGTCCTCGGCTCCGGCAGTGAGGAGGTCGTGATCGCGGACGACGGCTCCTCGGCGGACGCCGAGTACGCCTTCCGCGACACCGCCGACACCGGGAGCGTCCCGGTCGTCGAAGTGACCGTCGCGGGCGTCGCCGCCGGCGAGACCGACCTCTCGCTGGAGGCGGCCGCCGGGAACGACGGCGTCATCGTCTTCGACGAGAGCGGTACCGGCTACGACGTGACCGGCACGACCGGCGCGACCCTCACCGTCGAGGGCGAGGAACCAGCCGACCCAGCGAGCTTCCAGGTGTCGAACCTACAAGCACCCGCGAGCGTCACGCAGGGTGACGCCATCGACGTCTCCGCGACCGTCACGAACGACGGCGGCGAGGCGGCGACCAAGAGCGTCGCCTTCCGGGTCGACACGGACGGCGACGGTGAGATCGCCGACGAGAGCGCGGTCGTCTCGCAGGACGTCCAACTGGACGCCGGTGCGTCCACGACCGTCACGTTCGAGGACGTCGACACGAGCGGACTCGGTCCCGGCACGCTCACCCACGGCGTGGCGACCGACGACGACAGCGCCACCGCACAGATCACGATCGAGGCACCGCCGGCGGACGCGGAGACGACGCTCAGCCTCGATCCCGAGAGCGACAGCGTCGACGTCGGTGACGAGACGACGTTCACCGTCGTCGTCGACGACGCACAGGGCGGCGTCGGCGCGGCCGAGATCGGCCTCGCGGTCGGCGATTCGAGTATCGCACAGATCACCGACGTGACCGTCCTCGGCTCCGGCAGTGAGGAGGTCGTGATCGCGGACGACGGCTCCTCGGCGGACGCCGAGTACGCCTTCCGCGACACCGCCGACACCGGGAGCGTCCCGGTCGTCGAAGTGACGGTCACAGGCCAGAGCGACGGCGAGACCGACCTCTCGCTGGAGGCGGCCGGCGACAACGAGGAGATACTCGTCTTCGACGAGAGCGGCACCGGCTACGACGTGACCGGCACGACCGGCGCGACTCTCACCGTCGAAGCGGACGACCCGACGCCGGAACCGGATCCGGCGAACTTCCAAGTGTCGAACCTCGACGCGCCCGCCACGGTGACGCAGGGCGACACGATCGACGTCTCGGCGACCGTCACGAACGACGGCGACGAGACGGCGACGAAGACCGTCGAGTTCCGCGTGGACGCGAACGGTGACGGACTCGGAGACGCCGGCGACGTGGTCCTCGGCGAGGACGTGGAACTCGCGGGCGGCGAGTCGACGACCGTCACCTTCGAGGACGTGGACACGAGCGGCCTCTCGCCGGGCACCTACACCCACGGCGTGGTGACGCCCGACGACAGCGTCACCGCACAGATTACGGTGGAAGCACCGCCCACGCCCGCGACGTTCGACGTCTCGAACCTGCAGGCACCCGCGAGCGTCACCCAGGGCGACACGATCGACGTGTCTGCCGACGTGGCGAACACGGGTGACCAGACGGCGACCAAGACTGTCGAGTTCCGTGTCGACACGGACGGCGACGGCGAGGTCGGCGACGAGAGTGCGGTCCGCTCGAAGGACGTCGAACTGGCCGCCGGCGCGTCGACGACGGTGACCTTCGCGGACGTCGACACGAGCGGACTCCCGGTCGGGACGCTCACCCACGGCGTGGTGACGCCCGACGACAGCGCCACCGCACAGCTCACCGTCGAGGCACCGCCGACGCCGGCGAACTTCGCGGTGTCCGACCTGCAGGCACCCGACAGCGCCGCCCCCGGCGACACCATCGAAGTGTCGGCCACCGTCACGAACGACGGTGAGCAGGCGGCGACGAAGACCGTCGAGTTCCGCCTCGATCTGAACGGCGACGGCGAGTTGACGGCCGACGAGACGGTCGCGACAGAGGAGGTCACCCTCGACGCGGGTGCCTCGACCAGCGTGACGTTCTCGCCGACCGTGCCGGAGGGAATCGCGCTCGGCGAGTACGCCCACGGCGTCTTCGGCGACACGAGTCAGACGGCGACGATCCGGATCGCCCCGCCGAAGCTGAACCCGCAGTTCGCGGGCCAGCCGATCGACACCGACGGTGACGGCACCTACGAGGACGTGAACGGCGACGGGACGGTCGACGAGGTCGACACCCAGGCGCTGTTCGCCAACCTCGACGACCCGATCCTCGACGAGTACGAGGCACAGTTCGACTACAACGGCAACGGCGAGTTCGACGTGGTCGACGTGCAGTTCCACTTCAGCAACGAGATCAGTGACAGCGGCGAGAGTACGGGTCTGTTCACCGACATCTCCCAGGTGATCGATCTCGTCGTGGACCTCTTCACGGGGTGGTTCTGAGATGCGTGACTCACAGCCGGGACTAGATGCACGCCCCCCGGCGGTCGGTGACGGGACGTCACCGGTAGCCGAGCGACGACAGATAGGTAACGAGTCGGTCAGCGACACGAAACAAGACATGACACACAGCGTGACACACAGGAGAGACGACAGATGATACAGACACTCACGAACCACAAACTGCTCACCGTCACGGTGGCGGTGCTCGTCGTCTTCGGCGGCGGCGTCGCGGCCGTGCCGGCGGCGGTCTTCGACGATCCCGCACAGCAGGCGGGGCCGACGACTCCCGTCGTCGTCCAGCCCGGTAGCGGGTCGGTCGACGTCGGCGACACGACGACCTTCGACGTGGTCGTCGCCGACGCGAACGGCGGCGTCGGCGCGTACAACATCACCGTCGGTCTCACCGACTCGTCGGTGGCGAGCATCACCGACGTCGAGTTCGGCGGCGATCCCGGCCTGACAGAGACACCCGTCGAGACCGGCTCCTCGGTCACGGCCCGCGCCGCGCTGGCGGACACGGCCGACACCGGGAGCGTCACGATTCTGACCGTGACCGTCGACGGCCTCGCGGACGGGACGACCGACCTGACCGTCGACGTGAACGCCCTCGGCACCGAAGAGGGGGTCAACTACGCGGTCCCGCAGGCGACCGACGGGACGCTGACGGTCGGCACCGGCGACGAGCCGCCGGCCCCGGCGAGCTTCGACGTCTCGAACCTCGACGCACCGGCGACGGCGACTGCCGGCGACGCGATCGACGTGTCGGCGGACGTGACCAACACCGGCGAACAGGCCGGCACGCAGACGGTCGAGTTCAGACTCGACCTGAACCAAGACGGTACGCTCGCCGAGGACGAGACACTGACCAGCCAGGAAGTCAGTCTCGATCCCGGCGAGACGACGACCGTCACCTTCGCCGACCTCGACACGACCGGCCTGTCCGGTGAGTACGCACACGGCGTCTTCACCGACGACGACAGCGCCACCGCGACCATCGCGGTCGAGGAGCCGGCACCGACGGCGGACGTGACCTTCGAGAACCAGACGACCGACGGGACGACCGTCGTCGTCGACTCGGTGACGATGTCCGACGGCGGCTTCGTCGCCATCCACAACAGCAGCCTGTTCGACGGGAACGTCATCGGGAGCGTCATCGGCGTCTCCGACTACCTCGCACCCGGCACGCACGAGGACGTGGAAGTGACGCTGTACGACGTCCCCGGTGCGAACTTCAACGTCGACAGCCTGCCCGCCAACGAGACGCTCGTGGCGATGCCGCACCTCGACACGAACGGTAACGAGACCTACGACTTCGTCGCCAGCGGCGGCGAGGCGGACGGTCCCTACACCGCAGACGGCGGTGCGGTGATCGACACCGCCGAGATCACGGTCGAGCAGGAGCCGGCGAACTTCGACGTCTCCAATCTCGACGCGCCCGAGTCGGTCGACGAAGGCGATCTGATCGACGTGTCGGCGGACGTGACCAACACCGGCGAACAAGCCGGCACGCAGACGGTCGAGTTCAGACTCGATCTGAACCAGGACGGCACGCTGAGCGAGGACGAGGCACTGACCAGTCAGGAACTCAGTCTCGAGCCCGGCGAGACGACGACGGTCACCTTCGAGGACCTCGACACGAGCGGGCTGGACGGCGAGTACCAGCACGGCGTCTTCACCGACGACGACAACGCGACCGCGACCATCGAGGTCGACGAGGACGACCCGGCACCGGAGCCGCCGACCGCAGACGTGACCTTCGCGGACCAGACGAGCGACGGGACGACCGTCGTCGTGGACTCGGTCACGATGTCCGAGGGTGGCTTCGTGGCGATCCACAACAGTAGCCTGTTCGACGGGAACGTGATCGGCAGTGTGATCGGCGTCTCCGACTACCTCGCGCCCGGCACGCACGAGGACGTCGAGGTGACGCTGTACGACGTGCCCGGTGCGAGCTTCAACGTCGACCGTCTCCCGGCCGACGAGGAACTCGTGGCGATGCCGCACCTCGACACCGACGGCGACGAGCAGTACGGCTTCGTGGCGACCGGCGGCGAGGTCGACGGGCCGTACACCGAGGACGGCAGTGCGGTGATCGACACCGCACAGATCACCGTCGAGGCGGACGAGGAGCCCGAGACGGTGTTCTACCAACTCGACTTCATCGGCGGCGAGCCGTACGAGGAACTCGGTCCGAACGTCGACAACGGCTTCTACGCCGACGACGACGAGGACCGACTGTTCCGCTACGCCCACGGCAACAGCGACGAGGGCATCACCTCGAAGGACACGGCCTGGCCGAGTGCGGAACTCCGACAGTGCGTGGAGTACGGCCACATCAACCAGGACGGCGACACCGCGTCGATCACGTTCACCGTGAACGAGTCCTGTGAGGACGTGACGCTCTCGCTGGCGCTCTACGAGAAGCCCGGTCCCGGCTTCGACCGCGAGGCCACCCAGACGCTCGTCGCGAGCGACTCGGGTACCTTCGACTCCGGGACCCACACGCTGACCGTGGAACTGCCCGACGGCGAGGACAGCGAGGAGTAGCTCGACGACCGCAGACGCGGCTGCGACCTTTTTTCGACGGTGCGACGGACTCCGGACGCCGAGCGACGACGCCGACCACAACCGTTAGGCCCGATTACCGCGAAGGGAGACGGACGAGGCTCAGACCGATGCCACCGGGACCGCGTCTGCACGACACGTACGTCGCCGCACTCCAGCACGATCTCGCGGCCCTCCCCGAGGGGACGACGCTCGTGGGCGTCGTCCGCCGGCCGACCGGGTGGTTCCACGCGGCCGTCGACGAGAACTACCCGGAAGTCGCGCCGCCGGACGCGCTGCTGGACGACTTCGAGGAGCAACAGGAGGCGTTCGCGATGCGGGGACTCTGCGCCGAGGAGGCACACAACGCGGCGTGGGACGCGGTCGACTTCGGAGAACGCTACCGCCGCCACCTGCAGACCGACTCGTCGGCGCGGGACGGGGTCGCAGACCTCCGCGACAGACTGCGAGCGGGCGAGTCGCTCGCGCTCGTCTGTTTCGAGAACACCGACGCGAAACGCTGTCACCGGACGATGCTACGGGAGCACCTGCTCGACACACTGGCCGACGGCGAGTGAGACGCGCCCCCCTCGTCGGCCGCGGTGCGCCCGCTCAGATCGGACTGCGTTCGGTCTCGTCGTGCCAGCCGAACAGGACGGCGAGACGGCGGAGACGGGGGGCGAGTTCGGCGGTGATCGGTTCGCTCGCTAGCACCGCGAAGCCCGCGAAGATCACCAGGAACCCGAGAGCCGTCGACGAGGAGACCGACTCACCGAGCAGTGCCGCGCCGCCGACCGTCGCCACGACGGGAACCGCGTAGAACACGAGGTTCCCGTGGATGGGGCCGACCGCGTCGAGGAGGCCGAAGTAGGCGATGTACGCGAGCGCGCCCGCGAAGACGCCGACGTAGACGAGCGAGACGATCGCGCTGGGAGCCCACGTGATCGCGGCGGCAGACTCGCCGGCCACGGCGCTCAGGCCGTGTGTCACCAGCGCGCTCACCGGGAGCGCCCACGCGGTGCGCACGGTGCTGTCGAGGGTCGTGTCGGCCGCCCGGATGAGCACGGTCCCCAGCGCACCCGTGACGGCGCCGGCGAAGACGACGCCCTTCCAGAGCGCGTCGCCGCCGAGCAGGTTCGCCGGGTCGAGGCCGACGACGAGTGCGACACCCAGGAGGCCGACGACCATCCCGACCGCGCCGCGCCCGGAGAGCCGTTCGTTCGAGAGGAACAGCATGGCGAAGACGGGCGTCAGGATCGGGTTGAGACTGAAGATGATCGCCGCCACGCCGCTGGAGACGTACTGCTGGCCGACGAACAACAGTGCGTTCGTGAGTCCGATGACGAGGACGCCCGTCGAGAGGATAGCGAGGACGTCGCCGGTCGTCCGGGGCAGCAGGTCGCTCCGGGCGGTCGTGAGGACGACGTAGCCGAGCAGGACCGCCGCCGCGACGTCGAACCGGAGCGCGACGAACAACAGCGGCGGGAAGTACGCGAGGCCGGCCTTCGCGGCGACGAAGGTCCCCCCGAGGAGGACGCTGGCCGCGACGAACAGGCCGAGACGACGACGGGTCGCCGTCACCGGGCGCGACCTCCCGACGAGACGAACCGATCGAGTGAGCGTGGACGCATTACATCCAGAGAGTGGCTTGACGGGCTTAGCTCACCTCAGAAACTCTTTCGCGGAGAGAAACCACGCCGGGTGCCGGTCGCAGTTACACGCCGTGAACGTCGTTCGCGCCGTGAAAGTGACGGCTCGACAGCGAGGCGGGTGACACGACAGCACAGGGTGGCAACGCGGAGCAGAGAGGGACGAACGAGAGGGATCGATCAGAGTCCGGAGGGAGCCCGATTGGGGAGCGACCGAGTGTCGCTCCGTGGCTCGAAAGCGGTATGAGGCAGGCAGGCGCAGGAGGGGTATGGAGTCGGCCCTCGAAGAGATCGAGTTCCTCGCGCTCTCGCCGAACCGCGTCGAGACGCTCAGACTCCTCGCCGAGTCCGCACACACGCGGAGAGAACTCGTCGAGGCGACCGGTGCCTCACAGCCGACGCTCGGGCGCATCCTCTCCGATTTCGAGGAGCGGTCGTGGGTCGAACGGGACGGGAGCGACTACCGGGCGACCGTCACGGGACGGCTGGTCTCTCGGGGCTTCGACGACCTGCTGGACGTGTTGGCCGCGGACACCGACCTCCGCCCGGTGGTCGAGTGGCTTCCCGGCGACGCGATCACCTTCGACCTGCGGCATCTCACCGACGCGACGATCACGACACCGAGTCGGGTCCGACCGAACGCGCCGGTCCAGCGGGCGGTCGACCTGCTCTCGGACGCCGAGCGAGTCCGTGTGGTCTCCTACGCGCTGAACGAACAGAGTCTCGACGTGATCGCCGACCGGACGGCCGCCGGCGAGCAGACCTTCGAGGGCGTCGTCTCGGCGGCGGCGGTCGACGCCCTCGCGGACGACTCGCAGTTGCGCGGCCGTCTGCGGGACCTCCTCGGTGCACAGGGAGCCGAGATGCGGGTCGTCGACGACCCGATCCCGGTCGCGGCCACGGTCGCCGACGACGTGGTCCACCTCTTCTTGCGCGACGACGCCGGTATCCTCCGCGCCTCACTGGACGTGGCGAGTCCGGCGGTGCGAACGTGGGCCGACGACCTGTTCGATCGCTACTGGGCCGACGCCGACCCCCTCACCGTCGATCAGGTGTGAGTCTCGGTGCGCCGAGGTCGCCGGTCGTCGACTCGCCGCCTGCCGATTCGCCACTCTCCGACTCGCCCACATTCGCGGCGCTCGTCACAGCCGACGCCTCACCGCCAACTCGTCCAGCCGCCGTCGACGACCAGCGACTCGCCGGTGACGTAGCTCGCGAGGTCGCTGGCGAGGAAGGTCACCGCGCCGGCCACGTCCGACGGCTGGCCGTACCTGCCGAGCGGGACCATCTGCGTGAACTGCTCGGCCTGCTCCTGTGCCGCCTCCGGGTCGTCGGGTTGCCCGCCGATCATCGTCTGGATGCCGCCGGGGTGGACCGCGTTGACGCGCACACCGTGGGGGCCGAGTTTGTGCGCCAGCGAGTAGGTGAGCGTCGTGAGTCCGCCCTTCGAGGCGGAGTAGGTCGGCCAGTCGCCGTTGCCGAACAGGCCCGCGATGCTGGAGATGTTGACGATGGCACCGCCGCCGTTCTCGACGAGACGCTCGCCCGCGACCTGTGACCCGACGTACGCGCCCGTGAGGTTGATGTCGAGCATCTCCCGGAACTCCGATTCGGTCACGTCGAAGAAGTCCTCGGCGTGCCAGATGCCGGCGTTGTTGACCAGCACGTCGATGCCGCCGAACTCCTCGCAGGCGTCGACGGCGGCTTCGAGGTCCTCTCGCTTCGTCACGTCGCAGTGACTGAAGACCGCCGCAGTGTCGGTCTCGGACTCGATCAGTTCGTGTGTCGGGTCGCCCTCCTCTTTCGGCGCTTCCCGGACGTCGGCGACGACCACCGCCGCCGCACCGTGGTCGGCGAAGGAACGCGCGATACCGCGACCGATACCGGAACTGCCGCCGGTGACGACCGCCGTCTGTCCGTCGAGTAGTGTCACGAGTGAGTCACCGCCGGTGACGGACGGCCCCCGTCGGCTTGAAACCATATTGACGTGTCAGTTACCGGAGCGCATCTGGAGAGTCACCGGGACGTACCTCGCAACGACGTGGGAGGAACTCGTCCGGTCGGGGGGCCAGACTGCGACTCAGTCCTGCCCGCCACTCGGCACCGCCGTCTCGGCGGACTCGACACGACTCGTCACTGGATCGCCCTCGGCGACCGGTCGCGGGGGTGTCTCGCCGACGAACCGGAGCGCGAAGACGAGACCGGCACCGACCAGCACGAGTCCGCCGGCCACGCCGAACGCGACCGTGTACCCGAACGTCGCGGCCCAGCCACCGAGGATGCCCCCGACGCCGCCGGCGACCGCCCCCAGCGCGGTGTGGACGCCCAGCACCTCACCGCGAACGCTCGGTGGCGCGAGGCGCGTGACGATCGCGGTCCCGACGACCGCGATGATCGCCCACGTCGCGCCGATGGCCGCGAGGCCGACGCCCGCGACACCCAACTCGACCGTCACCACACCGATACCGCCGACGAGTGCGACTGCCGGAAACAGCAGACCGCGCACGGCGAGCGCGCCGGACTGGAGCAGTCGCACGTCGATCCTGCTCGCGAGTCGTCCGGCACCCTCGTACAGCACCGCCGACGCGACACTGGACGCGAGATACAGCGCGAAGATCTGACCCGAGTCGAACTCGATCCCGGTGAAGAAGAGCGGGAGGGGTGCCCAGAAGGCGGCGAAGCCGGTGAAGAAACAGACCGCCGCGAACAGATACAGCGCGAGTGCGCGGTCGAGTCGCGCCAGCAGTCGCCGGGGGTGGATGGTCCGGGTCGTCCAGTAGAGGCGGTTCGGCGAGAACGCGAACGTCGCGCCCTTCACCCCGCGCCGGGAGTTCGACAGCGTGCGAGCGATCTTCCGGATGCGGCGCTCGCTCGTCACGTGCTGGGTCGGGTCGGGTCGCGGGAGACTCCCGACCGCACCGAGGACGCCGACGCCGGCACAGCCCGCGAGTACCCAGAACAGTGCGGGCGTGACCGCGCCCGGCGCGAGGAGGCGACTCCCGAGGAACGGCCAGACCGTCCCGAGGACGAGACCGCCGGCCCAGCCGTACCCCTGATACTTGTTCAGCCGCCCGATGCGTTCGGTCCACGCCGACTCGGGCGCGTCGTCGACGACGAGCATCGTCAACACCGGCGGGATAGAGGAGACCGTCAGCCAGAGGACGGCGTTGGCGACGATGACGGCCGTCACGCTGTCGACAAGCGGGATCGCGGCGAGAACGCCCGCGACGACGGCGAGCGTCCCGAGGACGAGCGGTCGTCGTTGGTCGACGCGGTTCCCCAGTCGGCCGAAGACGATGGCACCGGGGGCGGCGACCAGCGCGGCCGTCGCTGCCAGCACGCCGAGGTCGACCGCGGTTCCGCCCAACTGGACGACGTACAGCGGGACGAGCAGCGAGGCACCGCCGAAGGCCACCGCGCCGAGCGCCCACGAGTAGAGCCAGCGTTCGGTCACGGCTTCGACTGTGCCAGCACGTCCCAAAGATATGTCGGTTCCGAGAGGTGGGCGGCTACTCCTCGGGAGACGGCGGGAGCGTCACTTCGAACGCCGCCGCGTCAGCCTCGGCGACAGACGGAAGTCGCCGGAGTCGAACGCGGAGCAGGACGGCGACACCCGCGAGACCGAAGCCGCCCGCCGCGAGTGCCATCGTCGTCGTGGTGCCGAGCGTCTCCGCGACGACCCCACCGACCAGCGAACCGAGTGGGAGCGTCGCTCCGGAGGCAGTGCCCTTCACCGACGAGACACGAGCGAGCAGGTCACTCGGGAAGACGGTCTGGTTCAGCGTCGCGGTGAGCACGCCGTTTACCCCGGGTGGCACCCACGCGAGACCGAACAGGAGGACCGTCAGCGTCGGCGAGGGTGCGACGACGGCCGCGAGCCAACTCACCGCAGTCAGGAGGTTGCCGACGAGAGCGACCCGGCCGTAGGGCACCGCCTCGAGACGCGGTGCGAGGACCGACCCGACGAGCCGACCGACGCCGAGTGCGCCGAGGAGGAGTCCGTAGAACAGCGGGCCACCGAGCGACGCGCCGACGGCCGGCAACACCGCGAGTGTCACGCCGGTCGCCAGGTTCGCCAGCGCGGTCAGCCCCACGAGTTCGACGAAGACGCTCCCCCGGAGTGCGTCGATACCAACGCGGAGGTCGGCGCGGTAGGAGTCGAGAACCGAGACGAGAGACCTCTCGGTTCGAGTTTCGGCGTCCGCGACAGTGGAGGTGTCGGTCGCTGTGCCGGGAGCGGCGTCGCTCGTCGCCTCGGAGCGGTCACTGTCGGCGGGTGGGATGCCGATCCGGGCGAACAACAGGCCGGCGAGTCCGAAGGTACCGGCATCGACGAGGAACAGCGTCGTCGTCCCGAAGAGAGCGACGACCGCCCCGCCGAGCGCGTCGAACACCATGTCGAGGCCGAGCGTGACGGTGGCGAGCACCGCGTTGGCCCGCGAGAGCCGACCGTCGGCCACGAGTCGTGGGACGAGCGTCGCCTGCATCGGGGCCATCACGAGCGTCGCCAGGGTCAACACCGGGACGACCGCGAAGACGACGCCGACACTCGTCTGGCCCGTGACGGCCGCCAGCGGGAGGACGAGGACGACGACACCCTGCACGAGTTGGGACCCGACGAGGAGCGATCTGAGCGGGAGTCGGTCCACGACCGGCCCGGCGAGTATCTGGAGGAGCCACGGGAGCAAGAGAATCGCGCTCGTGATCCCCGTGAGAGTGGTCGAGCCGCTGAGTTCGTAGACGAGCCACAGGACGGCGACTGTGTAGAGACTGTCTCCGGCGTTCGTCACGAACTGGCCGGCGACGAACCGCCTGAAGTCGTGATTCCGCGACAGCAGGGAGAGCGATTCGCGTCCGATCACGGCGCGGCACCTCGCGTTCGGACGCGACGGGCGAGTCGAGGGCGGCCCGAGCGATGCGACTGGTGAGCGAGCGAGACGGTATCGAGTGAGCCCCGGCGAAGTACCGGTGGCTCGGGTGGTGTCTGCATCTGTGTGTTCGATTTGGGGAGTTCGGCTCTTGGGGAGCCGAGCGATAGCGGGCGCTGTCGCTATCGAACCCTGCTCGCGGCGGGCGGCGAGCGCGGATCGAACACCGATCGGCCGACAGAACGGCGAGTCATCTACGCTTCGACTGCACACGGAATCGCCCCACAGAAAGCTCTGGTGGTGGGTCGACAGAGACACCTGACAGGAGAGATTGTATCGCGGTATTCAATTTATGAGTCGATGCGATTTGTAACCCGGAGGCGGTCGGGAGTCGGGTGCGGTCACTCACGCAGACGAGTTGTCGAACCAGATGCCGGCAGCAAAAGGTCTTCCAGTACATCGAGGTGTCGGAGGCCGTAGACGAGTCTCACCTCGTCGGTCGGCAGCGTGGCGACGCAGGCCAGTCGCACGTTACCGTCGCGCACCAAGTCGTCGGGGAGGACGTGGTCGCCGGACATCGCCACGCTCCCCCGGTGACGAAGACGGCACGGTTCGAGCACACCCCACCGTTACAGGCGTGGACCACTCCAGTTCGGCCTCCGCGATCGCGGCGAGGATCGACTGATCCGGCGCGACCGAGAG
Source organism: Salinirubrum litoreum (assembly GCF_020567425.1). Classification (NCBI taxonomy): domain Archaea; kingdom Methanobacteriati; phylum Methanobacteriota; class Halobacteria; order Halobacteriales; family Haloferacaceae; genus Salinirubrum; species Salinirubrum litoreum. The sequence goes on along the minus strand of NZ_JAJCVJ010000003.1, from coordinate 583,940 downwards.
GCGGTCGTGGTCCTCGATCGGCAGGTCCGCGTCGGGAGTCCGGTCGAACAGGTCCGGGTCGTCGAGGTCCCACCCCGCCTCGCGCACCGCGTCGTAGTTCGGAGGCTCGACGGTCGCGTCCGACCCCCCGCCGACCGGCGTCGTCCATGGGTTCCTCGTCGAGTCGTCGGAACCACGTCTCGATGACCGACTGGGAGTGAAATACTGCGTCGGCCAGAACCATCATTATCGTTCATCTACAACTGTGTCGTGTGCGACTTCCCGAAACCCGCGACCTGTTCGAACGGAAGTTGCAGTTTCCGGTCACCCGTGAGCGTGTCGTCGACCGGGTCGGGGAACGGCAGTTAGAGGCACCGAACGGGAGCGACACCACGGTCGGGTCGGTCCTGAACCGCTGTACGGAAGGCGAGTTCGAGTCGGCAGATGCCCTGTACGACTCTCTCGTGATGCACGTCGAGGACGGCTTCGTCGGACGGAAGAACTACGACGACCGGGGCGGACAACGGCGAGCAGACGAAGACGAGCTGTCATTCTGATCGTCGTCCTCCTGCAACCGGCCGCTGCTTTGGGACCGCTACAGTTTCTAGAATTTGTAAAACGTGTAGACAGTGCAGAAGGCCGACGCAGTGAGAAAGTTGGGCATCTGGTATCGACGACCGGCATCGTGCGCAGCGGGGACGTGCCCGATACCCATTCTCTCGACGAATTTCAGAGTTTCGAGAATTTTTGGAATTTTTAGACTGCTTGCAGTTGGTGAGTCGTCCGAACAGTTTCGACGGTGTGCACACTCTCGACCACGGGCACATCTGTCCGAGTGGACACGGCAGGTGCCGGTCGTCCCACCAATAACATCATTATCGTTCGTGTATATACACTCGTATGCGACTTCCAGAGACGCGGGATCTGTTCGTCAGGACACTGGAGTTCCCGGCCAGCGCCGAGACCGTGGTGAAGACGGTCGGCGGGGAAGCACTCGACGCACCGAACGGGACGAGCGAGACCATCGGCGAGGTGCTGGAGCGGTGTCCAGAGGAGGAGTTCTACTCGGCCGACGACCTGTACGACAGCCTCGTCATGTACGTCAGTGACGCCTTCATCGGGCGGAAGTTCTACGACGACCGGGGGAGTCAACCGGCCGACCCGGACGAGGAGGTGTCGTTCTGATGGCGGTGATACTCGTCGCGGGCGTCCCCGGCGTCGGCGTCTCGTCGATCTGTCAGGCGGCCCGGCAGTCGCTCGACGACTACGAACTCGTGAACTTCGGCGACGTGATGCTCGAACAGGCCGCGACCCACGGACTGGCGAGCGCGCGGTCCGAGTTGGCGTCGCTGACCCGGCGGGAGACGGAACGACTCCAACACCGCGCCGGCGAGTACGTCGCCGACCGCGCCGAGGAGACGAACCTGCTCGTGACCACCCACTTCGCGGTCGAGACAGACGCGGGCATCGTCCCCGGTCTCCCGGCGTCGATCCTCAGAGAGATCGATCCCGACCTGTTCGTGTTGGTCGAGAGCCCGGCGGAGACGATCCACGAGCGCCGGGCGGAGGCGACACGGGAGCACGACGGCATCTCGGTCCACCGGATCGACTTCCTGCAACAGTTGAACCGCACGGCGGCGTTCGACTACGCGGTCGCGGCGAACGCGACCGTCGAGCTGGTGGAGAACGACGAGAGCGTCGAGTCGGCGGCCGACGCACTGGTCTCGGTCGTCACTGCACGCGAGTAGCCGGGGGACTGGACGGCGAGAGACGACCGACGGCGAGTGAGTACGGGTCTGCCGGAAGCGTGTCGACGGACTCGCCGAGAGCCCGGCTACCGGAGCCCGGCGTCGAGCGTGTCGAGTGTCCGGAGCCACGACGCGACCGCCGCCTCGGCGGTTCCCTCGCGCGTGCCGCCACGGAGCACGTGCGGGTAGTACGGCTGGAGGAACCGGTGGCCGGCCTCGTCGGAGACGTAGTGGGCGACCGCCTGCTCCCGGTCTGGACCGACCTGAGTCAGCGCGATCTCGGAGAAGGTCGGCGCGTTCCACACTTCGTCGTCCCGACCGGTCAGCAGTGTGACCGGGCCGTCAACACGCTCGACCGGGATCGTGACCGACTCGGCGGCCGCCGGTTCGGTCGCCGAGACGTGCGCTACCGCGCAGGCGACCGCCGCACACGGGCGGTGCGGGTCGTCGAAGGAGCAGTCGGCCGGGTCGCAGTCGGCCTCGCCGTAGGCGGTCCAGAACGCCTCGACCGTCTCCAGCGAGACGAGGGGGTCGCCGTCGCGGGTCCACGGGACCGGCTCTCCCGGTTCGACGCCGGGTGCGATCCAGCCGGCACCGCCGTAGCCGACGACGGTCGCCGGGCCGTCACGCTCCACGGCGGTCAGCAGTGCCGGTTCGACGCCTCGAGAGACGCCGACGAGCCCGACCCCCTCGCCGGTCGTCTCGGGATGCGACTCGGTCCACGCGACGGCGCGCTCGAAGTACGACAGCGGGACGTCCCGCAACTCGTCGGGGACCGGGTCCGGGCTGCCGAAGTACCGGAGGCCGAGGGTCCAGAACCCCTGTGTCGCCAGCATCCGACAGAAGTCCTCCGGCACGACACCCGCCGAACCGTGGAGGACGACGACCGGCGGATGCGGTCCCTCGGCCGACGGTTCGTAGACGGTGCCCGCAAGATCCGAAGAGCCGACGGACCGGCCTCTCGTCGCCGGATGACGGGCCACCCGCGTCGTCGTCGCCTCGGCCGAGACGTGCCTGTCGACGTGGAGTCGAACCCGGAGGTCGACGGCCCCCCGGTCGCCGAGGGTGAACGGGCCGGTGGTCTCCTCGTCGGAGTCGAGCGTAGAGAGGATCATCCGCGACCCCGTCTCGTCGGTCCCGTCGTTCGTGCCGACGCCGGTCTCGACGCGACCCTCGGCGTCTGCGATGTACTCACGTTGCCAGCCGTAGGTGTCGAGTCCAGTGTCGGCCGGTCGAACCGAGAGTTCGACCCGCTCGCCGGGTGGGAGACCGGTCACGCGGACCGGTAGTGGCTCCGCGATTCGGGTCTCCGGCGGTACGGTGAGCGACGGTGACGGCTCCGGTGTCGGCGTCTCGGTCGAGTCGGTGATATCGGGCGGAAGCGTCTGACAGCCACTCGTGGCGACCCCGGCAGCGAGGGCCAGGTCGCGGAGAACTGCGCGTCTGCGAGGGGTTGGAGGGCCTGACACAGATCGTCTGTCACGACGTGGGGAGAAATAAGATCGGGAATCGAGCGACGGCGTCGGCCAGCGTCGGGCCAGCGGAAGGATCGATGTTCGTGGCCACAGGTGGCCCCGGAGGGTCGACTCTCGGAGGAGGGCGGTCTGTCACCCCCGTAGGTGGACGTAGTAGTTGAACACGTCCGGCGGCGTCGGTCGCTCGACGCGGACGACCTCGGGCCGAGTGTCCACGACCGAGGGGTCGGCCTCGGCGGAAAGAAAGCCCCGAAAGCCGGTGTCCGTGTCGAACAGCCGAGGCCCCCGGAGGTGGCCGCCCAGGTCGGTATCGGCGCGGTCCAGAACCACGACCGGCGGGACCGCCTCACGCAGGTCGTCGGGGTGGCCGTCCGCGACCACGCCCGAGTCGGCGACGACGACGAGTCTGTTGGCGGCCCGGAGGTCTCGCGGCGAGTGGCTGGACATGACGACGGTCCGGCCGGCGTCCGCGAGGTCATCGAGCATCGCGTGAAATCGTTCGACCGCAGTCGGGTCGAGTTCGGCGGTCGGTTCGTCGAGGACGTACAGCGGGACGTCTACCGACAGCGTGAGTGCGAGTTCGAGTTTTCGGACCATCCCGCCGGAGTAGTCGGCCACCCGGCGGTCCAGTCCGTCGAGTCGGAGTCTGTCGGCCACCGTCTCCCAGCGATCCGTGGCGGCGGGGTGGAGCGCCGTGTAGAACTCGGCGTTCTCCCGCCCCGAGAGGTCGTCCACCGCGAATCCGTCCTGGAGCGCGAACACGAGGTCGGAGCGGACGGCTTCGGGGGAGTGGCCGAACACCTCGACCGTCCCGGCAGTCGGCCTGAGACCCCCCGTCAAACAAGCCAACAAGACGGTCTTGCCGGTCCCGTTCGGACCCATCAGCACCGTCGTCTCGCCGGCGTTCAGTGTCAGGTCGAAGTCGGCGAGCACCGGTGGGTCGTCGCCGAATCGCTTCGTGAGACCGCGAACCCGCACGGCCGGGGCCGAGTCGTGGATGGCGGCGTCCGGGACCGGGTCGATGGCGTCACCGCCGTCTCCGCCGTCTTCGCCGTCGTCAGCGTCTGCTGGCGGCTCCTCGCCGGTGTCGGTCGATATCGCGTCGGTCGACGCCGAGGTGTCGATCGGCACGTCACTCACCCCCTTCGTTCTCGTAGATACGGCGGCGCATCGCCCACGACCCGACGACCGTGCCGACGACGGCGTAGATCACGAGCAGCGCGAGGGGTTGCCACCCGGACGGGAGCGCTGGTGGCGTGAGCGGCGTGCCGGATGGAGCGACCGGGACGAGGTGGACGACCGCGAGTCTGGTCGCCAGCGAGTTCGGCAGGGCGTTCACCAGCGACCCGAGCGGTCCGGGGGCGACCGCCGGGAGCAACCCGTTGTAGCCCGTCAGGAAGAACAGTGCCAGCGTCAGCATGTTCGTGACGCCGACGACGTACTCCCCGTCGTCGAGTACCGAGGCGACGACGACCGCAGTCCCCATCGCCAGCAGGCAGAACAGGACGAGCGACCCGAGGACGACCGGCACCGCGAGGGCCGACCGGACCGCGAGCGTACCGCCCGACAGAACACCGACACCGAGGACGAGACAGAACGAGACCGTCGAGAGCGCCAGTCCGCCGAGGAAGCGCCCGAACAGGTCAGCAGACGGCGAGACGGGCAACGACCGGAGTTTCCGGTACCGTCTGGCCTGCAGGTCGGCGCTCAGCGCGGTGGCGAAGACGACCAGCGAGACGCTGAAGGCACCGAAGACGCCGAAGACGACCGCGTTCGCGCCGCGCTGGACACCCCCAGAGCCGAGGAGGACGCCGAAGACGAGAAAGAAGAACACCGGCGCGGCCAGCCCCCAGATCAGCGCGGGTCGATTTCGGACCAACGCCCTGAGCGTCCGGACCGCGAAGGCCCGGACCTGCTGGAGCCACGGGACGCTCGTGATCTGTGCGGTCGCGTCGACGCTTCTCTCGCGGTGAGCGGGCGGTGGGTGCAGCGGCGAATCCGAGAGTGTGCCGGCGGAACCACCGTCGGTGCGGGGCGAGTCGACGTCTGAGTGTGTCGTGTCTCCCATGTTGTAAAGTTCGCTTTACGTAAGGCGTGCTTTACATCGTCTTAGCTATTTGGGTGAGTTCGACGTTCGCCGACGCCTTCGTCACTCGGCACGGCCCGTCACTCGCCACAGCCAGTCGTCGGCGAACGTCGAACCGTCATCCGGCCCCGACCGCCACGATGGCGAGGATGGCGACGTTGTAGAGGCCGTGGGCGACAACCGGGACGACCAGCGTGTCGCTGACCTCGTAGAGCGTCCCGAGCGCCAGCGAGACGCCGAAGACGACGCCGATGGAGACCAGCGACCCCGGACCGGTGTAGGCCGCGACGAGGTGCGGGACCGCGAAGACGACACCGCCGAGGGTGATCGCCGCGACCGGCCCGAACGCCTCGCGGAGTCGGCCCTGCACGACGCCGCGAAACAGCAGTTCCTCCCCGGGGCCGACGAACAGGAGACTCGTCACGGCTGCGACGACGAACAGACGGGGGTCCGCTGCTGCTCGGCTGGTCAGGGTGTTCTCGCCGGTCGGTAGCCCGAGTGCGCCGACGACGAGGTGGAGCACCGCACCGGCGGCGAGGACCGCGAAGAAACCCTGTACTGCGAGCCTGAGGTCACGTCGCGTCGGTCGCCGAACGCGGAGGAGCGCCCCGCCGCCGGCGCGTCGGCGGACCCGGAGGTACGCCGCCGCGACACCCCCGAATACCCCGGCGTTGACGAGCGCCGTGTCGAGGACGTGTTCGACAAGAATCGGCGCAGGCACCGGACCGACCGCGCCGAGGAACAGTTCGAGAGCGCGACCGACGAGGACCGCCACGCCGACCGCGACGGTCGCCACGAGGAGAGCGACACCGACGGCTCGCGGGGGATTCGAATACCGCGGTCCTGCGTCGTCCGCGTCGTCCGCAGGCTCAAGTCCGTCGGGGTCGTCTGCGCTATCCGCGTCGTCTGTCGTCGAGTACGTCACGGCGACCGACCGCCGGTAGTGTAACGCATGCTTTCCTGTAAAGCTCGCTTTACGCGGCTTAGCTCTTCCGGAGAACTCGGGAGCGGTCGGGAGGCCAGGCGCGGACCGAGCCGGCAGGGTCCGGACGCCTACAGGGCGTAGACGAGTCGCTCGCCGACGTCCAACCCGTTTCGCAAGGCGGCGTGGAGTCGGCCCTCACCGGCCACCCAGTCACCGACGCAGTACAGGTCGGCGTCGCGCGCCGAGTCGACCGGACCGCCAGCCACACCCCGCTGTGGAAGCGCGTAGCGCCACCCCTGGTGGTCGGTCCAGTCGGGATCGGCGAGGCGGTCGTCGCCGACGATGTCGGCAGTCTGGCGGGCGAGTGCGGCGACGTTCTCGGCCGGCGGGTCGTCGTAGTGCGCGTCGGCCCACGCGGGGCTGGCTTGCACGATCAGCAGGGTCTCGCCCTCGGGAACGTGACCGGCCTTGCACTCCTCGCGGGCGATCCAGCCCACGTCGTGGTCCTTGTCCGTGTTCACCAGCGCGTAGTACGGCACGTCGAGTTCGAAGTCCGTGTAGTGGAGGACGGCACTGTAGTTCGGGTCGTAGGTCACGTCCGCGACTGCCGACAGCAGGGCGTCACGCGTCTCGCCGGTCCACTCGGCATTACGCAGGAGATCGGCAGTCTGCGGTGCCGGCGGGTTGAGAACGAGCACGTCGAAGGGACCGTACGTCTCGCCGTCGGTGTCGACCAACGACCACTCCTCGCTTGCGTCGTCGCGTCGGATCGTCTCGACGCGGGTTCGGCGGTGGATGGTCGCGTCGGTCTCGGCGAACAGTCGCTTGGCGATCTGCGTGAGGCCGGCGTCGAAACTCCACTTGTGTTCGTCGGCGTCTCGGCCGGGTGTGACCTCGCCGTCGGCGTCGAAGGTGTAGATCGGCTCGGTCACGTCGACGAGTCCGTCGGTCCCGAGCGTCTCGCCGACCAACTCGTTCACGCGGTCGTCGTCCGACTTGAGATAGTTCGCCCCGTAGTCGTACGTCAACTCCTCGTGTCTCCGGGTGGCGGCCCGGCCGCAGAGACCGCCGGACTTCTCTAACACCGTCAGTTCCGCGTCCGGCACCGCGCCGCTGACGACGTAACTGACTGCAGCAGCACCCGCGCCGGCACCGACGACTCCGATCCGTGGCATATCCGATGCAGGGACTGCGTGATGTTAAGCGGTGTGTCCTGTGACCGCCCGGCGACTCGGGGGCGCGCTTGCCGGACACGGACACACTGTTGAGACCACGTGGAATGTTCGAGATTTTTTGAATGTGCACCCTCACAGGCAGTTCGGGACGGGCATCGCAAGTCGTCGCTTCACCCGTAGAATCGACGGACGCCGCGAGGAGGTGGTCTGTCACACTCCACACGACCCGGCTTCGCGTTCGAGAACACACGATCGTACAAATTGTAAAATTTGTACAAATTTGGAAATTCCGAGACCGTACGAGCTGGGTCGTGATAGCAGCGGAGACGAGGGTTCCAGAGAACGATATGGCAAACATACATATCTCCGCTGATGTCGTATCGGCTCGTACCTACCGACTGCGAGAAGGGGGGGTCGTCGTCGGTGACACGGGATCGCCTGTCGTGTGAGCAGTCGCGCTCGCCGGCCCGGTCGGGGGAGGAGACAATGTCGACAGACAACACCCACGCGGAGTCGCAACGACAACAAACCGTTCCACGGCGGGCCGTGCTGAAAGCGACGGCCGCGACCGGACTGTTCGCAACCGTCCCGTGGAGTGCCCGCTCCGTGCGCGCAGAGACGACAGGTCCGTCAGAGTCGAGTCTCGAGGTCCCTGCTGAGTTCAAGTGGGAGGACCCGCTCCCACGACCGGGGGTCTTCAGTCCAGTCAGTCGACAGGGCGGTGTCGAACGGTACGACATCTCGATGACCCAGTTCACGCAGGCGGTGCTTCCGACGTCGATGGGACTCGAAACGAAGCTCTGGGGCTACGGCGGGACGTATCCCGCCTCGAGTATCGTGGCACGTCCCGGTCGACCGGTCGCGGTGACGTACCGGAACCAACTCCCGACCTCACACCTGCTGAGTGTCGACCCCCGGGTCCACGGTGCCGGCGAGGACGCCCCGGAGGTTCGAACCGCGGTACACCTCCACGGCGGGGTGACGGCCCCCGAGTTCGACGGCTACCCGGACGCGTGGGTCTCGCCGGACGGAGAGACGGACCCCGACAGTCCCGTCGGTTACGAGGAGACGATGTACTACGAGAACGAGCAGGAGCCGACGACGCTGTGGTACCACGACCACGCGATCGGCATCACGCGCCTGAACGTCTACGCCGGTCTCGCGGGGTTCTACCTGCTTCGTGAGCCAGTCGAGAACAGCCTGCCGTCGGGAGACTACGAGATTCCGATTCTCCTGCAGGACCGGTCGTTCAACCCGGACGGGTCGCTGTTCTACCCCGACGGGAGCGACGACGAGTTCGAGGCGGAGTTCTTCGGCGACGTGCCGGTCGTCAACGGCAAGGCGTACCCGTATCTGGCGGTGGAACCGCGTCCGTACCGCTTCCGCATCCTCAACGGCTCGAACGGGCGCACCTTCAACCTGAAACTCTACAACGAGACCGACGACTCGGACACGAACGTTCCGTTGCTCGAACAGATCGGCGTCGATCTCGGCTTCCTCGACGACGTCGTCACCGTCGGACCCGGTGGGATGGTGCCGACGTTGCTCCTCTCGGGTGCCGAGCGTGCCGACGTGATCGTCGACTTCAGCGGGTTCGAGGGGCAGGAGTTCGTTCTCCGCAACGGCGCAGGCATCCCGTATGCCGGCGAGGAGTTCACGACGCCCGGTGAGGACCCCGACATCGAGGTCGACATGCCGGAGATGCTGAAGATCGAGGTGACGAAGGCGCTCAGCGAGGCCGACGACAGCATCCCTGCCGCGCAGTTCCTCGAGATAATCGGTCGGACGATCGACCGGTACGACTTCCACCCCCCGGTGACCACCAAGGGAGAAGACAGGAGTTTCACCCTCGACAGCACCACGCTCGAAGTGGCACCCGGAGTCGACTACGACTCTCACTTCCTGGACCTCTCGCTGTGGAGTGAGGAGGCTGCGGTGGTGACACCCACGCTCGGCACGTACGAGGACTGGGAGTTCGTCAACACGACCGGCGATTCCCACCCGATCCACCTCCATCTCGTCGACTTCGAGGTCGTCGAGCGGCGGGCCTTCACGTGGGACGACGGTACCGGCGACACCTACGCGGACGACGCGCAAGACTACATGGACGGCGTGGTCGCGACCAAGCCCGACATCGAGAGCTACATCACGAGGGGTGGGCCGAATTCGATCAGCCCGAACAATCGGAACAAGAAGGACACCGTTCTGGTCGACCCCAACGAGATCGTGACAGTGAGGGTCCCCTTCACGGGATTCGCGGGGCGGTACGTCTGGCACTGCCACATCCTCGAACACGAGGACCAGGAGATGATGCTGCCCTACGAGGTGGTCGCCCCGACCGCGTGAGCAGCACAAAAATTTTTAGAATTTGTAAACAATCTGCGCGAAGCCGCCTCGCAGTCTTCGGAATGTGTGAAATGTGTGGAATTTTTACTGCTCACTCGTCCGTCGACGTGGCAGGGCCGGTCAGGACGTCCGCCTCCACTTCGTCGTCCGAGAGGAAGGAGGCCGTCTCCGAATCAACCTCGGAGGCGCTATCGGGAACGAGACCGTCGGTCTCGCGAGGACCCGATGTCTCCGGACGGTCCTCCTCGTCGGGGTGATCGACCAACGCGGCCGCGATGTCGTCTTTGCAACGGAGCGTGTGGTACGGGCCGAACGTCATCGCCAGGAGGTGAGGACCTCACACACATAGACGTGTGGGGCACGTCGACAGGGTGAACGCTGTAGCCCCACCACGTCACTCAGGTCGGCGGTGGGCGGCCGGGGGGCCGAGCGGTCGTCGTTCAGGGTTCGAGGACGATCCGGAACCGTGCCTCGTTGGCCAGCATCCGTTGGTACGCCTCTTCGGCCTCGGCGAGCGGATACGTCTCGACGGTCGGTGTCACGTCGCGGAGCGCGCTGAAGTCGAGCGTGTCCTCCCAGTCTTTCGCGTGACCGGAACTCCAGCCGGCGACCGACCCACGAGTGCCGACGAGGTGTCCGACCTCGACCGGCACCGGTTCGCCCGGCACGCCGACCGCGACGACCGACCCGTTCCGCCCGATTCCGCCGACGACCTCGGCGATGGCGTCCTCGGCAGGCGCAGTGGCCAGGACAAGCGACGCCCCGCCCAGCGACTGGAGCGCCTCCCCGGCGTCGGTCTCGCTCGTGTCGACGAAGTGGTCGGCACCCAACTCGTGGGCCAGCGACTCCTTCTCCGGCGACCGGGAGAGCGCGACCGTCTCGAACCCCATCGCGTGGGCGTACTGGACGCCGAGGTGGCCCAGTCCACCGATCCCCTGGACCGCGACGAGATCACCGGGATCGGCGTCGGCGTTCCGGAGCGCGTTGAACGTCGTGATGCCGGCACACAGCAGGGGTGCGGCGTCGACGGCGTCGAGTTCCTCGGGGATGCGGCCGACCGCCTCCGCCGGGACGGTCGCGTACTCGGCGTACCCGCCGTCGAACGTCAGGCCCGTGATCTCGCTGTTCTCACAGCCCTGGAAGTCGCCACGGCGACAGGGGTCACAGGTGAAGCAGTGGCCACCGTGCCAGCCGACGCCGACGCGGTCGCCCACCTCCCACAGGTCCACGTCATCACCGACGGCGTCGATCCGCCCGGCGATCTCGTGGCCCGGCACGCGCGGGTAGCTCGCCGCGGGGTGGGTCCCCTCGCGGGCGTAGGCGTCGCTGTGACAGATGCCGCACGCCTCGACCGCGACACGCACCTCGTCTCCGGCCGGTTCCGGAACCGGTAGTTCGACCGCCTCGAACGGTTCGCCGCCGGCCGGCACCTGCATCGCTCGCATCGTGTCGTCTGTGGACATATCTCTACGGTACGGTCGGCGACTACATCAGTTCGTATCAGGACCACGCACGTCGCCGGTGCCGTCACTGGTTTACGGCGTGAGTCGGATCGGTGCCAGCCAGTGGAGGTCGGGGAGTGTTCGGCGTCCGACGAGATCGGGGAACGTCGTAGTGAGGTCGACCCGACCACTCAAATCCCCGGCCGTCGAACGAACCGAGCGAATGACAGTGAGTCGTGTCGGTACCGACCGGAGGGAGCCGTGGTAGCCGATCAGTTCACGAGTCTGTTCGGGACCGACCCGGTGATCCACGGCTTGATCGGGGGACTCGTCATCGCGGGGCTGAATCTGCTCGGCGCGTCACTCGTCTTTCTGTGGCGAGACCCGTCACAGCGGGCGATGGACGGCGCACTGGGCTTCGCAGCCGGGGTGATGCTCGCGGCGGCGTTCACGAGTCTCATCATCCCCGGGGTCGAGACCTACTCGAACGGGAACCCGCTCCCGGTGCTGGCGGGCATCGCACTCGGGGCACTCTTTCTGGATCGGTCGGACGCGATCGTCCCGCACGCCCACTACCTCGTGACCGGGCGACGCCGGAGCGACGCCGCGAACCCGAGCGACGAACTCCCGGTCTCGGACGAGAAGTTGGCAGGAGTCGTGTTGTTCGTCCTCGCCATCACGCTCCACAACATGCCCGAGGGCCTCGCGGTCGGCGTCGGCTTCGGGTCGGGGGACCTCTCGACGGCGATCCCGCTGATGCTCGCCATCGGTATCCAGAACATCCCGGAGGGACTCGCGGTCTCCGTGGCGGCGATCAACGCCGGCCTCGACCGCCGGTTCTACGCCGTCTTCGCAGGGGTACGGTCGGGGGTAGTCGAGATTCCACTGGCGGTGCTCGGTGCCTACGCGGTCCAGACCGTCTCGACACTCCTCCCCTACGCGATGGGCTTTGCGGCCGGGGCGATGCTGTTCGTCATCTCCGACGAGATCGTGCCCGAGACCCACGTCCACGGCCACGAGCGGATCGCCACGCTGGGCACGATGCTCGGTGTCGTGGTCATGCTGTATCTGGACATCTCGCTCGGGTGAAGTCTGGACTGAGGAGTCGCACTGTGTGAAAATTGTGAAAATTCTCGGGCTGACGGGTGCTTCTCGTCGGATGAGGTCGATCGGCCTCAGTTCGTCCGGATGCCGAGCACCGAGTAGAGCCCACAGGTTCCGGTGAGGCCCGTCACCAGCAGGATCACCGCGACGATGCCGAGGATCGGCGAGAGGATCGCCGGGCCGCCGACCGTCCCGGCGAGGACGAGCAGCGAAACGATCCCGAGGATCGCTCCGAGTCCGACGCGCGCGATACTGTCCACCTGTCCGACGTTCTTCTCCATACTCCCAATATGGTGCGATACGTACAAGACACTTGTGGTGGACTCGGCAGTCACCGCTCGCCGAACCGTCGTCAGAGAGACAGGGCGTCGGCGTCGTCACCGGTCGTCCGTCGGCGTGTCGGCGGCGGTGGGGACCCCCGCGGTCGCAGTACGCCCCACCCCTCCCCGACTGCCGGCGGCCCGGCCTGCGGGCAGGACCTCGCCGTCGCTCGGACACTGCCCGGTGCCGGTCGCCAGCAGATCGCGTCCGATACGGGGTCCGGGGTATCGGCCCCCGGGACCGACCGGCGAGCCACCTTCAGAGATCGACCCGCGAATCGTCGACGGGAGGCGACCGCGGAAGTCGTCGTCTGCGGTCGGACTGTCGAGTCCAGCAGTCGTCCCGAGAGTCGACGCGAGGAGTCGACAGTGGCTCGTTCTCAGGAAGATAGAATCGAGAGGGGTTTATACCATACTCCGGTGCGTCAGATGGAGGTGAGAACCAATGACACTTCGACGATCCACCCCACGAGTCCAGTTCGACCCACTCCGCGTCGTCATGAGCGTGTACGGCCTGGTCGCACTCCTGCTGATCGGCGTCGCGGGGTACGCCCTCGCCACCCAGACCGTCGTCGGTTCCATCGTCGGCTCTGTCGTCACGCTCACGCCGACGTTCCTCGCCGCGACCGCGATGGGCCTCCTGCTCGTCGCCACGTTCTTCGCGGTCCGCCGGTTCGAGCCGACGCCCGGTCGATAACCGACCTGTTTCTCCACGAGTTCCGACGACGAGAACTCGGTGACTCCGGCCCACGGACTCGGGTCGCAGCGGCCCTCTCGGTACTCGCGGCCACTCAGTGGCGACTCCGCAGGACGCTCCACGTCACGCCGACGAGGCTCACCAGGAAGACCACCGTCGAGAGGTCGTACGAGAGGTCTGAGACCGCAGCGTACGCCGTCACCGACCCGCCCCCGAGCGCCGCGACGAGCGCGAGGATCAGGGGGCCGGTACAGCCCACGCAGGTCACCAGCCCGAGCGCACCCGAGACGAGTGGCCGGCCCGCAGCACCCACGACGAGCGCGACGAGCCACGCCAAGACGAGGTAGCCGATCAGTTTGAACGGGACGACGGCGAGTCGGACCGCCCCGTCGTACAGGATGATGGGGCCCCACCCCGGCGGTGCCGTGAGGAGGGTCAGCGCCCCCGACCCACCGCCTCGTCCGATCAGTCCGCCGGCCCACAGCAACAGGACGGCGTAGCCGACACCGACGAGCACAGCCACCGCCCCCGGACGACCGCCCGCCGACTCCTGTCGACCACGCGCGTCGCCGAGCACCAGCGCGGCGGCCAGGAGGCTCGCGTCGATCCAGACGAACGGGTACAGCAGGTACCGTGGTGCGGTCACGTCGCCGGGAGAGACCCACAGCCACGCGAGCAGGAGGAGTGCCTCGACGCCGACCAGCCCCGCGAGCGCGACGGCGAGTCGGCGGGGCGGCAGCCCGGTCGCACGGAACGGCCGCGTCACGGCGGCGAGGCGGGTCGACATCGGCGGTTCAGGCGGCGGTGCCCTCGACCGGCTTGCTCAGGTAGTACGCCAGCAGGAGACCGGCGTAGAACAACACGGCGAGTACCGCCACCGCGGTGAGCGGGAGGTCGACACCGACGAACCCCGCGACGGTGCGGAGTTCGACGAACAGCGGGATGCTGAACGCGACGACGATCAGCAGGCCGCCACGAGAGAGCTCTCTCATCGGACCACCTCCAGGAGGCCGACCGTCGCGTCCACGGCGGTCGTCGGCAGGTGCCGGAGGAACTCCACGAGGCCGACCGGCAGGTGGCCGCGCAGGAGTTCGATGACGACCGGGTAGGTGCCGACGCCGTTGCCGAACAGCCCCTGCTGCTGGACGATGGAGTACAGCGGGAGCGCGTACGCCAGCGCGACGAGCACCAGCGCGATGCCGGTCCACATCTTGAGGTTGTCGAGCACGCGCGGCGAGTCGGCCGCCGTCGAGAGCGGCGTCGGAAGCGTGCCGGACTGCCGGATCGAGTCGGCCCGCGAGGAGGCGACGGTGATGTGCATGTTCACGAGGAACAGCACGGTCGAGACGAACAGCAGGACGCCGCCGAGCGCGATCTGGACCCGGATCTCGGCGACACTGCCGATGGCCGTCACGAAGTCGAAGTTGGTGTACTGCGGTTCTGCGGTCCGGCGCGGGATGCCGAGGAGGCCACCACGGTGCATGGCGTTCGACATGAACGTCATGCCGACGAACCAGAGCGCGACCTGCGCCAGTCCGATGGGCCGGCTGTAGAGCCGCTTGTTCGATATCTGCGGGACGAGCCAGTAGGAGGCGGCCATGAACGTCAGTGCGACCGCGGTGCCGACGGTCATGTGGAAGTGGCCCGGCACCCACAGCGTGTTGTGGACGAGGTAGTTGATGTTCATCCCGGCGTTGATCATCCCGGAGAAGCCGCCGGCCGCGAACATCAGCCCCGCGAGAGCCATCCCGGTGAACGCCGGATTCCGCCACGGGAGCGCAGAGAGCCACCCGAAGTAGCCCTCACCGCCGCGCTGGCGCGCGCCGTACTCCATCGAGGCGACGACCGTGAACGCGGTGAGCAGACTCGGCAGCAGCAGGAACATCGTGTTCGTCATGGCGATGAACTTGAACCCCTCTGCGATACCTGGGTCCACGTACTGGTGGTGGATGCCGACCGGCGTCGACAGGAGGAGAAAGAGGACGAACACGACACGCGCGAGCGGGTCGGAGAACAGGCGTCCGCCGGAGAGCTTCGGCAGGACCGTGTACCACAACAGGTACGCCGGCATCAGCCAGAAGTAGACGATCGGGTGGCCGAAGAACCAGAACAGCGTCCGCGTGAGCAGTGGGTTGACGCTGTCGATGAGGCCCAGCGACCACGGGATGAGGAAGAAGACGACGGAGACGGCGATGCCGATGGTGGCGATGTACCACATCAGCATCGTCGTCAGTACCATGAACCCCTGCAGCGGGATGCGCTCGTCCGGGTTCTCACCGGCCCAGGCGCGCCACGTCCAGAACCAGTCGACGCCCGCGAGCCACGTCCCGACGACGAACAGCGCCAGTCCGATGTAGAACAGCGGGTGTGCCTGCAGCGGCGCGTAGAAGGTGAACAGCACGTCTGCGCTGACACCGAGACTCGGCACGAAGCCGCCGAGGATGGCGGCGGACGCCAGGACGGTGCCGAGCGTCATCAGTCCGAACCACGTCCACGTGAACCGGATGCTCTCGGGTGGCCGGTCGAAGCTCCGGGCGGTCGCCCACGCGAAGATGCCACAGAGGAAGTAGATGGTGAACACGATGGCGAGCAGGACCCCGTGGACGGTCAGGACCGTGTAGTAGTCCACGGAACTGATCACCCGGAGGACGTTCGTCCGGTGGAGCGCCTGGACGAGTCCCGCGAGCGCACCGATGCCGAGCGAGATGAACGAGACGTACAGACACGCCCTGACGACCGCAGCCGTGTCCGGGAACCGGTCGGCGAACGTCGGTTCTGTCGTCGCCATCAGGCGTCACCTCCGTCCCACTCCGACTGGGGAACGACGACGACCTTGCCCTCCATCGTGTGGTGTGCGGAGCCGCAGTACTCGTTACAGAGGATGCCGTACTCTTTCACTTCGGACTGCTCGTCGAACCGAACGGTGATCTCCGAGACCTGTCCGGGGACGACCATCGTGTTGGCGTTCGTCCCGACGATCTCGAAGCCGTGGATCACGTCCGGCGAGGTGACGTAGAAGGTCACTTCGCTACCCGCGGGCACCCGGATCGGGTCGGGGCGGAAGCTGAACTGCTGGGCGACGACGTAGGCCGCGTACTCGTCCTCGCCGGTCTGGACCACTCCCGGATCGCCGAAGTTCTCGTCGTCGCCGATCGAGTTCGCGTCGATCGTTCCGCCGCTGTCGTCGACCATCGCCACCCCGGCACCGACCGCGCCGTAGGTGATCGTGGCGACGAACCCGACGATCAGCAACAGTGCCGCGACCAACCAGAGTTTCTCGTACTTGTGAACGTGCATGCTCAGCCGATCACCGTCAGATCGTTACCGAGGAACTCGACGAAGTACATGAAGATCCACATCGCCACGAGGATGGCGAAGTAGATGCCGATCAACACCAGTGTCCCGATGGGGTCGAACTCGTCGTCGCCCGCGAGTTCTCCATCGGCGTCAGTACTAGTAGCCATATTCGCCGGCAAGAAAGGGAACCAGTAAAAGCGTGTCCCTCTTCCAACGACCGGAGAATCGGGGTACAACTTTTAAGTGTCCCGAGAGAAGGCCCCCACATCATGGACTTAGAGAGCGTGCCACTACGCGTCGCCGTGGTCGTCGCCGCACTGGCGGTCGTCCCGGCAGTCGCGTTCGCTATCGGCAAAAGTAACCTCTATGCCGGAGCAGTGACCGTCGTCAACGTCGCCCTCATCTCGGCGTGTATCTACCTGTTCCTGTCGCCACACGAGGGTGCGAGCCACGCGGCGTGATGGGACTGATGCAGACGGCGACGCCGGGGCTCTCTGGCGCGTCGGGCACCGTCCTCGCGGGGGGGACGCCGGTCGACCTCGTCGCCGGCAACGTCGACGCGGTCGTCTTCCTCCTGATCGGACTGCTCGGCGGGGCACACTGCCTCGGGATGTGTGGCCCCCTCGTGACGATGTACGCCGGCCGACTCGACGCGACGACGCCGGGACGGACCGACACCCTGACCGCCTTTCACGTCCGCCAGCACGCGCTGTTCAACCTCGGCCGTGCGACGAGTTACGCGGTCCTCGGGGCGGTCGTCGCGCTGATCGGCGGGGCGGTGTTCACGACCGCCGACAGCCTCGGCGTCGTCGCCGACCCGGTACGCGGCGCGACCGGCCTCGCAGTGGGACTCGTCATCCTGACGACGGGCGCGTACTACCTCGTCGGCAAGTCGGCCGCGCTCCACCGACTGACCCCCGACGCCGCGTCGTCGCTGTTCGGACGCGTCACGGGGCTGCTCCACGACCGCGTGGACCGACTGGTCGGGACGCCCGGCATCGCCGTACTCGGTGGCATCCACGGCCTCTTGCCGTGTCCGATGACCTACCCGGCGTACCTGTACGCCTTCGCGGTCGGCGACCCGGTTCGGGCGGCGCTGCTGCTGGGACTGCTCGGAATCGGGACCATTCCGTCGCTGTTCCTCTACGGGACGCTACTCGACTCGCTGTCGCCGGCGCGGCGGGCGAGTCTCCACCGCGTGCTGGGTGTCGCGTTCGTCGCGCTTGCGTACCTGCCGCTCTCACACGGGCTGATGCTGTTCGGTATCCACGTCCCGCACGTCCACGTCCCGATCTACCAACCGCTCGGCTGACTCGCCTCGATCAGACAACCACGAGACGACCCACCGAACATGACGACCTGCACACTCTGTGACCTGCCGACGCCCGACCCCCCGGTGACGGACGACCGCGACCCGGCCGACGAGGACCACGTCTCCGGGGCGTTCTGCTGTCGGGGCTGTCTCGAGGTCGCGCGGACGCTGGACGGGAATCCGGCCGACGCGGACCCGGAGGCGGCACTCGACAACGACCGGAGCGAGTCGGTCCCGGACGACGCCGAGCAGACGTTCGTCCACGTCGACGGGATGCACTGTGCGACCTGCGAGCGGTTCGTCGAGTCGGTCGCCCGCGACGACGGGTCGGTCTACGCCGCCGAGGCCTCGTACGCGACCGATCTCGTCCGCGTCAGCCACGCGCCGGACGCGACCGACACCGACGATCTGCTCGACCGCCTGACCGGCTACGGCTACACCGCCAGTGAGGCGTCGGGGGCGCGTGAGGAGACGGACGACGGCGACGAGGTCGTGAAGTTCCTGATCGGTGGCGGCCTGTTCGGGATGATGGTCATGATGTGGTACGCCATCTTCCTCTACCCGACGTACTTCGGCTTCGAGTCGTTCGTGAACCTCGCCGGCCTCGACGGGCAGTACCTGCTGTGGAACGTCTGGGTGTTCGCCTCTATCGTCCTCTTCTACACCGGCTTCCCGATCCTGCGGGGCGCGTACGTCAGCCTCCGGGCGGGCCAACCGAACATGGACCTACTCGTCGCGCTGGCCGCGACGAGTGCGTACGTCTACAGCACGCTCGCCATCCCCCTCGGCCGGACCCACGTCTACTTCGACGTCACCGTCGCGGTCGTGCTGGTGGTCACGCTCGGCAACTACTACGAGACGCGGATCAAGCGCAGCGCGGTCGGGCGACTCGGCGAGTTGACCGCCGCCCGCGTCTCGGAGGCGCGCGTCGTCACCGACGACGACCACCGGACGGTCTCCGTCGAGGACCTCGCCCCGGGCGACCACGTTCTCGTGCGGCCGGGCGAGCGCATCCCGGTCGACGGCGAGGTCGTCGACGGGACGGCGGCGGTCGACGAGTCGCTCGTCACGGGCGAGTCGCTCCCCCGGACGCGCCGCCGGGGCGACGAGGTGCGCGGGGGGACGGTCGTCACCGACGAACCCCTCGTGATCGCGGTCGGGACAGACGCGACCAGCACGCTCGACAGACTGGTGAACCACCTCTGGGAGATTCAGAGCAGTCGCTCGGGTATCCAGCGGCTGGCCGACAGACTGGCGACCGTGTTCGTGCCGGGCGTACTGGTACTCGGCGTCGCCGCGTTCGGCTGGCAGGTCGTCACGGGGGCCGGCCTCGGGTCGGCACTGCTGACCGGGTTGACGGTCCTGATCGTCTCCTGTCCGTGTGCGCTCGGGTTGGCGACGCCGCTGGCGGTCGCTCGCGGCATCGCGGCCGCCGGGGGTCGGGGCATCGTCGTCTCGGGTGACACCGTCTTCGAGGAGACACCGGACGTCGAGACGGTCGTCTTCGACAAGACCGGGACGCTGACCGACGGCGAGATGGCGGTCACCGAGACGGCCGTCGCCGACGACGCTTCCGAGGCGTGGGACGCAGACGACCTCCTCGGACTCGCCGGGCGCGTCGAGCGCTACTCGCGACACCCCATCGCCGACGCTGTCGTGGCCGCCGCAGATCTCGACGAGACGCCCCCGACTGCCAGCGACGGTACCCCGGCCGCAGACGGTGGGCAGGTGACGGCGAGCGACGACGCCGAGTCGTCACGGAGGGCCGGAGACGGTGTGACCGACGTCCAGACGCACGACCGCGGGCTGACAGCGACGGTCGACGGTGCGTCTGTCGTCGTCGGCCACCCCGCGCTCGCGGTCGAGTCGGGCTACGACCTCCCGGCGGCCGTCGAGGAGACGATCGAGTCGGCCCGTGCGAGGGGGACGGTTCCGGTCGTGATCGGGCGGGCCGGGCGTGTCCTCGGCGTGGTCGTCGCCGGCGACGACCCGCGTGAGTCGTGGGACGAGGTCGTCACGGCCGTCTCGGCAGACGGGGCGCGGCAGGTCGTGGTCCTGACCGGCGACGACGAGCGTGCGACCGCCCGGTTCCGCGAGCACCCCGCCGTGGATCGGGTGTTCGCCGGCGTACCGCCCGCGGCCAAAGCCGAGACGGTCGACCGCCTGCGGAACGAGGGGCCGGTCGCGATGGTCGGCGACGGGAGCAACGACGCGCCAGCACTGGCGACGGCCGACATCGGCATCGCGATGGCCTCCGGGACCGACCTCGCGACCGACGCCGCCGACGTGGTGATCGTCGACCGTGGACTGGCGGCCGTGCCGGAGGTGTTCACGCTCGCAGGGTCGACTCACCGGCGGATCCGGACGAACCTCGGGTGGGCGTTCCTCTACAACGCGGTCGCCATCCCGCTGGCGGTCACGGGCCTGCTCAATCCGCTGTTCGCCGCGGTGGCGATGGGGACGAGCAGTCTGCTCGTGGTCGCCAACTCCAGTCGGTCGTTCGGCGTAGAAGAGTGAGCGGCGAGAGTCCCACTCCAACGCCGTTCACAATGTTCACAAATTCTGAACCGCGTGGAGGGCCGGGCCACTTCAGAGTGCCGCCACAGTCTAGCTCCTACCGGAGTGACGCACAGTCGTGGAGAGGGGGTCAGTCGGTACCCGACGGCTGTGAGAGAGAAATTTCACACATTGTGAAATTTTCAGAACCCCTCGACAGTTCTCACCGCCGAGACAGTCCCGCTGGTCGACCGGGCGTCGACGACCACACTCCGTCACGCTCAACTCGGGGAGACGAGAACGAACGCGCGTGACCACTACTCGTTTCGACGCCGACCACGTCGCCGGGTATCTCGACCGATACACCGACACGCAGGGCGTCCTGCCGGAGCGACTCGCGGAGTTCGGCGACGCCTATCGCTCGCAGGGGTATCTCACGCGCGACCAGTTGTACGACATCGCCTACGAGTCGTCGACTCGGAGCGCCTACCACGTCGAGTCGAACCCCGAAGAGCGGTGCCGAACGGTCACCCGGAACGTCCGACGGGTGGACGACGACTTCTCGCAGATCCACCTGTTGTCGGGACTCTCGGGGTTCAAAGCGCCGACCGCCTCCTGTGTGCTGACCGCCCTCGACCCGGAGCGGCACGCGGTCGTGGACACCCGGGTCTGGGCGACGCTCGACCGCTTCGACTACCTCGACGGCCGGAGAGAGTCGTTCGACGCGGACGACTACGTGACGATGATGACCCCGATTCGTGAGATCGCCGCTGAGTCGGGATACACGACGGCGGAGGTCGGCTACGCACTGTTCGCGTACGACGCCGAACACCGCGAGGGGACGCTCCACTGAGGAACCAACTAGAAACACGTGGACCGTCTCGCCAGTGTGACTCTCTGCGACTGTTCGGGCAGTCTGGCTCTCGGCCATCGTCTCGACAGTCTCGACTCCGACCGCACTCTCGACGGTCCGGGCATCGGCGACGCGCTCGGCAATCCAGACGGTTCCGGCAGTCCAGACGGTTCCGGCAGTCCACAGTGTCGACGCCGCCTCGACCGTGCCGACAGCGCAGACCGCGCGAACAGTTAGAAATTTGTGAACAGTGTAGAATGTTTGGACCGGGAGCAGGGCTGGCCCGGTCGTCGACGACTCAGGGGACCTTCAGGTAGCCGAAGCCGTCCTGCTGGAGCGAGGCGAGTCTCCCGACGCCCGAGGGGACACGTTCGACGCCGGGGAGGAGGTCGGCGTCGCTCGCGTCGAGTCGGCGGAGCGAATTCCCGCAGGCGTACAGGGCGACGCCCGCGTCTCGCAGGTCGGCGACGGTCGCTGTCGCCGGTGTCGTCGGCGACAGAAACA
Source organism: Salinirubrum litoreum (assembly GCF_020567425.1). Classification (NCBI taxonomy): domain Archaea; kingdom Methanobacteriati; phylum Methanobacteriota; class Halobacteria; order Halobacteriales; family Haloferacaceae; genus Salinirubrum; species Salinirubrum litoreum. Next base: position 562,181 of record NZ_JAJCVJ010000003.1, on the reverse strand, counting down.
GCCGGACTGCGCCGCCGTTGGCGACGAGCACCACGTCGTCGTCCGGTCCCGACACCGACTCGTCCGCGAGCAGGTTCACCACGTTCCTGAGTGCGTGGCGCTGGTCGGCCGGATCGTCGCTGGAGACGTGGAAGACGGTCTGCATAGGTCTCACTGCGTCGGCTGGCGGGAAGATGCTGCCGTCGGTCGGGCCTCACCGGCGGATCGGCAGGCCGGGGACGCCCACGTCGAGTGCCACCAGACTCGGGTCGGGAGTCTGCGAGAACGCGAGGTTCGGGACGTAGACGGTCTGTTGGTGCCCGCGGGCGGTGCCGAAGGTCACGTCTGCGGGGCTGTCGAGTGGGTCGCCGCTCGCCAGCGTCTCGATCTCGCCGTCGGGGAAGACACGGACGAGCGTGTTCTGGCCGTTGATCGCGGCGTAGACCGTGTTCTGCGTGTCCGTCGCCAGGCCGTCGACGCCGATCAGTCGACCGTCCTCGGCGTAGACGTAGGGCGTGCCGGGCGAGCCGTCGGGGTCGACCGGGATGGCGACCAGCCTTCCGTTGTCGAAGTTCCCGACGACGACGGTGCCGTCTTTCAGGACCGTGATCCCGTTCGCGCCGATGGTGTACGGGGCGAGTAGTCCGGTTCCGGAGAGGAGGTCGTCGTCGACCCAGACCGAGTGCGAGCCCTCCTCGATGTACCAGACGAGGCCCCTCTCCATGTCGGTGACGAGGAGGCCGTCGCCGAACAGGAGGATGTCGTTCGGGCGCGTATCGATCGGGAGTTCGACGAACAGTTCACGAGTGCCGTCCCGGTCGACGCGCCAGACACCGTGGGTGTCGGTCTCGTCGCTTTCGTCGCCCCAGAAACAGGCGTAGACCGTTCCCTCGGGGGCGACCTCGAGGCCGACCACGCCGGTCAGGAACGCACCTGCAGTCCGGAACTGTGCGAACGTCTCCGTGGTGGAGTCGTCCGCCGAGAGGCGTCTGATCTCCCCACGCGGCGGGAGACTGACGTACTTCCGGCCGCGTCGGTCGATCGCGACGTTCTCCGGGAGTTCGCCCTGTGCGGGGTCCAAGTCGAGTACCAGTCGGAGCTCACCGACACGGCGGGGTCGTTTGGCGGTGGCTGTCCCGGCCGCGAGTGCGAGGCCGGTGACACCGAGCGTCTGCAGTAGGGATCTACGTGTGATAGTGTCGTACATGCGTCTCTCCCGTGTCCGGAGCGTCCGCGGGGACACTCCGGGACACAGGTGGAGAGACGACGAGATTCGCGAAAGCTAAGTACTCGTTAGCGAGTTGGTGGGTGAACTTAAGACACGTAACTGGTGACGAATAGCCGATCAGAACGCATTTGAGCCGGCCGTGATACGGGAGACGTGTGCGTCCCCGCCTCCCCTCCCTCGACTGGTTTAGCGTCGCCTGCGGCGTCCTCGTCGCCGGCATCGTCGTCGCCGTTGGCTCGTCCACCGGTCGTGTCGTGATCGGACTCGCGGCACTGGCGGGCCTGACGACGTGGACGCTCCTCGAACAGTTCCCCCACCGTGTCGACCGACTGGTACTCGCGCGTGCACACTGGCTCGCCGGTGTACTGGCGGTCGCGCTGGTCGCCGTGGCCCTGCTCGGCCGGACTGGCCTCGTTGCAGTTCCCGGGTCGGCCACTATCCCGGTGCTCGGTCTGTCACTGCTGGCCGTGTTCGTCCTCGGTAGCGGCGGGACGCGTCGGGGTACGGTGATTCGGCGCGAATCGACGGTCCGGGTGGTACTGCAGGCCGAGAAGTCCCGCCGCTACGCCCTGGCGACGATGGCCGTCGGTCTCCTCGGGACGACCGGCCTCGTGAGCCCCCTGTTCGGGGACCCCGTGGTTCCCAGCCTGCTCGGTGCGGGACTGGGCGCACTGATCGCGTCGGTGTTCACGTGGACGCCGTCGGTCGAACTGACCGCGACCGACCGCGCACTGCTGGTCGCCGACAGACCGAGGGGCGGCGCGGAGGTGATCTCGTGGCGGCGCGTTCGGGCCATCTCGACCGAAGGGTCGACCGTCCGAGTTCGGCGCAGTCTGCCCACGCCGATGGTCTACACTGCGACCGTCGAGTCGCCGGCAGAAGCGGACGCGCAAGCCGACGCGCTCCGGCGGTGCCGGCGTGCAGTCGTGGAGTGAGGAGAGTATCCAGTCCGTAACCGGGAGAGACCGGTAGCCGAGTCGTGGCCAGCGGAAAGTGAAGGAACTCGTTCCTGGCACCGATCCGACGACAACGGTCATTGGAGCGTTCGTCGTAGATCTTGCTGGGGGGAACTACCATGCCAGACGACGCATTCGTCCGTATCGGGCACTGCAGTCCCGACGCACCGAACGTCGACGTACGACTGGACGGGGAGACCGTGATCGAAGACGTTCCGTTCCGTACCATCGGCGACTACCAGCAGGTCCCTGCCGGCAGCCACGAGGTCCACGTGCTGCCGACCGGGAGCGAGGAGTCCGTCATCGAGACGTCGATCGACGTAGACGCCGGTGAGCAGTACACCGCGCTGGCGACCGGAACGGTCGCCGACGAGAACCTGAAGCTGACCGTGCTGACCGACGAGGTCGGCGAAGTGCCGTCCGGGAAGGCACACGTCCGGTTTATCCACTGCTCGCCGGACGCACCGCGAGTGACGGTTCGTGTCGCAGACGACGGCCCGACGCTGTTCGAGAACGTCCGCTTCCGCCGGGGGACCGACTACACGCCGGTCGATGCCGGGACGTACGACATCGAGGTGCTGCCGAGCGGGAGCGACGAGGTCGCGCTGTCGCTGTCCGGAATCGAGTTCGAGGGCGCGACGGCCTACTCCGCTATCGCGGTCGGCCTCGTGAGTGAGGGAACGCTCGGCGCGGAACTGATCGAAGATAGCCGGATGATGCTCGAAGCAGACGACTGAAGCCGGCACACCGCGCCGGACACCGGCGCTGTGTGTGCTGATTTCGGGCGAGAGCGAAAAGCAATCAGTATTCTTTCAGTTCGTGGTGTGCAGTTGTCTGGGTTGGACAACGATACAACACAGATTCTCGGCGATATCGCCTCGATAGTGCATAAATCATATGCCGCTATACGAAATTCGCCGGGCGGACGAACGGATCGAGCGTGTCGAGACGCGCGAAGTCGCCCTCGCCGCTCGAGACTGGGAGAGGGCGCTGGGACGACGGACTCCGGCGCGACCGGCGTGTGAGCGCGCCGACCTTGCGTCAGCAAGCAGAAGGTTCAGCGGACGTAGACCACCACGGTGAGACCTGATGGTGATCGACAGTCATGAGTGACAGCCTCGGATTGACGGAAGCGGTCTCGATCGCACTCGGCGGCATGATCGGCGGCGGCATCTACGCCGTTCTCGGGGTCGTGGCGGGGATAGCGACGTCTGCCATCTGGGTCGCGTTTCTAGTCGCCGGTGTCGTCGCCACGAGTGCGGGCTACTCGTTCAACGTCCTCAACAGACTCACGGACAACCGAGGTGGCTCCGTGACGTTCGTCCAGTGTTACGTCGGGAACTCCACCCTGGCGGGGATGGTCGGCTGGACGTTGCTGTTCGGGTACGTCGGCTCGATGGCGATGTACGCGTTCGCCTTCGGTGAGTTCACGGCCGCGTTCGGGGTCGTGCCGACGAGCGTCGCCGGCGTTCCGGTCCGACCACTGATCTCCGTCGTGGCAGTAGCCGGCTTCGTCGGCCTGAACCTGCTCGGCGCACGAACTACCGGTGCCGCGGAGAACGTCCTCGTCGCCCTGAAGATCGGGATTCTCGTCCTGTTCGGGATCCTCGGGGCGGTGTACGCCGTGGGCTTCAGCGGAGTGCCGCTGGAGTACGGCGTCGACCGACTCGAAGGGGTCGGACCCGTCGTGGCGGCGGCCATCTCGTTCGTCGCCTTCCAGGGCTGGCAACTGCTGTACTACGACCAGGAGAGCATCGAGGACCCCGTCGAGACCATCCGAAAGGCGGTGTACATCTCGATCCCGGTCGCCGTCGCGCTCTACGTCCTCGTGGGGATGGTGACGGTGAACCTGGTGCCGCAGGCGCTCGAATCCCACCCGCACGTCGCGCTCAAGGACGCCGCCTCGATGATGATGGAGCCGTACGGACTGGCGCGCGTCGGGGCGGTCGTCCTCGCGCTGTCGGCACTGTTCTCCACGGGGAGTGCCATCAACGCCACCCTCTTCTCGTCTGCGCACTTCGCCAAGGGGTTGCTCAGTGAGGACCTCCTCCCCGACCAGATCGGGGACGCGTCCGCCGACGGTGTCCCGGAGCGTACCGTGCTCGTCCTCGGGGCGATCACCGCCGCGTTCACGTGGTACGGGAGCCTCGGAGCCATCACGTCGTTCGCCTCGCTGGCGTTCATCCTCGTCTTCGGGTCGATGAGCTACCTCGCGTTCCGTCGGCGCGACCACGACGACGTGAACGGCGTCGTCCCGGCAGTCGGGGCCGTCGGCGCCGCAGCGTTCTTCCCGCTGATGCTGTACAACCTCTACACCCGCGAGCCGAACACGTTCTACACGGTGCTCGGCGTCGCCGTGGTCGTAGTCGCGGTCGAACTCCTCTACTTCGAACGCGACACCTTGGAGGCAGAAGTCACGGAGTTCGAGTCGGACGTCCGGGCCGCCGTCGAGGGCGACTGAGCCCGTCGGCTCTCAGTCGTCGGCGACCGTGGGCGCGTTCGCCGTCTCGGGAGACTGGGGCGTCACCTCGGGCGAGTCCGCGACCGGCGTCCACGCCAGCGCCTCGTCGTACTCGAACGCGCGGTGGTCCTGCGTCGGGTCGACGACCGTCAGCGAGAGCCAGTCGTTGTCCAGCAGTTGGACGAGGTTCTCGTGGGCGGACAGCACCGCCGTCACGCGGTCGACCGGCGCGTGGACCACGGTGGAGAGGCGGAGTGGCTGGTGGTACGGCGTCTCGTCGGCGGCCATGAGCGACTGCAGGGGGAGTCCGGCCATCAGGTCGCCGCCGTTGCCCTGGTAGACGCCGACGTTGCCGACCGGGTTCTGCGTCACCTTCGAGCCACTGCCGTAGACCGCGTTGTCGACCGTCGAGAAGTAGTACTGGCTGTTGATCCACTGCGTGACGATCATCGGGCCGGTGAGGATGGTCTCCAGCGCGTCGCCCTCGGTGTCGGTCGCCCAGTCGTACGAGTGGAGGAAGCAGCGTCCGTCGAGGTCGAGATCGCTCGTCAGGTCGCGGGGGCCGACGACGAACCCGGCGTTGCCGGCCAGCCCCCACTCGGGGCGCGTCTCGGCCCAGTCGCCGGCGCGGCGGCCCGTCTCGGAGAGGCCGTTCGTCGTGTCTCCGCCCATCGCTTCGGCACGTTCGGCGGTCGCACGTTCGCGGGCGGTGTCGAGGTCACGGCGGAGTTGTGTGAGATCCTCGGCGTGGCTCTCGGGCACGTCGCCGTAGATCTCGATCTCGTCGGTCGTCGTGTTGTGTTGCCCGGCGAGGAAGACGGTGTCAGCGGGGAGGTCGAAGCCACGGTCGCGGAGGGCGGCCTGCACGTCGGGATCGGCACAGATCGCCGCGAGGACGCGGGCGTTCGGCCCGCCGGGGTTGCCGGCGCAGGCACCGCAGTCCAGACTCGACGCGAACGGGTTGTTCGTCGTCTCGCTGGCGTGGCCGGTGAAGACGACGAGGCGACCGAACGACTCCCAGCCCATCAACTCGAAGGCGGTCGCCGCGTACTCGACTTGCTGGTCGTGTGTCAGTCCCACCGGGAGGTCGCCGGCGTAGGTGTGCTGGTGGTGGACGGTCTGCTCGCAGAACTCGTGGCTGTCCGGAACCGCGTCGTCGGCGGTGTCGAACAGGTCGCGGACGCGACGCGGGAGGAGCGTGCGGGCCGCGAGTCCCACGCCGTAGCCGGTGCCGGCGTTCTCGACGAAGCCGAAGGCGCTGGCCGGGTTCGTCTTCAGCGTCTCCACGGTCTCGTGGACGGTCTCGCGCAGGTGCGCCCACCGGTCGTGGGTCGCCTGCGTGTCACGCTCGGTCGGCACCTCGCTGATCCGGTGCTGTGGGTCGAGGATCGGCGGGCAGGCGGCGACCGGCACGGCGTCGTCGTACCCCTGCCACTCCATCGGGACCCCGAAGAAGCCGGCGTAGCCGAAGGTCTCGTAGTCACCCGCCGTCTCGACGTGCCGGCGGACGATCTCCGAGCGGGTGTCGATACAGAAGACGAGTTGTGCGTCCGGGCGACCCGGCGACTCGCGGTCGGCACGCGAGCGACTCTCGGCTGCGACACGGTCGACGAGGTCGGCGCGGTACGTCGCCTCCCAGGCGCTCAGGAACGCCTCGGCGAGGTCGTCGGCCGGGTCGTCCTCGGTACTGTCGGGGCCGGTCGTGGGCGTGAAGTCGCCACCGAAGGCGTCGAGCAGGGCCAACCGAACCGCGAGATACCCCGCGAGCGTGATCGGCGAGGCCGACTGCCACGGCCCGTCGGCGTCGGCACGGTGTTTGAGGAAGCCGGTCCAGCCGGGAAGCGCGGCCAGTTGTTTCTCGAAGATGGGGACCCACTGACTCTCCGGGTAGTCGGCCAACACGGTCTCGATGGTCTCGGTCGGCGTCGCCGGCAGGTCGGCGACGATGCCCTCGTCGGGGACGGCACCGTCGTACCGGGCGACCGCGCGGAACGCGTCGTAGAAGCCGTCGTCGCGGTTCGGCATCGACCACGACGCACGCCCCTCGTCGAGGAACGCGGCCAGCCACTTCGTCAGGACGCGGTCGGTGCGCTCGCCGGCGGTGTCTGCCGTGCCGGATTCGACTGCGGTGTCGGCCGCTGGCGACGGGAGACTGGAGTCCGAGGCCGACGCGTCGGCCTCGGAGTCCATGCGGTCGAGGAGCGTCTCCGGGTCGTCCGCGAAGCCGCGGGCGTCGAGTTCGGCCGCGAGTCGCTCGGGGTCGATCTGGCCGTCGTCGAGTGCGGCCCGGAAGGCGTCGGCACTCGGGTAGCCGCGACCGCCGAGTAAGTCGGCCGCCTGGGTCACCGCCTCGCCGAACGGGAGATCCTCGAACCCCGAGAGGGGGTTGGCCGTCACGAACGAGTGGATCGGCCAGACCGAACCGACCGTGTTCGCGGCTTTGTCGATGCTGTCGTGGATGGTGGACTCGTTACTCATTGTACTCCTCCGGGGAGGTCAGCAGGGTACGGGGCGACGGACGACTCGCGTTGACCAGCGCCACGTAGAGACGCGTACTGCGTTCGTGGAGACCGGTCTCGATGGCGACGTAGACGACGAGGAAGGCGACGGCGACGAGGACGTGGACGGGACTCAGGTCGACCGGTGCCGAGACGACCGGGAGGCCGGCGAGAAGTGTGAGGACGGCCTCGTACACGAGCGCGTAGACGGCGATAGCCGGGAGGAAGACGAGCGGAACCGCGCCGAAGCGGACCGTCGCCGGAAGCGAGGTCCGGGTGACGAGACTGCGGGCCGCGTGGAGCGTGGTGAGGACGACGAACACCGCGAGCAGGAGTCCGCTGTCGAGGCTCGTCCCTTTGCCGGTCAGGAGCGCGAACAGCCCACCGCCGGCGAGAGCGGTCAGGAGCGTGACGGCGACGCCGGCCACGGTCGTCCGAGTGCTGTCGGGGGCGGTGGGGCTGGTGCGTTCGACCTGCCCGCCGGAGCCGAGGAAGTGGTACGCCTTGTAGAAGCCGTGGAGGACGAGGTGGGTGATCGCCGCCCCGAAGAAGCCGAGACCGGCCTGCATGATCATGAAGCCCATCTGCCCCACGGTCGAACAGCCGAGTTCGCCCTTCACGTCAGACTGGACGGACTTGAGGAGTTTCCCGAGGAGGGCACTGGTCGCGCCGACGACGACGACGGCGAGCATCAGCGACGCGTCGACGGTGACGACCGGCGCGAACCGGAGCAGGAGGATGCCACCCGCGTTGACGAAGCCGGCGTGCATCAGCGCCGAGGCGGGGGTCGGCGCGGTCATCGAGGAGAGGAGCCAGGTGTGGAAGGGGACGAGCGCCGACTGGATCATCGCCGCGAGGACGAGACAGGCGACGGCGACAAGCCAGACCGGGCCGCCGAGACTCGCGGTCGCCCCGGCGACACCGGAGACGCTGGTCGCGCCGGTCGTCCACCACAGCGCCGTCAGCGCGACGCCCAGGAGGACGCTACTGGCGAGGAAGTACCGGCGAGCGACCGACGCGGCCGCCCGTGCCTGTTGCCAGTCGTCGAGCGTCCCGACGAGTTCTGCCATCACCAGTCCCATCGCCAGCCACAGCAGGCCGAACAGTGCGAGGTGGTCGGCCGCGACGAGGCCCATCACGAGCACCGTGAAGCCGAAGACGGTCGCGAAGAAGCGCGTCTCGTGGCGACTCCCCGCCATGTAACGGCGCGAGTAGCTGTGGACGATACCGCTGAAGAAGGTGACGACCACCCACAACAGGACGGTCAGACCGTCGACGGCGACGACGCCGGCGAGTTCCCACGTCCCGCCGACCAGCACTCGGGCCGCGAGTGCGGCGGTGCTCGCGGCGAACAGTGCCCACACGAGCCACGTCGATACGAGGGGCAGGAGCGGCGACTCGGCCGTCCTGTCCGGGAGCGCTCCGACCGACTGGTTCGAGGTACGTCCTGACATGGTTGGCGTGACGACCGCCCCGGCGACTGTGACACCTTCACACGACCGGTTCTGATCGTCTCTACCCGCTATCGAGAACAGACTGCCTATTAAATCTGCCTAAATTCACAATTCGTTCGCAAAACTCGCATTATAGAACGTTATGTTTTCGGGGTGCTCGCCGGCGGGAGTCCAGCCCCGAGTCGCCCGTCGACGACCGGGACGAGTCCGGACGCTGTCCCCGGGGCGGACCGGGGAGATCCGGACCGGTCGGACCGAGACCACGACCGCAGATCGGACGATCCGCTACCGGATCGGTCGTCCGGACGGGGAGAAAGTATCATGTCGGTATCGACCGACCGGTACGAGTATGGAAACACTCGCCGGGACCGTACTCGCCGGGAAGTCGTTCGACCCGATCCGGGGCCGGGTCGTCGTCGAAGACGGACAGATCGAGGCGGTCGAGGAGACGGAGACGGCGTCGACGGACATCGTCCTGCCGGCGTTCGTCAACGCCCACACGCACCTGGGCGACTCCGTGGCGAAGGACGCGGCCGTCGGTCTGTCGCTCGAGGAGGCGGTCGTCCCGCCGGACAGTCTGAAACACCGTCGGTTGGCGGCCGCCGGCCACGACGACCTCGTGTCGGCGATGCGTCGGACGCTCCGCTTCGTGGCACGCACCGGGACCGTCTCCTGTCTCGACTTCCGCGAGTCGGGGCTCGCCGGAGCACGCGCTCTCCGGGAGGCCGCAGAACCGGTCGCCGTCGACCCGTTCATCTTCGGGAGCGACGACCTCTCGGTGCTAGACGTCGCCGACGGCTACGGTGCCTCCGGTGCGAACGACGCCGACTTCACCGCAGAACGGGCCGCCTGCCGGGAGCGTGGCGTCCCCTTCGCGATCCACGCCGGCGAACCGGACGCCACCGACATCCATCCGGCGCTCGATCTCGACCCGGATCTGCTCGTCCACATGGTCCACGCCGAACGGGAGCATCTCGACCGCGTCGCCGAGCAGTCGGTCCCGATCGTCGCGTGTCCGCGCGCGAACAGCGTCCTGAAGGTCGGGAGAGCTCCGATCCGCGAGTTACTCGACCACACGACGGTCGCACTCGGGACGGACAACGTGATGCTGAACGTCCCGTCGATGTTTCGCGAGATGGCGTACACCGCCCGAGAGTTCGAGGTGAGCGCACGCGAGGTGTTGCGGATGGCGACGACCGCCGGCGCGGAGATAGCGGGCCTCGACTGCGGGGTCGTCGAACCGGGCCGGCGTGCGGCACTGCTCGTCCTCGACGGCGACTCGGACAATCTGGCTGGAACGACGGACGTGGTGGAGGCGGTCGTCCGGCGCGCGACCGAACTCGACGTGAAGCGCGTGCTCGTCTGACCGGTGGCCGAGGAGGCCGGGCTACTCCTCGCGGCCGGCGTCGAAGGTGCCGAAGGGGGTCGTCTCGTGGCTCCGGACGAGCACCTCGTCGGCGACGGTCAGTCCCATGTCGAGCAGTGCCTGTGCGACCGGCGTGATGTCGCTGTCGGACTCGCCGACGGCGGTGACGAGGAGGTTCTGTTCGCCGGTCACGAGTTCCTGGACCGAGACGACCCCGTCGATCTGCAGGATCTCGGGGACCAACTCGCCGCGTTCGGGGATCGACGCGGTACAGAAGAGGAGCATCCGGAGCGGATAGCCCGACCGCTGGTAGTCGACGTTGGCGCTGTAGCCTTTGATGATGCCGTCGGATTCGAGCCGCTGGATGCGTTTCCGGACCGTGCTGTCCGAGGTGCCGGTTCGCTGTGCGATGTCGCCCGAGGACATGTTTCGGGCGTCCTCCTGCAGTGCGTAGAGGATCGCCCTGTCCACGTCGTCGATCTCCTGGTCGGCCATGCAGCACTATGCGCGGCAGAGACACTTTACCTTTGTACGTCGCCGGGGGCCGCCGCTCCGGCGTGGTTCGGTGTCGGTAGAATGAGTCGGTCCGTGTTCGGTGTCGACAGAAGAGATCGCCGTGTCAGTAACCCACGACTGAAGTCGTGGGCTTCCTCCTCGATTCTGTGTGATCGGTGTCGGCGAGGGGTGTCCACCTCGGCGGGCGCTCAGTCCCGCCGAGCCACCAGCGCGACCGCCACCAGCGACAGCAGCGCCAGCAGTGCGACGAGGACGCCGAATCCGGGCGTCGTCGTCGTGGTCGGCTCACTCGTCGCCGTCGGCGTCGCAGTCGCGGTCGGGGTCTCCCCCTGCTCGCGGACGACCAGCGTCCGAGTCGCGGTCGCCGTCCGGCCGGTGTCGTCGGTGACCGTCAGCGTGACGCCGTACTCGCCGGGCGCGTCGAACGTCAGCGTACCCGTCTCGCCCGTCAGCGTCCGGCCGTCGACCGACCACTGGTAGGCGACGATCTCGCCGAACCGGGTCGTCGTGTCGCCCGCGTCGAGCGTCAGTTCCTCGCCGACCGTCGCCGATGACGGCGTGACGAAGTCGGCAGTCGGGTCGCCGACCGCCGTCACCGCGAACGGGGAGAAGCCGTCCGTCTCGATCTCGACGAGGAGAACACCGTTCCGCTGTCGGACCACGGTCGGGTCGAGCAGCGTCCACTCGTCGTCCTCGTAGTGGGCGACTCGCAGGTCGTCGGACGTGAGTCCACCGTCGGTCAGTCGGTCGGTCGGAATCCGCAGGCGCATCGTCGCCGTCGTCCGCTCTGCGTCGCCCGCCGCACCGACGAGGAACGCGGTCAGTACGCGTCCCGGCGTCGCGTCGGTGAGGCTGGTCGGCCGGTCGAACTCCGCGACCGTGACCGTCCCGGTCGTGCCGGTCTCGTACCGGACCGAGGCGACCGAGGAGTTGTCGGCGAACTCGGCGACGGCCGGTTCGAGTCGGTTCACCGGGAGTCTGTCCTGTACCGCGAAGTGCGGGCGGACCCCGGTCGGGACCGCCATCTCGGCGCGGATGTCCGACTCGGCTTCGATGATACGCGGCCAGTTGTCCGCCTCGCCATCGCCGGGGTCGCCCCCGCCGCCGCCACCGCCACCGCCGCCGCTACTCCGGACGCGAATCTCGACGGCGCGCCTGTCGGCGTCGGTCGGACTGGCGACCGTCACGTTACCCGTCTCCGAGTCGCCGCGACTCGTCGGCCAGACGAGCGACACCCGCGTCGAGGCGTTCGGCGCGAGTGTGACCGCCGTGGTGTTCACGACACCGTCGACCTCCGACCGGAGGTCGACGCGCTGGGTGTCGGTGAGCGAACCGGTGTTCGCGACCGTCGCGTTGACGACCAGCGTGTCGCCCTCCGTCACCGGGTCGTTCGTGTCGGTGACGTTCACCGCGAAGGTCGGCTGACGCACGTCTATCGTCACGGTCGCGGTGTCAGTGCCGCCGTTGCCGTCGCGGACGCGGTAGGTGAACGTGTCCGGTCCGGTCGTCCCGTCGGGGTCGTAGTCGAACGACCCGCCGGCCGAGAGCGTGACACTCCCGTTCGTCGGGGCGGTGACCGGCGTCTGCTCGACCGAGAGACTGTCGCCTGCGTCCGGGTCGGTCGCGTTCGTGAGGAGTCCGGGCGCGGAGACCGACAGCGTCGAGTTCGCACCGACGGCGTACTGCTCGTCGGTCGCGGTCGGTGCGTCGTTCGTGTTCGTCACCGTGATCGAGACCGGCCCGACCGTGTCGGTCGCGCCCGCCGCGTCGGTCACGGTGATCTCGATGTCGTCGTAGCTACCCACGTCCGCGTTCGTCGGCGTCCCCGACAGTTCGCCGGTCGCCGTGTCGAAGCTCGCCCAGCTCGGGAGCGCGGTCACGGCGAAGGTCGTCGTGTCGCCCGCGTCCGGGTCCGTGACCGACGGGACGAAACTGTACGCCGCATCCTCGGGTGCGGTGGTCGCCGGACTGTTCGTGATCGTCGGCGCGTCGTTGACGTTCGTCACCGTGATCGAGAACGGCCCGAGCGTGTCTGTCGCGCCCGCGGAGTCGGTGACGACGAGTTCGATCCCGTCGTAGGTCGCCACGTCGGTCGGCCCGGGCGTGCCGGCGAGTTCGCCGGTCGCCGGATCGACGCTGGCCCAGTCCGGGACGCCGGTGCCCGAGAACGTCAGCGTGTCGCCGGTGTCCACGTCGGTCGCGGTCGGCGTGAAGCGATACTGCTGGTCCTGTGCGACCGAGGCGGTCGGCGACCCCGAGATGCGCGGGGCGTCGTTGACGGCGGTCACGTCTACCGTCAGCGTCGCGTCTGTCGCCGCAGTCGTCACGCCGTCGCCGACCGTGAAGGTCGCGGTCGCCAGCGCGTCGCCCGAGGCGTTTGCGGGCGGTGCGTACTGGAGGTCGCCCGCAGAGATGTTGCCGACCGGCACGGTGTCGCCGGTAGTGAGTTCCTCCCCGTCGTTCCGGTCGTCGGCGTTCGCGTCGAGGAACAAGGAGCCGTCGCCAGCGACGCCGGTGAACGTCACCTGCTGGAGCGTGTCGCCGGGGTTCGGATCGTCGAACGGGACGTCTCCGACCGCGAAGACGTACCGGGTGTCCTCGTCGGTCGTGACGCCGAAGTCGGCGGTCGTCGGCGGACTGTTGACCGTCAGCACCGCGTCGCCGGCGTCGGTCTCCACCCGGAGACTGTCGATAGTGATCCCCGTCAGCGTGAGCCGAGTGTCCGCCGAGTCGAAGGTGTCGGCCGAGGGGACGTCGGTGTCGAGGGTGACGACGCTGTCGCCACCGCTCTGTGTGACACGAGCGTACTCGCCCTCGGTCGCGGCGGTCGCGTCGCCGGTGACGACGATGGACTCGGCGTCCACGGTCGTGCCAGCGTCGCCAAAGTCGGTGATCGTGTCGCGGTCGAGACCGGCGGGAGTCCCGCCGAACTCGTCGACGCCCGCGTTCCCGGTGAGCGTGTCCGCACCCGTGCCGCCGACGAGGCTGTCGTCGCCGTCGAAGCCGACGAGGGTGTCCGGCGTCGCGGTCCCGATGATCACCGTGCCGGACGCGTCCGTGGTCCGGAAGGTGTCCACTCTCGTCACGGTCAGCGTCGAGGCGTCGAGCGTCGGGCCGGTCGTGACCAGTTCGCTCCCGCTCTCGGTCGCGGTGACTGTCGTGAGCGAGCCGAGTTGCGCGTCGGTCACGGTGAACGAGGAGGCGTTCACCGAGGTACTCGCCAGCGACTCGACGCTCGTGACCTGCGTCCCCGAGAGGTCGAGGGTCTCGTCTGCGGTCGTGAGTCCCTCGGTCCCGTCACTGCCCGCGAGGGTCGTCACCGAGTCGACCGTCTGCTGGTCGGTCGTCAGCGTCGCGTCCCGAGAGAGTCGGATCGTGTCGAGAGACGTGAGATCGGTGCCGGTCAGGTTCGGCGCAGTGCCGGTCAGCGAGAGCGTGTCGCTCGCGGCGAACTCGCCGGTGATCTCAGTCAGCGTCCTCGTGCCGGCGTCGTCCACGACGAAGGTCGTCCCGCTGGCATTCGTCGTCTGGAGCGTGTCGAAGCCGCCGAGCGAGCGCCCGGAGACGTTCAGTTCGGCGTCGGTCGTCACCAGTGAGTCGTTTCCGGCCGTGTCGCCGGTGTCGAACGCGGTCACGTCGCGCGTCGCGTCGCGGTCGATCACGAGGCGCGTGTCGCCGCCGGTGCCGACCGCGACCGTCTCGAAGCCGGTCAGGTCGGCACCGGTGGCGTCCGCCGATCCGGTGGCGAACCGCAGGGTGTCCCCGCTGGCCGCGCCCGGCGCGTCGAGGCTGTCGAGGTCGGTGAGGACGCCGGTCGTGACGGTGAGCGTCGCGTCGGTGCCTGTCACGCTGACGCGCTCCCAGTCGGTGAAGGGGACGAAGGTCAGCGAGGTGCTACTCGCGGTCGTCGTCAGCGTCTCGGTGTGGGCCGTGGTGCCGGTGTAGCCGTCGAAGTCGTCGCTCCCGCTCCCGACGACGAGTGTCGTGTCGCCGTCCGCGCGGCTCTGTACGTCCTCGAAGCCGGTCACCTGCGAGGTGGCGGTGAGGTCGTAGGTGCCCGCCTGCGAGAGCGAGACGGTGTCGTCGCCCCCAGCCCCGTCGAGAACCGACCCCGACGTGAGGTGGGCAGGGTCGGAGACGATCAGGAGTTGGTCGCTCGCACTCGCCGTGACCCCGTCGCGGATGCCCGCGCCGGTCGTCGTGTCGAAGTCGGGTGCGGTCGTGATCAGTGCCGAGTCGCCCGCGAGTGCGGTGAACTGGAGCGTGTCGGTGCCGTCGAACGCAGGAATCGGGTTCTGGCCGCGATCCACGACCGCACCGGCCGACAGATCGACCGCGTAGTCGGTCCGGTCGGCGAGCGCGGACGACGGCCTGATCGTCAGGTTCGCGTCCGAGACCGAGACGGTGCCGGGACCGCTCCCGGCGTCGGCCTGCACGTCGAACGTCTCGGCGACGGTCCCGCTCGTCTCGTCGGTGATCGTCACGGTGCCCGCCGAGCCGAGGAGAATCGGCTCGGAGAACCGAACCGTGATCGGATCGCCCGAGACGTAGTAGTCGCCGTTTGCCGGGTCGGAGTCGGCCGGCAGGACGGTCGGGATGCTGGTGTCCTCGGTGACCGAGACGACGACCGACTGGGTCGCCGTGTTGCCGGCGTCGTCGGTCGCGGTCACGGTCAGTTCGTAGTCGTTGTCCGCGTTCGCGTCGGTCGGGGAACTGTAGTCCAGTGGCGTCCCGATCGACAGCGACCCAGTGCCCGAGTCGAGCGAGAAGGGTCCGGCGTCGGTCCCCGAGAGCGCGTAGGAGACATCGGTGTCGTACGCGGTGCCGGCGTCGTCGTCGGCCTGTACGTCGAGCAGGGTGCCGGTCCGACCTTCGAGAATCGACGCGCTGGGAGCCGAGTCGAAGGTCGGCCCGGTGTTGTCGAGCGTGTACGTCTCGTCGCCGGTCGCGCTCCCGTCGCCCGCGCCGGTCGTCCCGACGCCGCCGAGAGGGACCGCGCCCACGTCGTCGCCCGTGATCGAGTCGTCGTCCGCGAGGTCGAGTCGGACCGTGCCGTCGCCGGCGAGCGAACCGACAGTGACGGTGATCGAACTGCCGGCCGAGGCGTCGACCGCCGAGACGGTGCCGGTCGCGTCGCCGGTCGTCGTGAGGGTGAAGTCGCCGGTGTCGACGTTCTGGACTGCTGTCGAGAACGCCACGTCGAAGTCGAGGCTGTCGGCGTTCGTCTCGTCGCCCGCGCCGGCGCGGGTGATCGACGCGACTTCGGGCGCGTCGGCGACCGTCGCCGAGACGGTGATCGTGTCGCTGTCGCCGACTGCGTCCACGACGCGTACCTCGAAGCTGTCCGAGCCGGCGAAGTCGGCGTCGGGTTCGTAGCTCAGTCCCGAGGGATCGGTGTCGGTGGTGGTCCCCGAGGAGACCGTCGTCGGGAAGCCGGCGAGTGTACCGTGGTCGGGTGCGCTGGCGACCTCCCACGTCAGGGCGTCACCGTCGGGATCGCTGGCTGTCAGGCCCGCGTCGACCGAGACCGGCCCGCCGTCTTCCGGCACCGAGACCGAGGGACTGGCGTCGACGAAGGTCGGCGGGTCGTTCGGCACGATTGCGACGAAGTTCAGCGTCGAGGGGTCGTCCGTCAGCGAGGTCGGAATCTCCCCGTCTCCGTCGGTGATCGCGCCGGGTTCGACGTGGACGTACAGATCGACGCCGGTCGGCAGGTCGCTGGACGGATCGACCGTCACCTGCGTCCCGCTACCGAGCGTGACTGCGCTGGTCGTCACGTCTGCGGTCGCCACCGGCGAGTCGTCCGAGACGCGCCGGATCACCACGTCGCCGGTGCCGAGCGAGACGGTCTCGTCGAACTCCAGCACGATGTCGGCGTTCGCCGGGAAATCCGTCGTGCCGTCTGCCGGTGTATTGGCGATCAGCGCGGGGGGAGACGCACCGTTTTCCAGAATCGCCGCGTTCTGATCGGTCCCCGCCGTGGCGTCGACGATGTCCGGGTCGCCGTCGTCGTCGTAGTCCACGACCGGGAACTCGTTTGCCGTGTCGAGCGAGAGGTCGCCCGCGACCCCGGTCTGCTCGGTGAACCCACCGGTGCCGTCGTTTTCGAGGAGGTTCCAGCCACTGCCGGAGTCCGCGACGAGGAAGTCGGTGTCGCCGTCCACGTCGTAGTCGATGGGGAGTAGCTCCCGGTTGCCGGAGACGTTGAACTGTGAGTTCGTGAAGCCAGCCAGCGGAGAGCCGCTCCCGGGCGCGAGCGTCGTGAACGAGCCACCGCCGTCGTTCCGGAGGACGGTCGCGTCGTTCGCGCTGTCGACCATCGGATCGACGATGTCGGGGTCGCCGTCGCCGTCGTAGTCCACCACCAGAATGTTGATCGCGTTCGTCTCCGAGATGTCGATGGAGACGCCGGTTCGCTCCGTGAACCCGCCACTGCCGTCGTTCTCGAGGAGGTTCCAGCCCGCGCCGGTGTCGGCCGTGACGAAGTCGGTGTCGCCGTCGCCGTCCCAGTCGATGGGGATCAGTTCGTTCGTGCCACCGATCGCCAGTCGGGAGTTGCCGAACCCCGAGAGGGGTGAACTACCAGCCGAGAGTGTGGTGAAGGTTCCGCCGCCGTCGTTCCGGAGGATTCGCGCCTCGCTCTCGGCACCGGCGTTCGCGTCCACGATGTCCGGGTCGCCGTCGTCGTCGTAGTCCACGACCACGAAGTTGTCCACCGTCGTCAGCGTCAGATCGACCGTGACGCCGGTTCGCTCCGTGAAGCCGCCACTCCCGTCGTTCTCGAGGAGGTTGAAGTTGCTCCCGGAGTCGGCCACGATGAAGTCCGTGTCGCCGTCGCCGTCGTAGTCGATTGGGAGCATCTCGGTCGCGCCCGAGATGCGGAGCCGCGAGTCGGAGAAGCCGGAGAGTGGCGAACTGCCGGCCGGGATGGTGGTGTAGCCACCGAGGAGGAGACCCGAGTAGTCGTCGGCTGTCAGACTCGCGGTGTCGACGCGTCCGACCTCGCGTTCGAGGTCCCAGTCGCCGCCGAGACGCTCGGTGCCGGTGAGGTCGGTCGAGGCGGCCACGTCCGCACCGGTGACGGCCGCGAGTCGCGTCACGAAGGAGTCGTCGCCCGCGTCGGTGCCGATCCGACAGCCGTAGAGGAGCAGGTCGCCGTCGACTGCGAGACTGTCGCCGAGTGCGCGCAGGGTGGCGTCAGCGGCAGTCGGGCCGTCTGCGGAGAAGTCGTCGTCACCGAGGTGGAGGCGGCCGCGATTCCCGTGTGAGAGGAGGTGGATCGCGTCGAGGCCCGACCGGTCGGCGAGTGCCGAGCGCAGGTCGCGAGCGCCGTCGACGCGGACGACTTCGATCCCCTCGGCCGAGGCGGTTCGTGCGAGCGTCTCGTGGCCGGCGACGCTGGTGTCGACGACCGCGAGTTCGGTTCGGTCGGCGGGCGGGTCGGTCGAATCGGAGAGCGTCGCGTCGCCGGACGCGGTCGACACGGCGACCGCCGGGCCGACGCCGGCGGTGACGACCAGCAGGGTGACGAGCACCACGACCAGTGTCTGGAGTCGGCCGCGAGTGATCAGTCGACGATATGATGTGTCACTCGGAAGACTCATTCGGGGTGCTCCGCAGTCGCACCCACCTCGACCGTCTCCCAGGTTCGTGATCTGTCGATACGTCGTCCCGCCGTCGCCCGTCTCCTGACTGCCATTAGTTCGGGAAATGTCCAATTCCGTTAATAAGCACCGGTGAGACGGTGGTTCACGGCTGAGACGACCGAACGCGACCGTGCGGCCGTCACAACAGTTGTGAGATGGGTACGGGAGATGAAACGTTAAGGTGTGCGACAGAGAGAGTATCGTATGAGTCGGACGCCACTCGACGAGATCGGGTCGCTCGTCCAGCGTGCCCCGGTCCTCGAGGCCTGTCGTGACGGTCCGGTCGGTCGGCCGACGATCGCCGAGCGCGCGGACTGTTCACGAGCGACGGCGTACCGGGCGACGGGGAGTCTCGAAGAACGGGGACTCCTGGAGAAGGTCGGCAACGGCTATCGGCTGACGGGGGTCGGGCGGACCGTGCTCCGACAGATCGAGTCGTTCCGGTCCGGGCTCGACGGGACGACCACGCTCGAACCGGTGTTGGCACACGTCGACGCGCCGGAACTGGCCGCGAACGCCGACCTGTTCACCGACGCGACCGTCGTGCAGAGTACACCGGCTGCGCCCTACTCCGTCGACCAGCACATCGCGGCGATCATCGAGTCGACGGAGGAGTCGATGACCGGCCTCACCAGCAGTTTCGCGTCGCCGTCGGTGATGGCGGCGAGTTACGAGGTGATCCGCTCCGGCGTGGACGTCGAGTGGGTGCTCACCCAGTCAGCCTTCGACGGGGTACGCCGGCAACACAACGAGGGCCACGACGAACTGATGAGGTTCGACACGACCACGACCTACATCGTCGACCAGTCGCCGCTGGACATCGGTATCTACGACGGGACGCTCGTGGTCGCCGGGTTCGACGACGAGAGCGGCATCGTGGCGGCGGTGGCGACGACCGACGACGACGCGGCCGTCGAGTGGGGAAAAGGGATCGTCGCCGACCACAAGGCGCGCGGAGAGCCACTGGACTAACCGGGCAGGACCACTCGCGCGTCGACCGAACTGGACTGGACTGGACTCGCACGCACTCTCGCGTCGACCGACTCAGCCGTCGCCGGCGGACTCGCTGATCGTGGTCACCGGCACCGGCGCGTCCCGAACGACTCGCTCGGTCACGCTTCCGAGGAGCCGCCGTCCGATACCCTGTCGCCCGTGGGTAGCCATCACCACGAGGTCGATGTCCTCGCTCGTCACGTAGTCGATGATCGCCTCGTCGGGACTCCCCTCGCGGGTCGCGGTGACGAGCGACACGTCGAAGTCGGCGGCCAGTCGCTCGGCACTCGACAGCGCCTGCCGGGCGGCGTCTTCACCGACGTTCCTGAGCGTGTCTCGTACCTCCGACTTGGAGACCGTCAGCCAACTCGTCTCGGTGTCGACGACGTACAGCGCGTGGACGCTCGCGTCGACCGCTTCGGCGAGTTCGAGCGCGTGGCGCAACGCCGTCAGCGAGCGGTCGCTCCCGTCGGTCGGGACGAGGATCGTGTCGTACATCTACAGCACCCCGAAGCCGAAGTCGGCGAATGGCCAGACGTAGTACAGCGCGATGCCGACGATCAGCGCCGGGATCGTCGTGTAGATGGTGGCGACGATGGCGGCCTTCATGTCGATCGCCATCAGGGGGAACAGCGCGTCCCCGTCCTGACTGATCGCGTTCGCGGTGAGCGCAGAGAAGGGGATCGCCCCCTCGGCGTAGAGGCCGGCGAAGACGATCTGGGGGGCACAGCCGGGGATGAGACCCAGCAGTGCGCCGCCGATCGGTGCGAGGACGCCCGCGGCCGCCGTGAGTGCGCCGATGTCGAGCGCGAAGACGACGATGCTGTACTCGTAGACCAGATACGCGCCGATGACCCAGACCGTGACCATGCTGGTCTCCATCGCCGCGTGCTGGAAGGTGTCGTAGGCGCTGGCGAAGTCGTCGCGGATGCGACCGGCCGCACCCTCGCCGATGAACCGGCGGCCGACGAAGTGGAGGTAGAACGAGGCGACCGTGCCGACGAGACCGGCCACGGTGAACAGGCCGAAGAAGGACAGGCCGAACGCCAGCGGGACCTCCGGGGCACCGCGCGCGAGGTACAGCACGCCGGCGACTAATCCACCGGCGGCGACGACCCACCAGACGACGTGGACCGCGTGACTGATCGTCGTCATGGGACCGCTCTCGACCGGTGAGTCGTCGTCGACGCGACAGTGCGCGTCGTCGCCCTCGTAGTCGGGGATACTCGGGCCGCCGCTGGCGACGTTCGTGGTCGCGAGGCCGCCGTCGGTCATCGGCCGACCGAGTCGAGCGACCGCGTCGTCGACCCGGCCGACACCGAGTCCGTACATGTCGATGGCGTAGCCGAACAGCACGGCCGAGACGAACGCGAGACCGTAGGCGTACAGTGCCGCCTCGGGAGCCAACGCGAGGATGACGAACGCCGCGTCACCGGCGGTCGCGGCGAGTGCGGCGACGACGGTCCCGAAGCTGACCGATCCCCGGATGTACAGCGGCATCGCGATGATCGCGCCGCCACACCCCGGCGTCAGGCCGAGCAGTGCGCCCGCGAGTGGCTGGAGGCGTTCGTTCTCCTCCAGATAGGTGACGAGTCGGCCGCCGGTGCGGTACTGGATGTAGCTGAAGATGAGAACCGTGACCGCGACGAAGGCGCTGACCTGCACGAAGCCGTCCCGCACGGAGAAGATCAGGATGTCGAGTGCCTCCTGTGCCGAGATGCCGAGCGTGTCGGCGAGCGACTGGAGCGGGATCACGGCCGATCACCAGTCCCGTCGGTCGTGTCGGCCGGCCGTTCCGGAGTCGATTCGATCAGCGAGGGCGTCTGCTCACGGCTGGACAGCGAGTCGGCCGTGTCCGTCGAGAGAAGCGAGAGCGACATGAGTCTGTGAACACGTGACTGTGTGATGCCGAAGTTGAAAAGGGTTTGTATCTAACCTCTAGTTTAGACGTGTCTAAATCGTGCTGGCGTCGCCGAGTCTCGACTGGGTCGGTACGTGAGAACGTATTTCACGACTACGGGCGAACCGCCCGCCCATGTCGAACGTCTACGTCGTCGGGGCCGGACAGACCGCCTTCGGCGCGTTTCCCGACGAGAGCTACCGGAGTCTGTTCGCCGACGCCTACCGCGAGGCGCTGGACAGCGTGGCGGGTGACCTTCCTCCCGACGCTATCGACGAGGCGGTCGTCGGCACCCTCGGTGTCGGCGGTCGCCAGTTGGGTCTCTCCGCGCCGGCCGTCACCGAACACGTCGGTCTGCACGGGGTACCGGCCAGTCGGGTCGAGAACGCCTGTGCCGCCGGGGGCTTCGCAGTCCGGCAGGGCGTGCAGGCCATCGAGTCGGGGATGGCCGACGTGGTACTCGCGGGCGGCGTCGAGGTGATGACCGACGCGAGCGCCGACACGACGAAGTACTGGCTCGGCGTCTCCGGCGAGACCGAGTGGGAGCGACTGACCGGGACGACCTTCTCGGGCGTCTACGCGCAGATGGCCCGCGCCTACCTGGACCAGTACGACGCGACGACCGAAGACCTCGCACGCGTGGCCGTGAAGAACCACGCGAACGGCGCGCAGAACCCGAAAGCACACCTCGACTTCGCCTGCTCGCTCGCGGACGCGACCGACGCGCCGCCGGTCGCCGATCCACTCAACCTCTACCACTGCTGTCCGACCTCCGACGGTGCGGCGGTCGTCCTCCTCGCGGGCGGTGACGTGGTCGGCGAGTACACCGACGACCGGGTGCGAGTCGCAGGCGTCGGTGCCGGAAGCGACCGCGTCGGGCTAGCCGACCGCGACAGCTACACCAGCATCTCGGCGTCCCGCGAGGCAGGTCAGCAGGCCTACGAGATGGCCGGAATCGGGTCCGACGACCTCGACTTCGCCGAGGTCCACGACTGCTTCGCCATCGCGGAACTACTGGCCTACGAGGACCTCGGTTTCTGTGATCCCGGCGACGCTAATCGACTGCTACGCGAGGGCCTGACAGACCGGGACGGCGACCTGCCGGTGAACACTTCGGGCGGCCTGAAGTCGAAGGGGCACCCGATCGGCGCGACCGGGACCGGCCAGATCGTGGAGGCGTTCGACCAGTTGACCGGGCAGGCCGGGAGCCGGCAACTGGACGACCCGACCTGCGGACTCACGCACAACGTCGGCGGCTCCGGCGGAGGCGCGGTCGTCCACGTCCTCGAACGGGAGGCGGGGCGATGACCGACGCGAGCGACGGGGGCGACGAGAACAACGAGGCGAGTGAGGCGACCGAGGCGAAACTGGGAATCGCCGGCGTCGGAGCCTACGCCCCTCGGCGGTACGTCACCAGCGAGGCGGTGGAGGAAGCGTGGGGGCAGTTCGCCGGGAGTGGCGTCCAGCAGACGTCGGTCCCGGCAGGCGACGAGGACACCCTGACGATGGCGGCCGAGGCGGCCCGACTCGCGCTCGACGCGGCCGAGGTCGATGCCGAGCGAGTCGCCCGTCTCGCGGTCGGCACCACCACCCCACCGACCGAGGAACCGGGAATGCCGGCGCGACTCGTCTCGATGCTGGGGCTCGACGCGGCGACGACGACCCGGCAGGTCGGAGGGAGCGCGACCGGCGGCGTCTCCGCGCTGTCGGGGAGTCTCGACGCCGAGGGCGCAGACGACGCCGAACTCGCCGACGACGACACCGGGGAGGAGGCAGTGCTGGTCGTCGCCAGCGACGATGTGCGAGGAGACCCGGACAGTGCGGTCGACCAGGCTGGCGGGGCGGGTGCGGCGGCGGTCGTGCTGACGCCCGACGGTCCCGGCCGGGTGCTGGGCGTCGCAGAGCACACCGAAAGCTACCCCGGGACGCGGTTCCGGCGGGCCGGCGAACGCGAGAGCGAGGAACTGGGGATCACGGCCTACGAGCGACAGGCGTACCGAGAGACGGTCGCGGGCGCGGTCGAGTCGCTCGGTGCGGCGGTCGGCGACGACGATGCAGACAGTTGGATCGCCGGCGTCGACGCGGCGGCGATCGGCGCACCCGACGGCAGCCTCCCGTACCGAGCGAGCGACGCCCTCGGTGTCGGCTCGGAGGCGATCCGACCCGGGTCGGTGGTCCACGACCTCGGCGACTGCGGGACCGCGACACCACTGCTCGGTCTCGCCCGCGCACTCGACACCGGAAGCGAGTCGGTGCTGGTCGTCGGCTACGGCGCGGGAAGCGAGGCGACCGCGTTGATGCTCGAGGCGGACGAGTCGGTTCCGGTCACCCGCCGAACCGCCGGCACCGACGAGGTGAGCTACGCCGAGTATCTGCGACTCCGGGGGGAGATCACGCCCGGCGAACCGGCCGGCGGCGGCGCGTACGTCAGCGTCCCGAGTTGGCGGCGGACGCTCCCACAGCGACACCGACTGGTCGCGGGGGAGTGTCCCGACTGTGGTGCGCTCGCGTTCCCGCCGGAAGGTGCCTGCCGCGACTGCCACGAACTGGTCGAGTACGAGTCGGTCCGGTTGGCCCGCCGAGGAGCGGTCGAGACCGCGACGACCATCGGACAGGGCGGTGCGCCGCCGGAGTTCGTCGAACAGCAGGCTCGTGGCGGGAGCTACGTCAGTGCGGTCGTCGCGTTCGGCGTGGCCGACGCGGAAGCGGGCGGTGGTGACGCCGACCGGAGCGTCAGCGTCCCGATGCAGGTGGTCGAATGCGACGAGACGCCCGCCGTGGGAACCGAGGTGCGGACGACGATTCGGCGCATCTACGAGCAGGAGGGCGTGATCCGGTACGGGTTGAAGGCCGTGCCGGCCGAGGCCGAGCGAGACGAGTGAGTGGCCGGCAGAGCCGGTCTACTCGACGCCTCCGTCGTTCGCGTCGGTGATCGCGAGCGTCACTTCCCGTACTGTTTCACGTCGTCCAGCGACTTCAGCCGAGTGAGATGGTCGATTCGCGCCCGAACGTCGTCGCGGTCGAAGTCGTCGCGTCGCTCGTCTGCGTCCTGCTCCCGGCCTGCGCTGTCGGTCGAGACGCGCTGTCCCGACTCCTCGGCGACGAGTCGGCCGAGGTCGGCCGAGGTGATGTCGAAACTCCGGGCGACCTCCTCGGGGTCGATCGCGAGATCCTCCCGCACTGCTCGCGCGTCGAGGTTCACTCGCCGGGCGCGAGCCATGTCGCCCGAGAGTTGGACGACCAGTTCGACCGGCGTCGGTTGCTCGTCTTCGTCGTCTGCCGTCAGATCGCCGCGGAGCGCCAAGACGGTCGGGTCGGCGCGTTCGATCGCGACTGCCTTCTCCGGTAGTCCGTACTCCGCCGCCACCTCGCGGATGGCGTCGAACAGTGCCTCCGTGAACTCCTCGCGTCTCTCGTCTGTCATCGTCGGCTCCGGTGTGTCTCGGTCGTCATGGGATCAGTATCAGTGCCGCCTCGTTTCGGACCTCGCTCACGTCGTCGCGGCCGGAGGTCCGGCCGTCACCCGGCAGGAAGTAGAGGTCGCTGAACCGGAAGCCGGACAGCAACCCCAGTTGCGTGTCGAGTGCGCGCTGGAGGGGTGCCATCCCGTCCGGCACGTTGTCGTTCAGTTCGTCCGCGACACCGCCGCCGCAGACGCCCGCGCTCTCGGTGCGGTTCCAACTCCAGCCGTCCACGTTCGCCCGGACGCGGCCCGACCCGTCGAGGAAGACGTGGACGTAGTAGTGGATCGTCGCGCGCGTGTCGCCGACGAAACAGTACCACGGCAGGTCGATCCGGACGCGGAACGAGATGTCCACGAGGACGCGCCCGGGTGGGTGTCGCGTCGGGTGACTCGACGAGTACGGGACCGCGCTGTACGGCACCATCCCGGCTCGGATGCCGGTGATCCGGTCGGCGTCCCCGGAGAGGAAGCCGTCGATCAGGTTGCGGTTGGCCGGCGTGTCCATGATCGGTACCAGCGCGACCTCGATCTCGTCGTCCCGGCGGACGCGAGCGAGCGAGGCGCGTCGGTTGCCGAAGGTCCACGTGACCCACGCCCACCCCCCGGTGCCGTACGGTTGGCTGAAGCAGTTCGCACCGCCTGTGAAGTTGCTGTTCTCGAAAATACAGCTCGTCAGTGTCGGCATGGTGTGCCACGCTGTGGCAGGTGGGAGATCGCTGGAGACTGGCTTAACTACGCTGTCGTTTCACTGGAATCAGGGTCGCATGACAGTTGTGTCTGACACGAATCGGGCGAAGAAGTGGTGAGGAAGCGAGGGACTGCTCGGTCGCCGACTGTCTCAGCCTCGCCGCCCGAGCAGTCCGGCAACCAGAACCACCGCGAGCAGACTGACGCCGACGCCGGCGAGCGGGAGCGCGGTCGTCACGCTCGTCTCCTCGCCGGTGTCGGCCGACCCCGGATGCCGGTCGGTCGCGTCGTCGCCCGCAGTCGGTGTCGCGGTCGTTGGATCACCGACTGTCACCGTCCCCGGAACGGTCGCTGGCGTGAACTCGCCGCCGCCGTCGGCGTCCAGTTGGCGAGCGTCGAGTTCGACCGCGACCGTCCCGACCGACTCTCCCCGGATGGTGAGCGTCGCCAGCGTCGCGTTCGTCGCGCCCGGTTCGACCGTGCTGGCGGTGTCGGCCGCTTCGAGCGTGACGCTCGATACGTCCCCGACGATCTGTGGGTCGGTCGTCAACCCGAAGCCCTCGGGGTAGGTCGCGTCGGTGATCGTCGCGGCGTCGTCCGACAGCGAGACGACGAGTTCGTAGCCCGCGAGACCCTCCGGCGCGCTGGTCAACAGGACCGTGACCGTCGTCGTCTCGCCCGGATCGACCGAGGCAGTCGTCGTCGTCAGCGTCGGCGCGTCAGACTGGCTCGTCGTCGGCGTCGGCGCGTCCGGCTGTGTGGCAGTGGCGTTCGTGAGGGGCGGGTTCGTGTCGAAAGCCGGGGGCGCGCTGGCGGTGACGGCACCGACCGAGCCGGCGAGTGCGAGACAGACGACGAGGGCTGCTGTCAGGAGCGCCCTCGCGCCGGGGCTGTCGGTCACCGGGGGTCGGCTGGCGACAGCGGGGCGAACATGGGTCGGCGGATCTGGCGGTGAGTCGGTGTGCATGGCAGGTGTGGTCCGGGTAGTCGAGAGCGATACGCGAGTGGCGTGTGACGCTGTCGCCGTGAGTGGCGGTCTCAGGCCTCTTCGTACAGCGTCACGATGTCGTCGTAGTCGAGTTCGCCGTTCTCGTTGAAGTCGAACGCCGCCGGGTTCAGTCGGACCGCATCGGACTCGAACTGCTCGAACAGCAGGACGATGTCGTCGTAGTCGATCCGACCGTTGCCGTTCAGGTCCTCGAACTTCCCGTCGCCGTCCGGATCGGTCGGGGTGCCGCCGCCGACCGAGGGCGGGCCGGTGACGACCATCCCGGTTCGGATCTCGACCGCGATGGGATCGCCACCCTCGTCGTCCACGCGTTCGACCTCGATGGTCACGTCTGTCGTGCCAGTCCCGCGCGCCCGGAGACCGAGCGTCGCGAGGGTGACGTCGAGTGCGCCCTGCTGGATCGCCTTCTCGGTGTCCGTGAACCGGAGCGTCGCCGTCGAACCGTCGTTGCTGACCGACGACTCCGTGAGGCCGACCGCGTCCGCGAACTCGACGTCGGTGAACGCCGCGACGTTCTGCTCCTCGATAGTGACCGTGACCTTTCCACCGGCCAGTCCCTCGGGAGCCGAGGACATGACGAGCGGCGTGCGCGCCGTCTGGCCGTTGGCGATGGCGACCGAGGCGACGTCGAGCATCACGTTCGGCTGGTAGACGTAGAGGCAGTCGTTCGGGTACGAGCGCCCGAGTTGGTCGGCGTCCTCACAGCAGAGGAGACGGCCGTCGTCTAAGGCGTAGACGTTATCGACGTTGATCAGCGCGTCGTCAGCCACGTCCGCCGGGTCGGTCGCGTCCGGGCCGGTGATGACCGGTTCCAGCGTCGAGACGTTGTAGTTCGCGTCGAGTTCGGCTCGGTAGACGACGCCGCCGTCCACGCGGTCGAGTTCGACGTCGCCGACACCCTCGTAGCCGGACTCGTCGCTCAGGTCGTCGTTGAACTCCGAGATGCCGAAGTAGACGAAGTCACCGGGACCCGCGCCCTCGACGCTGTCGACACCTTCGGCTTTGTTGAACTCGATGCTCGCACCGATCTCCTTCGCGGCGGCGCGCGTCTCGAGGAACGGAATCTTGCGCAGGTCGTCGTCGACGCCGTCGGGGCCGTGCTGGTCGTACTGTGCGGCCCACGCGACGATCTCCTGATCCGTGATGTAGTTCTGACTCCCGTTCTCGACGACTTCCCGGTCGGCTTCTTCGAGCGCAGTCGCGAGGTCGTCGGTCCAGTCGGTCTCGGCGTGGGCGTCGAGGTAGTCTTCCTGTGTCACGTCGTCGTACGCCGCGATCCACTCGGCGACCTCGGCGTTCGTCGCGTGGCCGAGTTCGAGCCAGTCGAGTTCGAGGGGGACCTCGGCGGGTGAGCCACCCTGTGCGGCCGCGGCGTTGGTGACCTTCGGCGCGTAGAGCGTCCCGGCCACGTCCATCGGGTCGTCGTAGCTCGGGATCGGTCCGTCGGCGACGAACTTGTAGATACCCTTGCTGTCGCCGTCGGAACAGAGGTAGACGGTCTGCTCGTCGGTCTGCACGTCCGGAGCCTCCCACGCGGCGCGGCCCATGACGTAGTACTTGACGGGCGACGGTTCCTCGGCGCCCGGGTCGCGGAAGTCCACGATGTAGCCGTAGTCGTATGGATTCGGGTACGTGTCGCCGATGGGGTTCCGGGTGTTCGTCTCGCCGCCCTCGGCCTCGTCTACCGGAGTCGCGCCGAGGTAGTAGGCGAGCATCTCGGTCCCGCCGAGTGCCCACGTCGCCTGCACGTACCACGAGTCGTCGCCGTAGTACTCGTCCACTGCGGACTGGATCTCGGTCGGGTTCGGTCGGTTCCAGAACTCGTGGCCGCCGCGCAGGCCGACGCCGGAGCCGGCTTCCACGATGTCGCTGACCGTCGCTGAGAGGGCGACGCGCGGGTGAGCGTAGTTCTCCTCGGCCGAGAGCATCGTGTTCCACGGCGACCGGTTGCCGTAGCAGTTGATGCGTGTCCCGCCCAGTTCGCGGAGCGCGTCGGTGTTGGCGAGGTTGATCGCGTTCTCGAGGTCTGCCTCCCACGAGCCGTCTTCGGCCTGCGAGAGCGGGATGCGCGAGACGTTGCCGGGGCTGTTCTCCCAGTTGGTGAACAGGTAGCCCTCGGTGCCGTCGTCGTTCGTCGGGACGAACTGGTTGCAGTCGGGGTTGTACGCGGCGTTGCCGGAGTAGAGCGGGCCGGCGAAGTTGTCGAGCGTGAGGTCGGTCCCATCGGGTGTCTGGCAGACGCCGAGTCGTTCGGTGCCGCCGTTGATCTCCTCGCCCTCCTGTGCGAGGTAGACGAACTCGCCGGCACCTCTGACCACGCCCTGTTCCTCGTTGGTCTGCGGGGTCGAGAGTTCCTCGAACTCGTCGTTGCGGCCGTTCATCGTGAACTGGAACCCCTCGAAGTAGCCGACGCCGGCTTTGTCGAAGGGCGCGGGGTTGTCACGACTCGGGTGCTGGACGCTGTAGAGGAGCGAGCCGTCCTGGAAGACGAACGGGCCGGTGACCTCGGCACCGAAGGCGGTCGAGGAGAGGCGCGTGAGCGACCCGTTGACGCTCGGTGCGCCGGGGGTGTCGGTGTCGTCGGCAGTCACCACGCCGGCGCCGCCAACGCTGGCTCCGAGCGAAGCGGCGACCGAGGTGGCCATCAGGGTACGTCGAGTGAATTCGACCATGCAGGTGGAGAACTGCGAAACCGTTGTAAATCAGTTTATAATATGAATCTGACGTAGGTTTACTCGACTGGATCACTCCAGCGCGGTATATAGCGATAATTTCTGGTCCGTAAATCGCTTAGATAACGGTGCTGACGTGTCTCTCGATTCGTGGTTTACGGGTTTGAAACTGTCGGTCTCGGGATACGCCGAATCGAGTGTGTCGAGTGGAACGTGTAGCGTGAGTCGGGTTCCGCTGGACAAGAGTACTGAGGGTTGAGGTGTCGTATAAACAGCGAACACGTTTCTCTGAAGGAACGTGGTCCGAGTGTCGGTCCGGTGGCGGTCCGGAAATCACGACGACCGGTCGTGAGTCGAGGTGGTGTTGGCTGTGAAATCCGCGACAGTGAGGCGACGAGGGCGGGCGAATCGACGAGACGACCACGAGCGCAGACCGCGACTGTCGGGTGCTCGACTAGATCACCGGTTTCCGGGTGACGATCGGTGACCGCGTGATGCGTTACAGATTCTCCGGCGTGGGACTGAAACGGGTCGGCAGGTCGGGCAGTCGCGGGCTTTCACTCCTCGGCGTCCACGACCCGCTATCCACCCACTATTCAGTCGGCCGACTCGATTCCCTCCGCTTCGACACCGGCGCGGATTTCCTCGGCGCGATCCTGCACCCACGAGACGTACCGCTGAATCCGACTCGGCTTCTTGCCGAAGAAGGACGCGACGAAGTACTCGTCGGCCATCGGCTGAGTCAACATATACGCCGCCAAGGTGTCCCGGCCAGCCTGTACGACCTCCGGCGGGATACCCCGGTCGCCGGTGCCGGCCTCCTGAAACCCGTTCGTGTCGAAGTAGACGTCGGCGTACAACTCCGCCGTCTCCGCCGCTTCGAACTCTATCTCGACGTGCTGGGGGGCCTCGAACCGGTAGCGCGGTCCGACGTCGTCCCCGTGCTGCTCGCTTTCGTCTACTTCGACGATCCGCACGTCGAGTGGGTACTCGCGGTGGATCGACTCTGCGGTGCTGTCCGGGGGGTGAGAGTCTGCTCGTGACATGGCGTCTGGGGCGGTCCACCGGAGTCGGCTGACCCACGTCGGAACCGCGTCTATCCGGCGGGTAGACGCTCGCTCGCTTAGTTCTTCGGTAATTTCGGTACGTGCCACTCGGCAGGGATCGGGACCGCTATCGAGTGCTAACGAGTCGCACGCGACCGCCGGAACAGTCCGCCGGTGAGTTCGCACTGGTCACGCCGCACCAGTCAGTCCGCCAGCAGTGTCGAGACCCGAGCGTTCTCCTTCAGCATGAGGCCGCCGTTCGAGACGCTCAGTGGAACAGCCCCGAAATCGTCGTCGCCCGCGAGGTGAAGGGTCGGGTGGAACGCCCCGCGCGTCCGAAGTTCGTCGCGCGGTTGGAGCACGAGGTTCACGTCCCCCGGTCCGGCGAGCGACTCGTTGTACTCTAGCAGGTACACGTCGTTCGAGAGGTGCCACCAGCCGTAGTCGTCGTCGGGGTTCCGCAGGTCGGTCTCGACCGGTTCGGTCGTCGCATCGGTCAGTTCCCCGCCGCCGAAGTCGATGCGACCGGGGTCGACTACTTTGCGCACCTCGGCGACCGTGAGATCGAGACCCCGACTCTCGGTCTGGATCGGTTCGTGAACGAGATCGGCGACGACGCTCGTGAGGTCCATAACCCGAGATGCGCAGGGGAGCGTGAAATTCCTTCGCCCGGCGTAGAGAGCCAGAGTCGCTGGAGGCTACCGGACCGAGACGGAGACCGGGCGGGCCGGTCAGACCGAGTCGGGTTCCGAGGTGTCGGCGGGACTGGCGTCCCCGTCACGGGAGAACACGACACCCATCGCCGTCCCGAGTCCAGCACCGAGTCCGATGCCGACCCCCAACCAGAAGGGGAGGTCGCCGGTGACAGCGCCGATAGCCGTCCCGGTCCCGGCACCGAGTGCGTTTCCGAGCCCTAACCACAGTGCAATGGTTCCGTTCGAGTCGGTCGTCATGCCCGGGTGTCGTCCGCTGTCGATATAGGTGTGTTCCACAGCCGACGGGGGCACCGCCACTCGGCGCGGGGTGAACGAGCATCGGCGTACAAACGCCCGACTGTCGCCTCACCCGAATCGCCCACGAACCGTCGCCAGTCCGGTCTTCAGCATCGACGGCCGGGTGATCCGGTCGTGTTCCTCGCGGGACAGCGAGAAGTCGAACACGTCGAGGTTGTCCGCGAGGTGGTCTCGACTCGTGGACTTCGGGATGGCGTGGACGTTCCGGTGCTGGATCGCCCACCGGATGGCGACCTGCGCGGGACTCTTGTCGTACCGGCGACCGATCTCCGCGAGCAGGTCGTCCCGGAGGACGCCACCCTGCGCGAGGGGGCTGTAGGCCGTCAGCGCCACGTCCTCCTGCTGGCAGTACTGGAGCAGTTCGCGCTGGGGGTAGAAGGGGTGGAACTGCACCTGGTCCGTGGCGATGGGGACGTGGGCGTACTCCTGTGCCTGCTCGAGGCGGTCGGCACCGAAGTTGCTGACGCCGATGTGTCGGGTCTTGCCCTCGACCTGGAGGTCGGACATCGTCGTCATCGTCGTCTCCAGATCGGCGAGCGGGTTCGGCCAGTGGATGAGGAGCAGATCGACCGCGTCGACGCCCAACTGCTCCAGACTCGCATCGACCGACTCCCGCATGGCCTCGGCCGAGCGGTGCATCGGGTTGATCTTCGTCGTGACAAACACGTCCTCCCGATCCACGTCGGCGTCGGCGATAGCCCGGCCGACCGCCCACTCGTTCTCGTACAATTGCGCGGTGTCGATGTGCCGGTAGCCCAACTCGAGGGCGGTCTTCACCGCGTCGTAACACTGCTTGCCTTCGAGTTCCCACGTGCCCAGTCCCATCGTCGGCACCGAGAAGTCACCGACAGTCAGCGTCTCGTCTACCATGCACCCGAGTTGGGACCGGCGTCGTATCGGCCTTGTGACCGCGTGGGTGTTTGCCGGCGAGTCGCTGGGTGGTCGACCCGCCGACTCACCGATTCACCGATCCGCGAGCGACACCGACGCGACTGGTGCCGACACCACGCTCGCGCCGTAGGCCGGCACCGTCTCGCTCCCGACGACCCACTCGGCGTCGTCCGCAGCCTCGACCGTCACCGACTCCGCGCCGAAGTTCAGCACCCACGTCAGGCCGTCGCGTTCGGCGACCCGGACCGTCTCGGGGAACCGGTCGGTGTGGGCCACGTCGGCCCGGTCCAGCAGGTCGGTGACGAGTGCGTCCGCGAGGTCCTCACCGGGCTGGACGCCACAGTAGGCGACCGAACCGTCGCCGACCGCGTGATCGAGGAGTGCCGGATTCCCGTCGCCGACGCCCGACTCGTGAGTGCCGGTCGCGTCCGCGTCCTCGGCGACCAGCCACTCGGCCCACGTGTCGTAGTCGTAGCTCTCTCCCCGGTAGGAGACGGTCGTGGGCAAGGACTCTGGCGGTGTCTCGTGCTGATCGACGTGGCCGCCGACCAACGGCGCGAGCGGACCGGGTGCGAGATTCTCGTGCAACTGGTTCCCCGGTGTCTTGACGCCCGAACGCGGGCCCAGCAGGAGGTGCCCGCCGGAGTCGACGAACTCGGCGAGGTGGTCGGCGAGCGTCTCGTCCGCGAGGTGGAGCGTCGGCGCGACGACCGCCGCGTAGTCGGTGAGGTCCGACTCCGG
This sequence comes from Salinirubrum litoreum, assembly GCF_020567425.1. NCBI lineage: Archaea > Methanobacteriati > Methanobacteriota > Halobacteria > Halobacteriales > Haloferacaceae > Salinirubrum > Salinirubrum litoreum. The sequence goes on along the minus strand of NZ_JAJCVJ010000003.1, from coordinate 529,662 downwards.
CGACACGACGTCGGCCTGCACACCCCGCGCCCGGAGCGCACCGTAGAACTGCCCGACGAGTGTCCAGTAGTCGAACTCCGGCGAGTGTGGCTGTGTGTCGAGCGCCCAGAGGTCCTCGTAGTCGAACAACACCGCGACCGGTGCGTCGACGCCCGCGAGACTCCCAGTATCGGCGACGTCGCTGGCGCTGGAGTCGGTGAACTCGGCCACCGCGCCCAGTTCCCGGGCCGACTGACTCGCGTCGTGGTAGCCGCGGTCCGGGGTGCCGTCGTGGCGCAGGAGGCCGGCGTGGTACTGTTCCTGCCCCTCTCGACAGCGCCGCCACCGGAAGTAACAGACCGCCTCGGCACCGTGAGCCACGGCGTGGTGTGCCCACAGGCGCATCGCGCCCTCACCCGGTTGCGGGGAGTACGGTGGCCAGTTCACGTCGCCGGGTTGCTGTTCCATCACCCAGAAGCCCGCCGGCCCGCGATAGATGTCGTGGTTCAGGCCGACCTGATCCGGGTCGCCCGCCCGGAGGCGGTCGGCGGTCACCTCGCCGAGCGCGCGGTCCTGCGCGAACCCGGTAGGGTAGGAGTCCCAGGAGGCGAAGTCCAGGTCTTCGCCGACCGCGAAGGCGTCCGGCGTCGGGAAGTTGCCCATGAAGTTGTGGGTGACGAACCAGTCGTCGTTCGCCTCGCGCAGGAGGTCGGTCTGCAGGCGGTTGTAGTCGACCACGCTGTCGCTGGCGAAGCGAGCGTAGTCCAGCAGGCGCGAGGGGTGGTGTTCGGCGGCGCTGTGCCGTGGCGGGTCGATGGCCTCGAAGGAGCCGTACTGCTGGCTCCAGAAAGTCGTCCCCCACGTCTCGTTCAGGTCGGCGATGTCCTCGTACTGCTCGCTGCACCACTCGCGGAACGCCGCGGCGCAGTCGTCACAGTAGCACTGCACCGTCTCGTGACAGCCGTACTCGTTGTCGGTCTGCCAGCCGACGACGTGCGGGGAGTCGGCGTACCGCTCGGCCATCCGGGAGACGATTCGCTCGGTCTCCTCGCGGTAGACAGCCGAGTTGAAGCAGTAGTGGCGGCGACTCCCGAACTCCCGAACCGTGCCGTCGGCTTCCGCCTGCAGAATCCCGGGGTGGTCGTCCACGAGCCACTTCGGCGGCGTCGCGGTCGGGGTGCAGAGCACCACGTCGATGCCCGCCTCGCCGAGGGTCCCGACCGCCCGGTCGAGCCACTCGAAGTCAAACTCGCCCCGCTCTGGTTCGAGTCGCCCCCACGAGAACTCGGCCATGCGGACCACCTCGATGCCGGCGTCGACCATCATCTCGACGTCGGGTTCGAGGCGGTCGTCCGGCCAGTGTTCCGGGAAGTAGCAGACGCCGATCTGCGGGCCTGCATCGCCAGTCTGTCCCCCGCGGACGCCGCTGGCGGGTGCTGTGCTGTCGTCGTCCTGCATCGTGTCGTCGGTCATGGCTCGAAGAAATCGAAGTGGTTCTCGCCCGGAGTCGCCGTGACTCGGGTCGTCGTCGGTTCACTCGTGGTGTCGCCGCCGCTGGGTACGAGTCGCCACGCCCTCGGGGTAGCGACGAGCAGGTCCATCGGTCGGTCGGCGTCGAGCGTCACCGAGAGCGTCCCGCTGTCGGCGTCCCACTCGGTCGCCGTCACCTGCGACACGGCACCCGCGAGGTGGTCGGCACCAGCGAGGTGCGGTCGGTCACGCGCCGGCGCGACGTGGACCACGAGGACGCCGTGCGGCGGGAGGTCACGCTCGATACGGTCGGCGTGGAGACCGGCGGGTGGAGCGTCCTCGTCGCCAGAGGCGAGTGCGACGACGCCGACGCCGTCCTCAGCGTCGACGTACTCGCTCGGGTCGACTGCGACCAGTTGCGACTCGTCGTGCCAGTTACAGACCGCGACCGCCCGGCCGCCGTCTGCCGGGCGCTCGGCGACGACGGTCTGCGGGAACTCGCGCTCACCGAAGTCTGCCACGCGACCGGTCTCGACCGGCGGGAGCGTGCGCTCGAACAGCCGTCTGCCGGGTGCGTCGATCTCCCGGATCGCGTCGCTCAGCACGTTCGTCCCGCCGAGCAGCGCGACGAGCGCGGCGAACGACTCGCGTTCGGCGGCGGTCAGGTCCGTCGTCGTCCGGACGAGTTGACAGTCGGGGTCGTTCAGCCAGAGGCGGCGGTGCCACAGTTGTCGATTGAGGACGTTCCGGACTGCGTTCTCGTGAGCTGGTTGGCTCGCCGAGTCGCCCCCGCGCCGCCAGTAGGGGGCGGTGTCCGGCCCGATCCGCATCGCGTCGACGAGGCCGACGCTGGCGAACTGCGGTGCGCCACAGCCGAGGATGGTGGTTTCGCCGACCGCCTCGCGGATGGTCTCCATCCCGTGACGGTACGCCTCGGCGCGGGTGAGGTCGCCGTGCCGGTCGCCCGGCAGGGCCGCACAGTAGAGGAAGTCGAGTTTCAGGTAGTCGAACCCCCAGTCGTCGACCACCGTCTCGAACGTCTCGGTCAGCCACGCCTCGACTTCGGGATGCGTCGTGTCGAGTGCGTACATCGGACCGTGGCGCGCACCAGCGTCAACCGGTTCCCCGTCGCGAGTCAGCAGCCACTCGGGGTGTTCCTGCGCGAGCAGCGAGTCGGCCTGTACGTAGAAGGGCGCGAGCCAGAGCCCGGGCGTGTGGCCCGCGTCGACGACCGAGTCGCGGAGGGCGCGCATGTCGTCGAACCCCGCGGCGAGCGTCCGCCAGTCGCCGAACGCGGCCTCGTAGCCGTCGTCGAGTTGCACGAGGTCCAGCGGGACGCCCCAGTCGTCGATAGCGGCGACGTTCTCCGCGACGTCGTCGGCGGTCACGTCGGTGAAGTAGTGGTACCACGAGCACCAGCCGGTCGGTGCCGAGTCGAGGACGCGGGCGTCCATCAGGTCGGCGACGGCCTCGGCGATGGCCACGAGCGCTGCCGTGAGATCGTGCGTCGCGTCGATGCGGAGCGCCGAACTCTCGCGGGACTCGCCCGGTGCGAGTGTCACGCCGTCTGCTGGACAGGTCGCGGTGAGGCTGGTCTCGCCCGTGTCGGCGTCGGTGTGCAGTTCGAATCGTGAGAGGTACTCCGCGTGGTCGAGAAAGCCCAGTGTCAGCGTGCCGGCGTCGCCCGCGAGGCCGATCACGGCGTGGCTGGTACGTGCGTCCGCGGGTGCAGCGAGGTCGACCATCTGTGGTCTGGCGCGGTCTGACTCGTCGGGGAAGTTCTCGCCGAGGCGGAGTGTCGAAGTCGGCGACCACGACTGGTAGCCGTGTTCGTAGACGCGGTCGTCGGAGCCGAACGGCGTCGTCGCCCGGTCGACCAGCCGAAGTTCGTCGAGCTGGATCGGATCGCTGCCCCGGTTCTCGACGCCCAGTCTCAGATCGACCGTTCCGTCCGCTGCCGATCGGCAGTCGACGGTCGTCCGGAGACCGGTATCCGCTCCGGTGTGGCCGTGGCCCGTGGCGACGACGCGCCCGTCGAGAAGTCGAGTCCCGTCCCCGAAGACGGCGAGGCCACCCGTTTCGGGGTCGTACTCGACCGTCGTCTCGCCGGCGGTGACCCGTGTCATTCGCCGTCCTCGGCCGGGGCCGAGCCGCCGTCTCCACTGGCCTCACCCGAGGCGTTCGCGTCCGGCACCGCGTCGCCCAACTGGCCGCGCCGTGCCCGGTAGTCCGGGAGCATGTCGTCCTGCATCACGGCGGTCCGGCCGCCGTCGACCAGCAGACTCGTCCCGGTGACGAAGCCGGCCTCGTCGCTCGCGAGAAACGCCACGGCGGCGGCCACATCTGCGGGTCTCCCGATGCGGCCCACGGGGTGGATGGACTCGATCTGTGCCCGGTAGTCGGGGTCCATGTCGCCCATCGTCCGCTCGATGGCGACCCAGCCGGGGTTGACCGTGTTGACGCGGATTCTGGGACCCAGATCGAGCGCCATCGCGCGCGTCATCCCGTTGATCCCCGCCTTCACCGCGTTGTAGGGGAACAGCTTCGGCATCGTCAGGAAGGCGTGGTTCGAGGAGGTGTTGACGATGGCACCGGTGTCCATGCGCTCGGCGGCGGCCTTGCCGCAGAGCCAGAACGACCGGAAGTCGGTCTCCACGACGAACGCCCAGTCGTCCATCGTCGCCTCCTCGATACCGGTGTTCGTCTCCACGCCGGCGTTGTTCACCAGCACGTCCAATCGGCCGTACTGCTCGACGGTCGCGTCGAACAGCGCCTCGATGTCGTCGGGGTCGCGCATGTCGGCGCGGACGAAGACCGCCTCGCCGCCTGCGTCTTCGATGTCGGCGACGGTTGCCTCCCCCGCCTCGCGGGTGCGCCCGGTGACGACCACCTGTGCGCCCTCGGCGGCGAGTCGTTTCGCGACGCCGGCACCGATCCCTCGCGTGGACCCGGTGACGACCGCGACCTTCCCGGCGAAGCGGTCCATCGTCACCACTCCGCCACGCTCCCGTCCTCGTGTCGCCAGACCGGGTTGTGCCAGTCCACGTCGCCGGCCAGTTCCCTGACGTGTGCCTCCTCGATCTCGATGCCGAGGCCCGGGTCGTCGGGCAGGCCGACGTAGCCGTCCCGGAAGTCGAACACGGAGGGGTCGGCGAGGTAGTCCAGCACGTCGCTGGTCTCGTTGTAGTGGATGTCGAGGCTCTGCTCCTGGATGAGGACGTTCGGCGAACAGGCGTCGACCTGCACGCAGGCAGAGAGCGCGATGGGCCCCAGCGGACAGTGGGGTGCCATCGCCACGTCGTACGCCTCCGCCATCCCGACGATCTTCTTGACTTCCGTGATGCCGCCGGCGTGCGAGAGGTCCGGCTGGATCACGTCGACCGCACCCGACTCGAACACCTCCTTGAAGTCCCACCGGGAGTACATCCGCTCCCCGGTGGCGATCGGGATCGAGGTCGAGGCGGCGATCTCGGGGAGCGCGTCGTTGTGCTCCGGCAGGACCGGTTCCTCGATGAACATCGGCTCGTAGGGTTCGAGGGCGCTGGCGAGGCGCTTCGCCATCGACTTCGAGACGCGCCCGTGGAAGTCCACGCCGATGTCGACCTCCGGGCCGACCGTCTCCCGGACGGTCGCCAGTCGCTCGCGGGCCGCGTCGATGGCGGCGGGGTTGTCGACTCGGCGCATCTCGGCGGTCGCGTTCATCTTGAGTGCGGTGAACCCCTCCGAGACTTTCTCTTCTGCGGCCTGTGCGACGCCTTCGGGCCGGTCGCCGCCGACCCACTGGTAGACGCGGACGCGGTTTCTCGCCTTGCCGCCGAGCAGTTCGTAGACGGGCGCGCCGAACTGCTTGCCCTTCAGGTCCCACAGTGCCTGGTCGATGCCGGCGATGGCCGACATGAGCACGGGGCCGCCGCGGTAGAAGCCGCCCCGGTACATGGTCTGCCAGTGGTCCTCGATCGGTGTCGGGTCCTCGCCGAGCAGGTAGGTGTCGAGCAGTTCCTCGACGGCGGCTCTGACGGTGCGGGCGCGGCCTTCGACGACCGGTTCGCCCCAGCCGACACGGCCGTCGCTGGTCTCCAGTCGCAAGAAGAGCCAGCGCGGGGGCACCTGGTAGAGGTCGTAGTCGACGATGCGCATCTACTCGGTCACCTCCCCCACCTGCTCGTCCTGGGTGGCGGTCCCAGTCGTGTCGCGGTCGGTCGCGCCGGTCGCGGACGGCGGCAGGCCGTCGCTCCCGCCCTCGCCGTCGGTCTTCGTCTTCAGCGACTCGCCGGTGTCGGGGTCGAACAGGTACAGCGACGACTCCGCGAAGTCGACCGTCACCACGTCGCCCGGCTGCGGACGGGCGGTGGCGTCGATGCGGGCCGTGATCTCCCGGTCGCCGAGCGTGGCGTAGAGGAAGTTCTCGTTGCCCATCGGTTCGAGCACCTGCGTCTCGATCGCGATGCCGTCGGCCGCGAGGTCGATGTCCTCCGGGCGGATACCGGCCCGCAGGCGGTCGTAGCCCTCGATCGGTGCGGTATCGGAGAGTGGGTAGTCGAAGCCGCCGGGTCCGACGAGACGGTCGCCGTCGACCCGCACGTCGAAGACGTTGATGCTCGGCGACCCGATGAAGTCCGCGACGAACTCGTTGACCGGCGACCGGTACACCGCCTCTGCCGTGCCGACCTGCTGGAGACGACCGTCGTTCATCACCGCGATGCGGTCGCCCATCGCCATCGCCTCGGTCTGGTCGTGGGTGACGTACACCGTCGTCACGTCCAGTTCGTGCTGGAGGGTCTGGAGTTCGGTCCGCATCTGCGACCGGAGTTTGGCGTCCAGGTTCGAGAGCGGTTCGTCCATCAGGAACGCCGCCGGGTCGCGGATGATCGCACGACCCAGAGCGACCCGCTGTTGCTGGCCGCCGGACAGCTCTTTCGGCTTCTGGCCCAGGAGGTCCTCGATGCCGAGCATCTCGGCGACGTCCTGTACTCGGCTGTCGATCTCGGCCGACGAGAGCTGTGTCGAGAGTTTCAGGCCGAACCCGATGTTCTGCTTGACGTTCATGTGCGGGTACAGCGCGTAGTTCTGGAACACCATCGCCACGTCGCGTTCCCGCGCCCGGAGGTCGGTCACGTCGTCGTCACCGAACCGGATGTGACCGGAGGTCACGTCTTCGAGGCCGGCGACACACCGGAGCGTGGTCGTCTTCCCGCACCCGGAGGGACCGACGAGGACGAGAAACTCCCCGTCGCGGATCTCCAGGTCGATGTCCTCGACGGCGACGATCTGCTCGTCGCCGGCGTCGAACTCCTTCCGTACCGTCTCTAATGTGATTCCTGACATAGGTTACTCCTTCACGGACCCCGCGAGGATCCCGCTGACGAACTGTTTCTGTAAGAACAGGAACAGCACGAAGATCGGGATCACCGACAGCGTCGCGGCGACCATGATCTGGTCGTAGTAGACGCGCTGTGCACCGACGAGTTGGTTGATGGCGACCGGGATGGTGTACTTGCCCTGCTCCAAGATGACCAGCGGGAACAAGAACAGGTTCCACTGGAACAAGAACAGGATGATCGCCAGCGCCGCCAGCGACGACTTCATCGTCGGCAGGGCGATCTTGTAGTACAGTTGGAACTCGGTCGCGCCGTCCATCCGGGCCGATTCGAGTAAGGCGTCGGGGATCGACTGCATGTTCTGGCGCATCAAGAAGATACCCAGCGGGTTCGCCGCCCACGGCAGGATGATCGCCCAGTAGCTGTTCGTCAGCCCGATCTGACTCATCAGGAGAAACAGCGGGATGACGAGCAACTGGATCGGCAGGATCAGCGTGGCGAGGATGGCGTAGAAGATCGGCTTCTTGAACCGGAACTCGTACTTCGCGAACGCGAAGCCCGCCATCGAACAGAGCACCAGCGACAGCAGCGTGTACACCACCGCGATGAAGATACTGCTCTCGATGGCCCCCATGTCCCACAGGTGCCAGAAGTCGTACGCGAAGTAGATCGGTCCCAGATCGACGAACTGGGTCATCTGCCCGGGTTCGCCGACGAACTGGACGTTCTCGCGTGCCTGTAGCGACTGGAAGTTGGCGAGGAAGCTGTCGCCCGGCAGGAGTCGCGGGTCGGTCGACGAGAGGAACTCCGACTCCCGGAGAGTCGACGCGACGAAGATCCAGTACAGCGGGACCATCGTCAGGATGGCCCCCACGATGACGAACGCGTAGGTGAGGAACTGCCAGACGGCCTCACGGCGGGTCTCCTCACGCATCGCTCTCACCTCCGACTCGCAACTGGACCGCAGAGAGGACGCTGACCACCGCGATGAGCACGTAGGTCAGCGCGCTCGCGTAGCCCAACCGGAAGTCGATGAAGGCGGTCTGGTAGATGTACTGGACGATGGTGATCGTCGAGTCCAGCGGCGCGCCGCCGCCGTTGATGATCACCGGTTCCGAGAACAGCTTGAACGTCCCGATCGTCGAGGTGACGAAGACGAACAGCAGGACCGGTCGAAGCTGTGGCACGGTCACGTACCGGAACTTCTCCCACCGGCCCGCGCCGTCTATCTCGGCCGCCTCGTACAGTTGCTGAGGGACGTTCTGGAGCCCCGCCAAGAGGATGATCATGTTGTAGCCGGTCCACCGCCACGTCACCGCGCCGACGATTGTCATCCGGGACCAGAAGGAACTGGTCAGCCACGGTATCGAGGGCAACCCGAGACTCGTCAGGACGTAGTTGACGAGGCCGGCGTCCTGCATCATCAGCAGGAAGACGGTCGAGTACGCGACGAGGTTCGCCGACACCGGCAGTGCGAGGACGGTCCGGAAGACGCCCCGGAACTTGACGAACGAGGCGTTCAGCGCCACCGCAAAGAGGAGCGCGAAGAGGACCATCAGCGGCACCTGCACGACGAGGATGAACGTCGTGTTGAACAGCGCCTGGTGGAACAGCGTGTCGGCGAACATCGCCGTGTAGTTCGAGAGACCGACGAACTCCAGGTCGGCGATGCGGGTGAGTCGGTACGAGAAGAAGCCGGTGTCGATCCAGAGGATCGTCTCGTTGCTCACGCCCTCGAACCGGAAAAAGGAGAGGTAGAAGGTGTAGAGGATCGGAAACGCGAGAAAGACGCCGAACAGCAAAAACGCCGGCACCAAGAAGAGGTAGCCGACCACGCCCTCGCCCGCGTTCGGAAGCCGGTGGCTCAGCGACTGACGGACGAACCGCACGCGGTCAGCCAGCGACGGACCGGCCGGAACGGTGGAGTCCTGCGTGGCCATCGTGGCCTCAGGCGAGGTCCCGGTCGGTGCGGTCGGCGACCTGCTGTGCGGCCGCGTCGACAGCTTCTTTCGGCGTCTTGTCGCCGGTCATCATGTCCCGGAAGTGGGTGTTGACCGCCTTCGTCACCTCGGGCGTGTCGACCGTGTAGCGGTACGGCGCGATCTCCGGCGCGATCTCGGCGTACATCCGACCGGCCTCCTGCCCGCCGAGGAACTCGTTCTGCTGGTCGAAGGCGTCGGACTCGTAGGCCGACTCCAGCGCCGGGAAGATGCCGTACTCCTGGTACATCGTGATCTGGTGCTCCGCAGAGCCGAGGGTGAAGGCCATGTAGTCCCACGCGCGCCGGGCCACGTCGTCGGAGACCTGCGCCGGGATGGTGACGTTCGAGCCGCCCCAGTTGGTCGCACGGGAGCCGCCGGACTCGATCGCCGGCGGCTTGATGACGCCCCACTGGCCGGACGTGTCGCCCAGTTCGGCCTTCAGGGTGCCCTCCATCCACGCGCCCGCAGTCAGACTCGCAGTGGTGCCTTCGCCGAAGGCGGTGAACCACGAGGAGGACCACGAGGCGAGGTCGTTGGCGATGCCCGAATCGCGGATGCGCTTGAGGATGCGCGCGACCTGCAGACTCTTGTCGGAGTGGATGTTGACCGCCCCGTTCGCGGTGAACGGTTGACCGCCGAGTTGACGGAACATCATCCGCCACAGACCGTCGTAGTCGTTCGACGGGAGGTTGAGCAGGTACTGGTCGTCGGGGAGCTTCTGGCCCTCCTCGATGTACTGGTCCCACGTCTCGACGCTCGTCGGGTCGATGTCGTGGTTCTCCATCACGTCGCGGCGGTAGAACGTCCCGACCGGGCCGATGTCCCACGGGAGCGCGTAGGTGCCGCCGTCCTTCTCCAGCGGACCCCACTTGCCCTCGACGAACTGGTCTTTGATCCCGGCCTCGTCGAGCCACGCCGAGATGTCGCGCAGGCCGCCCGTGTCGACCCACGAGGCGGCGTCGACGCTCTCCATCATCGCGGCGGCAGGTGCGCCGGATCCGGAGAGGAGCGTGGACTTGAACTTGTCTTTCATGTCGGCGCGGCCGATCTGGGTGATCGACACGTCGCCGCCGTTCGCCTCCTCGTACGGTTCGTCGATCAGGTCGAGCGACTTCGCCGCGACGTCCCAGCCCCACACCTCGATCGACTGGGCCATCTGCGATTCCGTCGTCGTGTCGCCGCCACCGCCGCCACCGCTGTCGTCGCCACCGCCGCCGCCGCTCGATCCGGGCGTCGGGGTCGGGTCACCGGTTCCGACACAGCCCGCCAGTCCCGCGAGCGTGGCCGCACCGGCACCCTGGAGGATGCGTCGTCTGCCGACCGCGTTCGTGTGATCATCTGTCATGATGTGTCCATCATCACGGTTTGGAAAGTTGCGACTTAAAACTTGGGGTAGATTTCAGCGATCGACGTTTAGAGACGCTAAGACAGTCGTTTTCGTGAACGCAAGGGGGTTATTCATATTCTCGGTGTTCGGCGATACCGAACAACACTGCCGGTCGCATCCGGGGAGATTCCGGGGATTTCGGCAGATTCACGGACTCTCGACGACGATCGTGCCGAAGTGAATATTCCTCATGATCGTTCACGTTCGACCAGATTCGTTCGGTATCGGTGAACGATATTTAAGTGACTGCGCGTGCGAACGGGAGTATGAGCGACTATCCGGTCGGAGCGACCCACACGACAGCCCGCATCGTCCACGCGCTGGTCCCGGTGGAAGACGCCGGTGTGACGGAACTCGCCGACGAGGTGGGCGTCTCGAAGGCGACGGCTCACAACCACCTCGCCACGCTGGAAGCACTGGGCGTCGTGCGGCGGGAGGACGGTCGGTATCGGTTGGGGTTGAAGCTCCTCGATCTGGGGATGGCGGTCCGCGACGGGATGCAGATTCCGACGGTCGCTCGGTCGGAGGTGACCGCGCTGTCGGAGTCCAGCGGGGAGTCGGCGGCGGTCCTGCTCCGAGAGGACCGCGAGGCGGTGTACGCCGACGTGCAGGACGCCGACCGGAACGACCGCCGGGTTCGACTTGGCAGTCGAGTGCCACTGCACGCGACGGCCGGCGGGAAGGCGTTGCTCGCCTACGACTCACCGGACGCGGTGGACGACTACTGTGAGGGTGGCTTGTCCCGACACACCGGTCGGACGGTGACTGAGTCGGCCGACCTACGGGCGGAACTGCGCTCGGTCGCAGACCGGGGGTTGGCCTACGACCGTGGCGAGTTCTTCGAGGGGATGCGTGGCGTGGCGGCACCGATCCGTGGCGAAACGGGTGTCGTGGCGAGTGTGTCGGTCGTGGGACCGGGTGAGCGTCTCTCCGGGAAGCGACTGGAGGAGGACCTGCCGGGGCTGGTGTTGAGTGCGGCGAAGAGTGTCGAGTTGGCGCTCGCGGAGTGAGTCTGGTTGGATTCGTTTTGTAATGGTGAACGAGATTTCGTCCGTGAGTTTCGTTTTGTATCGGTGAAAGCGTGGAGTGGGTGGGTTCAAACTGGTGTGTTCGGTGGTGTTGCGCGCAATGGTGCTGTAGGGACGTGGCTCTGAAGTCGGGTTGTGACGAGTTCGGGCGTGATCAGCACGCGGACAGCTACCGGGACCACAACAGCGACAGCAACGCGACGATTGCTAGCGCACCGACGAGAAGCACGCATCCGCGACAGCAACCGCAGACCGCACAGCACTGCGAACGCGACCACACAGCACCGCACCGGCAACCTCACTCAATCTAGCGCACCTCCCAGTGGAACCGCGACAGCACCGCACCTCACACTCCCCAACCTCGTCGGATGCTCTCCGCACCGCCCGCATCCGACTCCCTCGCACGTCTGGCGAGAGCGACGCTCTCGCTGACCCTCGTCACCGGCGCTTCGCGCCGGTTGCTGGCGAGACCTCCGGTCTCGCCCTGTTCGCAAGCTCACGAGGACGACTCCTCGCGCGCGCCGACCGCAACCGCAGAAATCCAAATCAAAAATATACGAACGGAATATTCTTAGATTCGCTAATCGTCACGAACGACCAAGCGAACGCGCTCCTGACCAGTCGAACGGGCTGGCGCGACACCTCACCGGGATGCACCCGGTTCGGGTGCCACACCTCGGCGACGAAGGGTCGCCTCGGGCACCACACCTCGGCGGCGTGAGGCCGCCTCGGCCACCACACCTCGGCGGCGTGGGGCCGCCTCGGGCGGGTCTCGTGTCGCGCACTTCGGCGGCGTAGGGCCGCCTCAGGTGAGCCGACGGTCGCAGGGAGGCTATCGCTGAAACTGACTGGTCCACCGCGAGTTGCGTGCGCTTTCGCAAATTCCCCCGGGTGGGACTGAAAGGGGCCGGGGGCTTTCACCGCTCGTTGTCTGCGACTCACCCAACGATGATCCTATCGTCCGGGGGCTTTCACCCCCCGTCGTCCGCGACGAACTCGACGACACTCCCGTCAGAAGGAGGCTCTCGACTCGCGTCGTCTAGAGTGCATTCGACACCATCCACGTCGTCCCCCGACCGATTTATCCCGACCACCACAGACACCCGAGTATGCAGCGACACGTCGCAGTCAGTCGTATCCTCGACACCGGTATCGTCGGCATCCTCCGGGGCGTCCCCGCCGAACAGACCCACCGCGTCGTCGACGCCCTCGTCGCCGGCGGCGTCACGACGCTGGAAGTGACCGCCGACACGCCCGGCGCGATCGACACCATCGACCACCTGACCGACGCCTTCGACCGCGAGGACGCCCTGATCGGGGTCGGCACCGTCCTCGACTCGGAGACCGCGAGCGCCGCGCTCCGGGCCGGCGCGGACTTCGTCGTCACGCCAAGTTTCGACCGGGGCGTCGTCGAGACCTGCAACCGCCACGGGGTCGCGGTCGCCCCCGGTGTCGCCACCCCGACCGAGGCCGTCGAGGCCAGCGAGGCCGGCGCAGACCTGCTGAAGGTGTTCCCCGCCGGGCCGCTCGGCCCGGATTACGTCGGAGCCATCGGCGGGCCACTCGGGCAACTCCCACTGCTCCCGACCGGCGGCGTCTCGCTGGACAACGTCGCGGACTTCTTCGACGCCGGAGCAGGCGGCGTCGGTGTCGGGAGTTCGCTGGTCGACGGCGACGCGGTCGAACGCGAGGACTACGCCGCACTGACAGAGCGAGCAGAGCAGTTCCGCGAGGCGATCGAATCCGCGCGGGAGTGAGGATCGACGGCCGGTTCAGTCGCTCGTCAGGTCCGACAACAGCTCACGCACGTAGCCGATCTCGTCGGCGTTGATCGTGTGGCCCATCCCCTCGTAGATGCGTTCTTCGACCTCGCCGCCGAGTCGTTCGAACACGTCGCGGGTCTCGTGGACGCGCTCGACCGGGATGTGCGGGTCGCTGTCACTACAGCCGAGGAAGACCGGCGTCCCTTCCAGATCGCCCTCGTGGTCGAACTCGGAGCCGAGTGGTCCGATCAGGCCGCCGCTGAAGGCGACCACACCGCCGTAGCGGCGGGTCGTCCGGGCGACGAACTCGCTCCCGAGACACGCGCCCTGTGAGAAGCCGAGGACGACGATCCGGTCGTAGGGGATGCCCGCATCGACGAACGACTCGACCGAGTCCGAGACGGCTTGCAGCGCGGACGCGAGGTGTGGCTCGTTCTGTTCGATGGGGGCGATGAACCGGTTGGGGTACCACGACCCGCGCGCGGCCTGTGGCGCGCGATAGGCGACACCGTCGACGCCGATGTCCTCGGCGATGCCGACCATCCCGCGTGCGGTCGCGCCGCGTCCGTGGACGAGTACGACCCCGGCCTGCGCGTCCTCCGGTGCCGTGCCGGCGGTCGCGACAGGCTGGTTCTGGTGGGGACCGCTCATCTGGGTCCTCCGGGTCGCCGGCTGTCGGCTCGCGTCATCGATGTCTCTCGGCGGACGGAGCGCCGAATCGCGCGGTCGCGGCCGTCGATACGTACAGTCACACTTCGATAGACGCACGCCGGGGGTTTAGCGGTTCGCGTACCTCGACGTCACCCGGTGACGCGTGGGTCACTTGGGGTGCCGGGTCGACGCCGTCGTCTCGGAACCGGCTCAGTCGTCGCTGATCGCGCCGTACTCGCGGTGGACCGCCTCGCCCTCCTCGGCGAGCACCGGTCCGTGGACCGGAATCTCCCGGCCGAGTCGTTCGAAGACCTCTCCACAGGGGATACCCTCGGGTCCGTCGCGCAGTTCGCCGAGTCGCGCACCCGAGACGCTGTAGACCACCCCACCGAGTCCGGCGTAGGCGGTCCCTGCGGCACACATCGGACACGGTTCGGTGCTGGTGTACATCGTGATCTCGGCGCGGGTCTCGGCGTCGAACTCGCGGGTCGCCCGTCGCGCCAGCGAGAGTTCCGGGTGTTCTGCGAGGTCGTCGTCGGTCACCTCGCGATTCCGCGCTTCGAGGACGACCTCGTCGTCTCGAACCAGCACGGTCCCGAAGGGGCCGTCGCCCCGGTCGCCCGCCTCGCGGGCGAGTTCGATCGCTCGCCCGACGTGTCTCTCGTGGTCTTCGCCGGCGAAGGGTGGGTCGCTCGGAGTGGACATACCGGTCTGTCGGAGGCAGTGAGAATGTGGTTTGGGGTCGCGGAACGCTGTCGGCACACGAGCGAGAGACGAGCCACGGCCACACGAGCCACCGAGAGACTGACCACCGACACACGAGCGACCGAGGAACGGCCTCAGTCGGTGAGGACCGGCGATCTGTCGGTCCCGACCGAGAGCCGCGAGAGCGCCGGCAGCGACAGGACGACGACGAGAAGTTCGATGCCGCCGGCAACGACGAACGCCCAGAAGTAGCCGAACAGCCCCGCCACCGTCCCGCCGACCAGCACGCCGGCGAGGAAGCCGAGACTGCCGAAGACGTTGAAGCCGGCCATCGCGGCCCCGCGTTCGGTCTCGCTCGCCAGGTCGGTGACGAGTGCCATCGTCGCGGGGGCCATCAACGCCCCGACGACGCCGACGCCGACCATCGCGATCGCGGCGGTCGTCGCGGTCGGTGCGAGGCCGACGACGATCACGACCAGCCCGTACACCGCCGATCCGGCGAGGACGGGCGCGACGCGACCGACTCGGTCAGACAGTTTCCCGAAGGGGTACTGGAGGAGTGCGAACGGTGCGAAGAAACACGCGAGGAGCAGACCAGTCTCGCCGGGCGAGAGCGTGAACGTCTCCCGGAAGTAGAGCGTCCCGACCAGCGCGAAGAAGCCGGCCGTCAGTCGGTCCACGAAGCCGAAGGCGTAGGGGACGAGCAGGATCGGTCGGCGGGCGAGTCCCGACAGCGCAGACGAGACCGCGCCGGCACCGAGGCGAGATCCGCCGGTGTCGGCGGCTGCCGAGGGGTGCGAGGTGCCACGCTCGCCCGGCGCGCGGTCGTTCACAGTCAGCGCCAGCAGTGCGACCAGTACGAACAGGCCGGCCGCGACCGCCACCGGCACCAGCGGGCCGACCTCGTACAGTTGCCCGCCGATCGGTGCGCCCAGGGCGGTGCCCCCGCCGATCGCGATACCGGCAGAGCCCATGTTCCGGCCGTGACCGCCCGGCAGGTCCATCAGCATCGTGATCGCCAGCGAGAACGCGCCGATGGTAGTCGCACCCTGAAACAGTCGTAAGAGGAGGATCGTCTCGAAGGAGGCGACGGGCACGAACGCGAGCACGGCGTAGCCGACCGCACCGCCCAGCGCACCGCACACGACGAACGGAACACGGCGGCCGGTCGCGTCGCTGAGCGCCCCCCAGACGACGGCGAAGGCGACGAAGGCGGCGTACTCGACGGCGAGGAACCACATACTCGCCGAGAGTCGCGTCTCCGCACCGAGCGCCGCGACGAGCGCGTCGATGCCGGGGTAGAGCAGGACCTGCGCGAACAGCACGAGAAAGACGATTCCCGCCAGCGCGGTCCGATCCTGTCGCGTCGTCACTGTCGGCAGAAGGGACTGGAGCGGCTTATCGGCATCGTCCTTCGACGAGAGCGCGTCACGCACCGATCGACGGTCAGCGTCCCTCACCGACAGCGGTGGGCTCTGTTGCCGACTCGTCGGGCGTTAAGAGTGGCTTAACCGGGCAGTCCCTGCAGTCGTCAGACCCTGCCGATGCGACCCTCAGGCGGCGGGGTGGCCGGACGCGACCGCCCACAGCGGTCAAGCAGGTCTGCCGCCGGATCGGGCGTCTGCGGGCCGACGACCCCGCAGAACTGTGGGACGAGCGGTGAACGCCGGGAGACGTCGACCCGGAGCCGAGCCAGGTCGTACGTGTGGCGAACGAGTGATCGACGGTCGGAGGCGAGGCCGTGGGTGGGCGGTCGGCGGCCCGCGAGATCGACGATCTGCTGTCTGGCGGTCGGCTGCGTCGAGTCGGTGTTTCGGTCCCCCTATCACAGTTAGCCAGTGTTTAGTCAAGACCGTTGGTGTCGAACGGGGAGTCGTAATGGAGCAGGGCCCCTCTCGAATCGCGGTGATCGGGCTCGGCTACGTCGGCTTGCCGCTCGCCGTGGCGTTCGACGGAGCCGGCCATACTGTCACCGCGTTCGATATCGACGCCGAGAAAGTTGCAACACTGCGTGCCGGCGGTGATCCGACCGGAGACACCGGCGCAGACGCCATCGCCGAGTCCAGTATCGAGTTCACGACCGATCCGTCGTCGCTCGCCGGGGCCGACTACGTCATCGTCACCGTCCCGACGCCGGTCGACGACACCGGGAATCCCGATCTGGGCTACGTCGAGTCGGCCGGCAAGACCCTCGGTCGGCACATCTCGCCGGGGACGACGGTCGTGTTGGAATCGACGGTGTACCCGGGTGCGACCTGCGAAGTGCTCTGTCCGGCAGTCGAGACCGAGTCCGGCTTCACGGTCGGCGAGGAGTTCGAGGTCGGTTACTCGCCGGAACGTCTCTCGCCGGGGATCGGCGGCCGGAAACTCCACGAGGTGGTGAAGATCGTCAGCGGTCGCACCGACGCGGTGACGGAACGACTCGCCGACCTCTACGGCGACATCATCGACGCGGGCGTCCACACCGCACCGAGCATCGAGTCGGCAGAGGCCGCGAAGTGCGTCGAGAACATCCAGCGGGACGTGAACATCGCGTTGATGAACGAACTGTCGGCCGCCCTGTCCGCACTCGACATCGACACGCGTGGGGTACTGGAGGCCGCCGGCACGAAGTGGAACTTCCAGCAGTACGAACCCGGTCTCGTCGGCGGTCACTGCATCCCCATCGATCCCTACTACCTGATCTACCGGGCGCGGCAGGCGAACTACGAACCGGAGCTGATGAGCACCGCCCGGCGAGTGAACGACGACGTGCCGAACAGGGTCTGTGACCTCGTCGACGACGCCTTCACGACGCGCGCGGAGATCCGCGACAGCCACGCAGTGGACCACGCGGTCGCCCACGAGACACACGAGACGCCCGACGGGACACTGGTCCAGGGACGCGACGAGGCGACGACGATCACCGCAGAGCGCGACGAGAGCGACGACAGTCCGCGCCTCCTCGTGCTCGGGTTGACGTACAAGCCGGGGACGGCCGACGTGCGGTCTGCGGTACTGAAACGACTCGTCCGGGAGTTGGAGACCCGAGGCTACCGGTTGGTGGGCTACGACCCGCACGGTGACGACCAGGTGCTCGCGAGCGTCTTCGAGATCGACCTGCTCGAGGACCTCGACTTCACCGGCTTCGACGGCGTGGTGATCCCGACGGCCCACCCGGAGTTCACCGATCTCCGACCGGCCGACGTGGTGTCGGGACTCGGCGAGTACCCCGTGATCGTCGACGTGGACTGGACGTTCGACCGAGAGAGCTTCGCCGATCTGCCGGCGATCTACCGCGATCTCTGATGTACCGGAACCACCGCGTCGCCGTCGTCGTGCCGGCGTACAACGAGAGCGGGTTCGTCGGCGACGTCCTCCGAGGGATGCCCGACTACGTCGATCTGGTGATCGCGGTCGACGACGACTCGACCGACGACACGTGGGCGGAGATTCTGACGACGGCCGCCGAGACCGAACCGACCGCCGAGACGGCGACCGCCGTCGCTCGTCACCCCGACGCGCCCGCGACGCCGCTCACAGAGCGGGCGACCGTGTCCGACCGGGTCGGGCGCGTCCTGCCGGTCCAGCACCGAGAGAACCAGGGCGCGGGTGGTGCGATCAAGACCGGCTACATGGCCGCCGTCGAACGACAGGTCGACCTGATCGTCACCGTCGACGGCGACGGCCAGATGGACCTCTCGATCATGACGCGCTTCCTCGACCCGCTGATCGACGGCGGGGCCGGCTACGCGAAGGGGAACCGGCTGCTCTACCGGGAGTTCCGCGAGCAGATGCCCCGGTTCCGGTTCGTCGGCAACCTCACCCTGACGTTCCTGACGAAGATCGCCAGCGGCTACTGGCGGATGATGGACCCGCAGAACGGCTACACGGCCATCTCGCGTGACGCACTCGTCGCCATCGACCTCGACGACCTCTACGAGTACTACGGCTACTGCAACGACCTCCTCGTGAAGCTGAACGTCGCGGGCGTCCGGATCGCGGACGTGCCGATGCCGGCCCGATACGGCGAGGAACAGAGCAGTATCAAGTACGGGACCTACATCCGGCGCGTGTCGTTGATGTTGCTGTGGAACTTCCTCTGGCGGATCAACGCCGAGTTTCGGAGCGGTCGCACGCTCCCGACGCTCGCCGGCTACTACCTCGGTGCGGGCCTGACGGGGGCGAGTCTGCCCCTCCTGCTGTGGACCGCGCTTCCCCTCGCGGGCGTCGGGGTGCCCGCGCCCCCCTCGCCGGTCTCGGGGCTGCTGTCGGCGGTACTCGCAGTGTTGCTCGGCGGCGGCCTGCTGGTGGCCGCGATGACGCTGGATCGCGCGCGGAACCGGCCGCTGGAGGTGCAACCCTCCCCGTGAGAGTCCTCGTCACCATCCAGCATCCCGGCCACGTCCACTTCTTCCGGAACGCCATCGCCGAGTGGCGCGCCGAGGGCCACGCGGTCCACGTCTGCGTCCGCGAGAAGAGCGTCGCCACGGCCCTGCTGGACGCCTACGACGTCGAGCACACGGTCCTCGCGGGTGCGACAGACGGCTTCCTCGATCTGGCCGTGACACAACTGGTCTGGGAGGCGAAACTCCTCGGAGAAGCCCGGCGGTTCGACCCCGACGTGCTGGTCGCCATCGCCGAACCGGGCGTGACCCACGTCGCACCACTCGTCGGTGCCGAGAGCCTGCTCTTCGTAGACACCGAACACGGAACCCTGCAGAATCGGCTCGCGTTCCCCTTCGCGGACCGGATCTGCGTGCCGGACTGCTACTTCGGCGACCTGCCGGCGACGGCGGTCCGGTACCCAGGGTATCACGAACTCGCGTATCTCCACCCGAACCGGTTCACGCCGGACCCCGAGATACTGCGCGCTCACGGCGTCGACCCCGACGAGCGATTGATCGTCCTGCGGACGGTCGCGTGGGGGGCGGCCCACGACTTCGGCCAGTCGGGACTCGGTGGGATCGAGGCGGTAGTCGAAGAACTGGAAGCCTCGGGCGGGCGGGTCGTCGTCTCGGCGGAGGCCGACGTGCCCGAGTCGCTGGCCGACCGGCGGTACGACGTGCCGCCCGAGCACATGCACCACCTGCTGGCCCACGCCGAGTTGTTCGTGGGCGAGAGCGCGACGATGGCCGCCGAGTCCGCCGTGTTGGGCACGCCGGCCGTCTACATCTCGAACTGGGAACTCGGCTACACGCGTGATCTGGAACGGTACGGCCTGCTGTTCAGCTTCGTGGACGAGGACCGCGAGACGCGACAGCGCGAAGGGCTGGCGGTCGCGCGGGAGATTCTGACCGGCGGAGAGCCGCCGGTGCCGGCGACCGACGACGTGTTGGCCTCGACAGGGGAGTCGTGGGCCGAACGTCGGGCCAGACTCCTCGCCGAGAAGGTCGACACGACCCAAGTGATCCACGAGCAGGTAGCCGACCTCGCGGGCGTCGGCGAGCAGGCGGGCGAGCCGACGAGAGACGTGCGGAGCGAGGGGACGGTCGGAGGTGGTCGGCCGTGACTCGTCCGACGACAGTCGGCGGTGGTCGGCCGTGAGCAGTGTGATCTCCACCGAGTCGGTCGCGGACCTCCCGAGCGAGGTTCGGCGCGGGGGCGACTGGCACATGCACACCGACTACACCGACGGGCAGAGTTCGGTCGCGGACTACTGCCGACGCGCAGTGGAGGCGGGTCCCGCCCTGCTCTGTTTCTCCGAACACGTCCGGCGGGAGTTGGACTACGACTTCGACGCCCTCCGGCGTGACGTAGCGCAGGCCCGCGAGGCGTATCCGACCCTCACGATCCTCCTCGGCTGTGAGGCGAAAGTGCTGGACAGCGAGGGGACGCTGGACGTGTCCGACGACGTGCTGCGACAGGTGGACGTCGTGACCGGCGTCTTCCACAGTTTCCCCGAGGTGAGCGTCGCGGAGTACGTCGACGCCGCCTGCGCGCTGGTCGCGAACCCTGTCGTGGACGTGTATGGACATCCTACTCTGCTCCCGACGCGGCGGGGACTCGACCTGACGGCCGACGACTGGTCGCAGGTGGTCGCTACGGCGGTCGAACACGACACGGCGATCGAGGTGAACAGTCGATACGACCTGCCGCGAGCCGACCTCGTGGGGGTCACGAGAACGCACGACGCGAGCGTGGTCGTCGGCAGTGACGCCCACGAAGCCTCTCAATTACAAAGTACACAGGAGTTGCAGAAACGATGGAAATGGATCGACAGACAGTACTGATTCCGGGGGCGGGCGGCGCGGCCGGCGTCGGGGCGATGCGGTCGCTCCGGCGGGCCGGCTTCGAGGGCCGACTCGTCGCAACCGACGCCGACGAGACCGCCGCCGGTCTCTACCTCGCCGACGAGGGGTTCGTCGTCCCGCGCGCGAACGAGGAAGACTTCCTCCCGACGGCGCGAGCGGTGATCGAACAGGCCGGCGTGGACGTGATCCTGCCGACCACCGGCTACGATCTACCACGCTACGCAGAGATCCGCGAGGAGTTGGCAGACGAGGGCGTCACGGCGGTCGTCAGCAGTCCCGAGACGATCGACACCTGCACGGACAAACTGGCCTTCCACGACGCGCTTGCCGACGACTACCCCTTCCCCCGAACCGCGACCGATCCCGACGAACTGGACACGTACCCGTGTTTCGTCAAGCCGGTCGCCGGAAAGGGGAGCCGCCACGTCGCGCTGTGTGAGACGCCCGAGGAAGCCCACAGAGCGATGGACACCGGCGAACCGATGCTGGTCCAGGAGTACCTCCCCGGCGAGGAGTACACCGTCGACGTCCTCTCGGACCTGGACGGCGAGCCACTCGTGGCACTGCCGCGCGTCCGGATGGAGACGAAAGGCGGGATCAGCTTCAAGGGTCGGACCGTCTTGGACGACGAGATTCGGACGATCTGTCGCGGCATCGCCCGCGATCTGGGGCTGGTCGGTCCCTCGTGTATGCAACTGAAGCGTGACGCAGAGGGGACGCCGCGACTGGTCGAGGTGAACCCCCGTCTCGGCGGCGGGACGGTCATCGCCACCCACGCCGGCGTCAACCTCCCGCATCTCACCCTCAGACTGGCGGCCGGCGAGTCGGTCACGGTGCCCGAACCGGAAGAGATCGTGGTCTCCCGCTTCTGGGACGAACTGGTGGTACAGCCCGACGAACTCACGGAACTAGAACGATGAAGGTACTCGCATTCGGCGCACACCCGGACGACGTAGAGGTTGGCATGGGCGGCACGGTCGCCCGCCACGCAGACAGAGGCGACACGGTGACGATGGTCGTCGCCACGAGCTTCCCCGACAACGAGCAGGACGAACGCTGGCGTGAAGCCCGCGACGCAGTCGAGATTCTCGGCTGTGAGTTGGACATCCTGGACGTGCCACTCGACGACATCAGGTACGACAGACAGTTGGTCGGCGAGGTCGACCACCTGCTGGAGTACTACGACCCCGAGGTCGTCTACGTCCCGTGGCACTACGACTCCCACCAGGACCACCGCCACCTCGCCCGCGCGGTGATCGCGGCGACCCGGAAGAACCACGAGTCCGTCTACATGTACGGACCGACGATCCCCGGGGGGATCACGCCCCACGAGTTCCGGCCGCAACACTACGTGGACGTGACCGACTCGATCGACCGGAAGATCGACAGCCTGCGGGCTCACGGCTCGCAGGTCGAGAAGCACGGCGAGACCTGGCTGGAGGCTGTCCGGGGCCGGGCGGCGTACAGGGGCTACGAGGCCAACTGTGACTACGCCGAGGCGTTCGAGGTCGTCAAACAGCACGCGGACCTGTGACCATGCGCTTCGACGACAAGAACCTCCTCGTCGTCTCCCACTCGTACACCACGTTCGCGAAACAGCAGATCGACCTTCTCGCAGAACAGTTCGCCAACGTGGTCGTCTTCGTCCGGTACAACCCGGTCGCCGAGGCCGCCGACTACCTTCCGATCCGGTGGCTCGAACCGTACCGGAAGTCCTCGAAGATCGACGAAGAGTCCCCCGACAACGTCGAGGTTCACACGACGTCGCTCTTCTACCTCCCCACCGACGGCGGCTACCGTCGACTCGGCGACCGCCACGCGGAGCGACTCTGTGAGCAGGTTCGTGACCACCCCCTGGACTTCGACCTGCTCCACGCGCACTTCACCTGGACGGCGGGCTACGCCGCCAGAGCCGTGAGCCGCGAGTTCGACATCCCGTTCGTCCTGACGGTCCACGCGAACCGCGGCCGGTTCCTCGACGAGTACGAGAACGGCCCCGAGGGCGTCTACGAGACCTGGCGCGACGCGGACGCCGTGATCCGGGTGAACCGCCGGGACCTGCCGAAGCTACGGGAGTACAGCGACAACGCGGTGTTCGTTCCGAACGGCTACTCCCGCGAGCGGTTCAGCCTGATGGACACCTACGTCGCCCGCGAGCGGTTGGGCCTCGATCCCGACGCGGACGTGGTCTTCTCGCTCGGTGCGTTGAAGAAGCGGAAAGGCTACAACTACCTCGTCGACGCCATCGCGGACCTCGTGGAGCGCCGGGGGCGAGCCGGCGACGACACACCGCTCGTCTGTGCCATCGGCGGCCACGGTGGGCAGAAACGCGCCATCGAGAAGCAGATCGCAGAGCGTGGCTTAGAGGGAACGGTGCGGTTGCTCGGCTACATCCCGGAAGAAGACCTCTCGGCGTGGATGAACGCCTGTGACGTGTTCGCGCTCCCGAGCACGGCCGAAGGCAATCCGACCGTGATGTTCGAGGCGCTCGGCTGTGGAAAACCCTACGTCGGGTCGGACGTGGGCGGGGTCGGCGAGATCATCACCGACGACCGGTACGGCTTGCTGTCCGATGCGGGCGACGTGGCGGGCTTGGCAGACGTGATCGAAGACGGATTAGCCCGCGAGTGGGACCGCGAACTGATTCTCTCGTACGCCGAGCAGTTCACGTGGCAGGAGGTCGTCGCGGAACTGCTCGATCTGTACGAGTCGGTGCTGACCGGCGGCGAGTACGGCGGACTGTCCGTCGATCACGGCGATGCCGTGGCCTGAAGCGTCGGGATGTGCAGCCGGCTCGGGAGGGCAGGGGACAGGGCCACCCGAGAATCGGAGACCCGAAAGAAATTTTCGACCGAGGAACGTCCTGTAGCCGCGTCCCCCATCACAGTCCTGGTGACAGTTCGGAGTGGCGCGTCACCGAGAAGCTGAGTCGACGCCAATGTCGTGTCAGAGCAATAGCAACAAGCGCCGAGAGACCGAAGATAGACTCCCGAGCGCCGACCGATCGAGTCGTCCGAAGGGCCACTCGAAGACCGCTGTTCGAGGTGTTCGATCGCTCACTCGAGGATCGAGTCGTCTTCGGGGATGAACCGTCGGATGTAGGGAATTCTGACGCCGAGTGCCGTCTCGACGTACTCGACCGGGATGATGTCCTCCGGTTGCAGACCGCCGGACAGCGTCAGGACGACCAGTGTCAGAGCCGCACTCGTGATCCCGAAGACAGCGAGGATCGGAAACGTTCCCTCGACGTTCTGTGAGACGAGGTACGCGAGCGGAAGCATCACGACCGGGAGTGCGACGAACGTCCGGATCGACCAGCGCGAGAACGGCGAGATACCGAAGTTCCGGTTCAAGATCAGGAGCGTGATCACGTTGCCGAGGATGTAGGCCGTCGCCGAGCCGATAGCTGCCCCGACGCGTGCCAGGTCGGGGATCAGGAGGAGGTTCAAGACGAAGTTCAGGCCGAACGAGATGGCGTTGACCAGTAGGACGTACTTCGTGAATCCGAGCGCGGAGAAGGTCTCCTTGCTCCGACCGGCGGCCGCGTGAGTGAAGTAGCCGATCGTCAGGATCGTCAGCGTCAGGCCCGCGACAGCGTACTCGGCCCCGAAGACGACAGTAAGAACGTCACTGGAGAAGAACGCCAGCGTGAGAAACAGTGGGAACGTGAGGACGAAGATCCATTTCGTCGTCAGCTTGTACACCGCGTCGACCTCCTCGCGTTTGTTCCCGGTGTCGAGCCGGGTTGCCACCGGGAGGTACATGAACCCGAAGGAGGTCAGGACGAGGTTCAGCCCGGTCGCCAGCGGGTAGGCCGCGCTGTAGAAGCCGACCTCCTCGCTGGGGTGGAAGTAGCCGATCATCAGCGTGTCCGTCTGTGAGAAGATCACCGAGAGGAGCGACGAGACGACGAGCGGGGCCGAAAACGTCAGCATCTCGCGGGTGTGCAGGGAGAAGTCACCGACGAGCGGGAACAACCGGTGGAGCATATAGACCGCAAACACCGCCGAGACGGCAGCGGCCGTGAGGTAGGCGTAACCAGCCGCCTGGATGCCGTAACCGAGACCGAGCAGCCCCGCGATCAAGCCGAGCCTGAGTCCGGGGTACAGCAGATTCTCCGCGTATACCTTGTAGCGGGTGTTCTCCTGGCCACGGATACCGCCGATCCCGAGTCGCATGAGGACGACGAACGGCACCGCCAGCGCAAAGAGGGTGATCAGACTCGACGGTGTGCCGGGGTCGAGAAACGTCCGCGCGAGGAACTCGGCGTTCAACAGGAGGATCGCAGTGATCAGCGTGGTGGTGATGACCGCGACGAGCAGGCCCGTCGCCAGCGTTCCCCGAACGTCTGTCGGGTTCTCGAACTTCGACATGAACCGTGGGATCCCCTGGCTGAACCCGAGCAACGCGAACGTCGCGCTGATGCCCATGACTGTGAGTCCGATCGACACCTCACCGTACGCACCGGGGTCGAGCGCCCGGGCGATGATGATCCGCTCGAACAGTTGTGCGACCGAGTAGATCAGCGACCCGGCGACGACGAGGGACGCGCTCGAGAGTAACTTCGATACGTCGTCTTGGTCGACGAACATTTCACTCCATATAGCCGAGGCCTTTGAGTCGGTCCTCGACGCCGCTGAAGTCATCTTCCTCGTCGTCTCCGTCGGAGACTCGATCACCGTAGTTGGCCGACGCGACCGGAGTCTCGGCAGGGCTGGATCCCGGCGTGAAGATTTCGGAGAGGACGCGACCGTCAGCGTCGTCCGGCACGGGTTCTCCCATTCCGTGGAGGACGGTGGGTGCGAAGTCGTAGACAGTCGCGTCTTCGGGTGTCACGCCGGCCGCGATGTCTGGCCCCCACGCGAGGAAGATACCCTCGGGCTTGTGGTCGGCGGCGAGGTTCGTTGGGGAGCTAAACGCCGCCGTGGTCAGCTTTCCGGTGCTGACCGTGTAGTTCTCGCCAGCTTCGACGACGAGGTCCGGTGAGTCCGGATCTGTCGGGAAAAGGTCGTCGCCGTCGGCGACCCGGAGCGGGCGTTCGCCGGTCTCAGGGTCCTGGACAGACCGGAACAATTCGACGATCTCCGTCTTGACCCGATCACGTTCGCTGGGGGCCACCGTGCCGGCGTCGAATCGATCGGTCGTGTTGATATAGATGTTACCCATGCCATGGGCGAACACGTCCGTCTCGCCGTGGTTTACGTCGTACATCCCGTGATCACCGGGGACCGTCGCGGCCGCAGAATCGACCAACTGTCGCGGCAGGTATCTGACGAGGTGGTTCTCGCTGACCCCGACCTTCTCGAGACCATCGAGCACGCGCGACTTCGTGAGACCTGCTCGTGACAGCAAGCCTCGGACGCCGTCGTCACTCGCGGGAGTGAGGAACCCGGCGTCGCGAAGGATCGTGTTGAGGTTCACCTGTCGCTTCACCGGCCCAAAGCCGTGGTCGGAGACGACGTACAGCGTCCCGTCGTTCGCCTCAACGTGTGCGAGCGCGTCGCCGATCACGTCGTCGAGTCGCTCGTAGTGGCTGCGGAGCAAGTCTTCGTCCCAGACGAGGTGCTGGAGCCGATCCGGTTCGGTATAGACGAAGAAGAACAGTTCGAAGTCCTCGTCCAGCAGGTCGTTCATCAACCGACGACGGGTCGAGAGCACCTCACCGAGGTCCGCAGCGAGTTCGGTCGGCCGGCCGTAATACGCCTTCCAGTCCAGACCGATGCGGTAGTCGGGATAGTCGCTTTCCAATCGATCCCGGAACTCCGGCGGGTGAGTGAACTGTGGCGATCCGTCCGGCGTCATCATGCCGGTAATCATGATGCCGTCGATGTCGCTGGCAGGGTAGGTCATCGGGACATTAACTACCACCGACCGAAGTGCGTCCCACATCGCTGGGTGACGGGACTGCCGACTCGTGTTGAGCGAGTGGCTGTAGTTCGGCTGCAACCCGCTGAACGCGTACAACCCGTGCTTGTCCGGCCGGACACCGGTAGTGATCGACGGCCACGCGAGCGCCGTCAGCGCCGGCACCGTACTCTGACACGGCCCAGCGGCCCCCTCCTCGCGGAGGCGGGCGAAGTTCGGGAGATGGCCGTCGTCGGTCCATCGCTCGATGAAATCCCAGGGGACACCGTCGAGACCGATGACCACGGCCGGACCGCTCATGCCGACCCCCCCTTATCAACGAGGTACGCACGGAACCCGCCGTTGCTGGTCACCCGGTGGACGTCCCGTTGCCAGTCGAGCGAATCGAAGCTCGCGCCGTCGTAGCGTAAGCCACGATAGACGCCGGCTTCTCGTTCTTCGTCGGATTCACGGAGCGCGACGTACTGATCGGTCTGGTACGTCGCTTGGAGTGAGCCGAGAGTCCCGAAGGGAACACCGTTCTGTTTCATCCGAGAGATGCGTTCCTCGGAGGTCTCGACGCCGTAGATGGCGTGGTAGTAGCGCCATGGGCCGTTTCGGAGTGCTGCGATCTGTGTGTCGTCCATTTCGTGCTCGAAGAGGATTTCGTGACCGGTCATCTGCTGTTCGGTTACTTGTCCGTTCGTCTGGAAGATGTACGGCGAGGCGTAGACGGTCGGAACGGAGGCGGTCAACAGGAGACCGATGGCGACCATCGCCCCGATCCGACGGGGTTTCTCAGGAAGCGAGATCGGTGCCCAGTCCAGCAGTCTCGGGACCGCAAACACCGTGAGGACGGTGACGACCGCCATGACTGCACCGAGCGTCCGGAAGAACAGGTCAGAGGTGTCACCGGCGATCAACAGGAGCACGTCGAACACCAGCAACCCGACCAGTGCGGCACAGAGGTACTCGACGAATGCGTCGGCGTCGGAGTCCTGCTTCAGTCGGCCGAAGAAGACCCCGATCATCAGGATGCCCGTGATCGCACAGAAGATCGCACTCGGCAGGAACATCTTGGCAAACACCTCGACGAGGTCACCTCCGATGGCGGACAGCGACGACCCCCGCGATTGGACGTAGGTTGCGGACTGCCCGGTACCAGCGAGTAAGCTGCTGAACTCGGAGACGAACCCCTCGGCGGCGTTCACGGTCCGATCCCGGTTCAGGTTCCAGAGCAGGAACAGTCCCGCGAGGAAGGCCGTCTGGACGTAGACAGGGCGGTGTTCGGTGATCCGGCTGAACGAGGCGGTCGCGCTCTCGAAGAAATTGGACCGCACCCGGACGTAGAACTGGATCAACACGATCCCACCGAGCAGGATCAGCAGGTGGAGCGCCTGCATCGAGTGGTACAGAAGCGTCGCCGTTGAGTAGAGCGCCAGCAGTATACCCAGCTTCGTCAGGGGTCTGTCGCGCTCGCTGTCGGTGATGTACCGGGCAAGCAGATAGAGTCCGAGTGGGATCAACAGGATCGCGTCGGAGATCGGGTGCGGGTTGATGTAGTGGGTCGTCAGGTGCGTGATCGGGAGGAGCAGGAGCGCCGCGAACACCGCGAACGTCGTGTCGGTCTGTCGCGTCGTGATCGCCCGCACGGCGAGGAAGCTAAACGCGACGAACGCCAAGAGGAACAGTGAGACGAAGAGAAGCATCGCTCGTCTCGTCGGGATCGACGAGAGCGTGCTCGTGAGAAGCGTCGTCGAGTGGAGACCGGGGTAGTACAGGTCCAGAACGGGGAGCCTGCCAGTTAGGAGGTCTGCTGTCCAGCCGAGGTGCGTCATCGCGTCTGCGGAGCCGTAAAAATAGTAGCCACGAGCGAGCGGGAGGCTCCCGATGGAGTACATCGACCCGACGGCGAGAACGAGTGAGCCGCTTCGGAGGATGCCGGTACTCGTGAACGCGATGAGCACGGAGACGAACAGTGCGACGCCGACGGCGATCCAGTAGGGGGGAGGCGTCGCCGTGTAGATTGACAGCTCGTACCCTGACGTAGGAGAGAGATGAGCCACGGCTGCGGCGACAGCTAGTGCCGCGTACCCACAGACGAGACCCACTTTCGAGAGTCGGGACATTTGTACTCCTTCATCCAGCCTCTAGCGGCTTGGTTATGTATCGTATAACGGTCTGAGCGGCCGTCGGCGCTAGCGGTCGTGGGCTGTAGGTCGGCGATAACTAACCGGGCGTCCAGCGCACGGGAGGGTATGAGACGGTTGAGCGAACGAGGACTGCCGAGCGGACCGGTGAGAGTCCCGCGACCGACGGCAGTGCAGGGTGCGCCCACACCAGTACCCACAGCAACGCGGGAGGTGACAACCCCGTGAGCTACAACCGACCGAGAGACCGCTGTCAGTCTGACGATCACAGTTGGGCAGGAGAGCACGATCAGTCGGACCATCACAGCCGACAAGAGGTGGCTCCACTCGACGTACTCTTGGTCGGTCCGGCAGGCCACAGAACCGGTGGCATCGCCCACTACATCAACCACCAGCACGACCTGTTCGACGGCGCAGTCCGGTCGCGGATTCACGACACTGCGACACCGGCACCCGAGGGGACGGTCGCACTCGCCGGACTGCTCGGCGAGGAACGGGCCGTCTTCTGGCACAAGTGCTACCGGACCCTCAGAGCCCTCGCTCGGTTTCCGTTCCGGCGGCGGCCCGACCTCGTCCACGTCCACGCCTCCGACGACCTCTCGTTTCTCCGGGCAGGGTTGTACGTCCTGGTGTCGGCTCTGTTCTGGCGGGTCCCGGTCGTGCTCCACGTCCACGGCCCGACCTTCGACGAGTTCGTCGCCGACGCTCGCCCCCCGCTATCGTGGTTTCAGTCGCTCGTCTTCGAGCAGAGCGACGCGGTGATCGTCCTCTCGGAGTACTGGGCAGAGAGCCTCGCCGGACGCGTCGCCCCGGAGAAGCTCGTCGTCCTCCCGAACGCCGTCACGCCCGGCGACTTCGAACCACGGGACGACGCCGATCCGCCGCGAGTGGTCGTCGTCTCGAATCTCGTCCCCCGGAAGGGGATCGCCGAGTTGTTCGACGCGGTCGACAGCCTCACCGACGAGGGTGTCGAGTTCGAGTTCGTACTGGCGGGTGACGGGCCGCTCCGGGCCGAAGCCGAGGCGCTGGCCGAACGGCACGGAACCGTCACCTACCACGGCTACGTCTCGGAGGCCGAGAAGCGCCGCCTGCTCTCCGAGGGAACGATCACCGTACTCGCGTCACACGCCGAGGGACTGCCCTTCGCCCTGCTGGAGGGGATGGCCGGCGGGAACGCCGTCGTCGCCACCAGCGTCGGGAGCGTCCCGGAGGTCGTCGGTCCCGAGAACGGGCGACTGGTCGAACCGGGTGACGCCGACGCACTCGCTGCGGCACTGGGTGACCTGCTCGCCGACCCCGAGACCGCCCGTGAGATGGGCAGACGCAACCGGAACCTGATCGAAGACCGCTACGCGTGGGACCACGTGACCGACCGCCTCGAAGCGCTGTACCGCGAGGTAGTGGGTAGGCCGGGTCGGCAGAGCGACTGATCGTTCCGGGAACGGATCGTCACCACCCGAACGAGAGTGTGTTCGACGGTCTCCCCGGGAAGGTGAAGCGGGAGAAGCGGAGACGGCCGGTGACCGAAGCAGATCGGGTCGCCGTCAGATCGTGTCGCCGTCGACCGAAGCTCGTACGTCCCGTTTGTCGCCGAACGTCACGGAGAAGTCGGTCAGTTCGCCAGTGAAGCGGTAGCTGTCGGCCTTCCCGGCGGCGACGTGGCCCTCGATCGTGTCGCCCGAGACGTAATCGTAGTCCTCCGCGAGGTCACCGCGCCACGCCTCGCCGGAGACGGTCGCGGTGAAGTCGACCGCCCCTTCGTCGCCGACGCTCTCGACCAACAGCCGGTGGGACGTCCCCCACGATACCTGCTCGCCGTCGACCAGCACCGCCACGTCGGCGCTGTCGCCGTACGTCACGTCGAAGTTCGTCAAGTCGCCCGTGAACCGAAACGTGTCCACGCCCCCATTGGCGACGTGGCCCTCGATCGTCCCGCCCGAGATGTCGTCGTAGGGCTCCGCGAGGTCGCCGCGTTCGACGCTCCCGTCGACGGTCGCCTCGAAGTTGACCGCCTTCTCGTCGCCGACGCTGCGGATCTCGAGTTTCTTCCCGGTCGCCCACAACTGCTCCTCGCCGTCGACCGAAACCCGCACGTCGGAGTAGTCGCCGAATGTCACGTCGAAGTCCGTCAGATCGCCCGTGAACATGAACGAGTCCTTGCCGCCGCCAGCGACGTGGCCAAGTACCGTGCTGCCGTCGATCTGGTCGTAGTCCTCCGCGAGCGGTCCCCGTTCGACGTCGCCGGAGACGGTCGCCTCGAAGTCGACCGCGCCTTCGTCGCCCACGCTCTCGATCAGGAGTTCCTTCCGGTCGACACTGGAGACCGGACAGGCGTCGATCTCGGTGAGGTCCGCAGTCGAGACGGTCGTGTTGTCCTCCCGGACACGGATACCACCGGCCGAGATGTTCGTGTTCTCGACGGTACAGTTCGAGGCCTCCAGCGCACGGACGCCGTCGCGGTTCGTGCCGGGGACGTACAGACAGCTGTTCTTGACGACAGAGCCGTCCGCCTCCCACAGCAGGATCGCCTGTCCACCGTCGGCACTGCCGGTGATGGTGACGTTGTCGACAGTGAGTGGGGCGTAGTCGTTCGGCGGTTTCCGTCGGATCGCGTTCGTGCTGTCGGTGTCGACGCGGATCTCGGTGTCACGAATGGTCGTCTCTTTCGCCGACCCCGCGAGTGCGATGGCTCCCGAACAGGAGCGCGTGTCGACCACGGTGATGTCACAGCCTTCGATCACGGCCCCGCCGGGGAAGTCGAAACTCCCCTGTTCGAGCCAGATACCGCGAGTGTTGAACGAGTAGTCCATCCCGTCGGTCGGTCCGTCGTACTGGTCGAGGTCGATGAGGAACGTCGAGTTCTTCACGAAGCTGCCCTCGCCGCTGATCCTGACGGACGCGACGTTGTTGTTCCGGAAAGTACAGTCGACGACCTCGACGTTACCGGGTGTCTTACTGGCGTAGACACAGTTGTTCGGGAAGTCGGCCAGTGTCGTGTTCTCGATACGGACGGTCCCCTCGTTCTTCGGGCCGACGTAGACCCCGATCCGGCCGTTGCCCCCCTCGTAGTGGCCCAGCGCACCACCTTCCTCAACGGAGACGTTCCGGATGATTCCGACCGCGTCGTCGTTCTTCATCGACATCCCGAACGCGCTCGTCGTCCCGGTGTCCTCGTGGACGCCGCGACCCTCGTAGGTCACGTCCTCGACGACCGCCCGGTACTTCGCGTCGATGTCGATCCCGGTCACGGTGTTCGGCGCGGTCATGTCCAGCGTGATCCCCTCGACGAGGATCTCGCCGATCATGTTGTAGTCGATCAGCATGTCGTTGAAGCCGTCCGGCGCGACGAACCGCACGTCGCCGTCGCCGTAGAAGCCCAGTCGGTCCATGCCGTACTCGGCGAGTTTGCCCTCGAACCGGTACTCGCCCTCCGGGAAGATCAAGAGCGTGTCGTCTTCGATGTGCTCCTGTAACACGTCGTCGACTCGCTCGGACCCGGTCGGATCGACGCCGTACTCCTCAACCACGTTCACGGACCGGGAGAAGGTGATGTCGTACCGAGTGACCGCCGCTGCTGCCGACGAGGAGGCCAGCGCCGCCGTCCCGACGGCGGCACCGCCGAGGCGAAGGAAACTGCGTCTGTCGAGTCCGGAAGGTATCCCTCCGGGACTGTCTTCATGGTCGTGTGGCATACTCGTTAATGGCCGATTAAGGATAAAACAGATTTGGCCAGCTTGTAGCAAAGTGGTTGTCTGATGCCTGCCGTATGCCTACCATTACCACAGTACCTTTCGACAGGCTGGAACGACAGAGTAGACCGCCTTCTCCGGAGTTACAAGCGTATTTACACAGTTTAAGCTGTGCTTTACGGACACAGTGTCGACTGTTTGACTACTCTGACGGGTCGGAGCCTCGGCGCGGGTGGCCGGATCGACGGCGCAGAAGACAGCGCCGGCGGCCGAGAGCGAGCGTCGAGCGAACGGTCGTCGTTCGAGGGGTCGGAAACGTCGCTAAAGTAGGTGTCGATCCACGACACGCGACACGGTGATCGGCCGAACGATCGATCGATGTGCGAGTGGTTCGCAGGGACGGGGCGGACGGACCGTCGGCGAGCACCGGGCGTGAGCGAGGTCGGGCACGGGCACTCGTGCCGAGTCGGCACTCCGTACCCGTGCGACCGCCTCACGTAGTCTCTCAATAACAAACCCGCGAGAGGAGGTCTACATGTGTAGACATCACTGTCCGGTGACTTCCGATGAAACGACACACCTACACGACCGACCACGGTGGACGCGAGAACCTCTCGCGCCACCACAGCTAGCATGGAAGCCGTCGTCCTCGCAGGCGGTGAAGGCTCCAGACTCCGGCCGCTCACCGAGCGCCGCCCCAAACCGTTACTCCACGTCGCCAACCGGCCGATCCTCGAGTACGTGCTCGACGCGCTCGTCGGTGCCGGCATCGACCGGATCACGGTCGTCGTCGGCTACCGTGGCGACCGGATCCGGACCCACCTCGGGAGCAGTTTCCGGGGTGTCGATCTGACCTACGTCACGCAGGAGAACCAACTGGGAAGCGGCCACGCGCTCCTCCAGACCCGTGACATCGTCGAGTCCGATCCGTTCCTCGTCGTCAACGGCGACAACGTGATCGACGCGACCGTGGTCAGAGACACGATCGCGACCCACGAAGCGGGTGACGCCGTCGCCACGGCCGCCGTCTCGACCTCTCGACACCCGCAGGACTACGGTGCGGTCGTCGCCGACGACGGCTACATCGAGGCGGTCATCGAGAACCCCGTCGACGCGCCGAGCCACGCCGTCAACGCCGGGGTGTACGTCCTCCCGCACGCCATCTTCGACGCGCTGGCGGAGACCGACTCGCGGAACGGCGACATCCACCTGACCGACGCGCTGATGAACCTCACCGGGCGCGTGCGCCGGGCGCAGTCCGACGGCGTGTGGCTCGACCCCTCCTACCCCTGGGAGGTGCTGGACGTGACCGAAGAACTCCTGCGTGAACACGGCGACATGATCGGCGACACCCGCGAACCGGTGATCGCCGAGTCGGCCCGCGTCCACGAGACGGCCGTCGTTGAAGCCCCGGTCGTCCTCGGGGAGGACTGCCGGGTCGGCCCCGGTGCTGTCGTCCGGCGGGGAAGCTGTCTCGGCGAGAACGTCCGGGTCGGCCCCGGTGCGATCGTCACCCGGAGCGTCGTCGGTGCCGACGTCGAGATCGGAGCGAACGCCGTCCTCCACGACAGCGTGATCGGCGAAGGCGTGGTCGTCGGTCCCGGCGCGACCCTCTCGTCGGGCGAGGTGGACCTCCCGGTCGGCGGGCGCGTCTACCCCGTCAAGATCGGCTCGCTGTTCGGTGATCGAGCCAGCGTCGGCGGGAACGCCACCTGCCGACCCGGCACCCGGTTCGGTACCGGCGCGAACGCCGCCCCGGGGACGGTCGTCAGCGGAACGGTCGAGGCGAACGTGGAGGTGATCTAGATGTGCGGAATCATCGCCCGCGTCGGCCACGACGACGCGATCGGCGACCTGTTGGGCGCACTCCGGACACTGGAGTACCGGGGCTACGACTCGGCCGGCATCGCGGTCCAGAACGGCCACGGCATCGAGGTCCACAAGCGCGAGGGTCGCATCGCCGACCTCGAGTCGGCGGTCGCCGGCCAGACGATCTCCGGGAGCGTCGGCATCGGCCACACCCGGTGGAGTACCCACGGCGCGCCGAGCGACGAGAACGCTCACCCGCACACCGACTGCCACGGTGAGGTCGCGGTCGTCCACAACGGGATCATCGAGAACTACGCCGAACTCCGTGATCGCCTCTCGGAGGCCGGCCACGAGTTCGTCAGCGAGACCGACACCGAGGTCATCCCGCACCTGATGGAAGAACACCTCCGGCACACCGATCCCGAGACCGCCTTCCGGCGGACCATCGGCGAACTGTCGGGCAGTTACGCGGTCGCCATGCTCGTCAGAGACGAAGACGCCGTCTTCGCCACCCGGCGAGGGTCGCCACTCGTCCTCGGACTGGGTGACGGCGAGTACTTCCTCGCCAGCGACATCCCGGCGTTCCTCGAACACACCTCGGAGGTGATCTACCTCGACGACGGCGACGTGGTCCACCTGACGCCCGACGGCTACCGCGTCACCGACGGCGACAGCCGACCGGTCGAGCGGCCGATCCAGACGGTCGACTGGGACCCCGAAGACGTGGGGAAGGGCGGCTACGATCACTACATGCTGAAGGAGATCTACGAACAGCCGACCGCCCTCCGGCAGACGATCCGGGGGCGGATCGACACGCTGAACGACGACGTGATCCTCGACTCGTTCCCGCCGGGGTCGTTCGACGAGGTGACGAGCGTCCAGTTCGTCGCCTGCGGCACCTCCTACCACGCCGCCGTCTACGCGGCGGGCCTGCTGAACGAGTCTGGCGTCCCGGCACAGGCGTACCTCGCCAACGAGTACGGCGTCAGCGAGCCACCGATCCCGGAGAACGCGCTGGTCGTCGGCGTCAGTCAGTCCGGCGAGACGGCCGACACGCTCGAAGCACTGCGGTACGCGGACGCCGTGGGTGCGCGGACGCTGGTCGTGACGAACGTCGTCGGCTCGACGGCCGCGCGCGAGTGTACGGACGCGATGTACATCCGGGCCGGCCCTGAGATCGGCGTCGCGGCGACGAAGACGTTCACCTCGCAGGTCGCCTCGCTGGCACTGCTCGGCGAGCGCCTGATCCGGGACGTGACCGGGACGCCGAGTCGGTTCTCGGCCGAGCTGCTCGACTCGCTCTCGCGGCTCCCGAGCGACGTCCAGCAGACGCTGGACGACTCCACGGCGGACGAACTCGCCGAGTTGTTCGACGGGAGCGACGCGTACTTCTTCATCGGACGGGGACTCGGCTACCCCGTCGCGCTGGAGGGCGCGCTGAAGTTCAAGGAGATCTCCTACGAACACGCCGAGGGGTTCGCGGCCGGCGAACTGAAGCACGGCCCCCTCGCGCTGGTGACACCCGACACGCCAGTCTTCGCGGTGTTCACCGGCCAGCACACCGAGAAGATGCTGAACAACGTGAAGGAGGTACAGTCGCGCGGGGCACCCGTGATCGCGGTCGTCGGCGACGAGAGCGAGGAGGTCCACCGGGTCGCCGACGAGGTGTTGACGTTCCCGGAGGCCCCCGCGTACGCATCAGGAATCATGGCGAACGTCCAGCTCCAGCTCGTGGCGTACCACGCCGCCCGGCGGCTGGGTCGACCGATCGACAAGCCACGGAACCTCGCCAAGAGCGTCACCGTCGAGTGAGGCGCGGGTCGGTCGCGCCTCACTCGACCTGCTGTGCTCGCTGTGGCGCGTCTCCGGATCACTCGACCCCCTGTACGATCTGCGGCACCTTCCCTGTCCACTCGACTCCTGTTTCTCTCGTCACCGCCCACGACCGGTCACCACCGACGAGTCGTGTCGGATCCTCGCCGACTACCGACGCGAGCGCGTCGGTGAACGACCGATTGAGTATCAGAAACGACCGATTCGACGCCGGTGAACGACCGGTTCGGATCGCGTAGTCCTCGTCTGTAAACTGGGTAGTTACCGGATACCGACCCGACTGCTCCGGTGAATTCGGTCGCGTTGCGGGTAAGCGGTGAGTAACTTAACGTCTCTCGGGCCGAGATGGTGACGAGATGACCGCCGAGAAGTTCCTGTTCTTCACGAACACCCCCGCCCACGTCCACGTCTACAAGGGGCTCGTTCGGCGACTCCGCGACGACGGCCACGACGTCCTGGTCCTCGCGCGGGACTACGGTTGCACCGTCGCCCTCCTCGAGTACTACGACCTCCCACACCGCGTCTACGGCACCCTCGACACGACGAAGTGGTCGCTGGCGCGCGAACTACCGAAACACTACTACAACATCGTCCGGCACGCCCGCGAGTTCGATCCGGACTGCATCTTCGGTCGCGGGAGCTACGCCGCCCACGCCGGGGCGATCACGGGGGCACCGACGATTCTCGTCGTGGACTCCGAGACCGACACGCTGGATCACGCGCTCTCGCGTCCCTTCTCGCGTGCGATCCTGACGCCGCACGTCTTCGGCAAGGACCTCGGCCCGCGCCACTACCGATTCCGGGGGTTCAAAGAGTGTGCGTACCTCCACCCGGAGACGTTCAGTCCCTCGGGCGACGTACGCGAGCAGTTGGGTGTCGCCGAGGACGAGCGGTTCGCCATCGTCCGACTGAACGCCTTCGGTTCACACCACGACGTGGGCCAGTCGGGCTTCTCGCCGGGCGACCGCCGGCGACTGATCGAGGAGTTGAGCGAGGACGTGACCGTCTTCGTCTCCGACGAGGGGGGCCGGCTGGACTTCGACGACCTGGACGCCGAACCGTACGATCTGCACCCGGCGCTGATGCACGACGCGCTGGCGGAGGCGAGTCTGCTCGTCGCCGACACCCAGACGATGGTCGCGGAGGCGGCCCTGCTCGGGACGCCCGCAGTCCGGTCGAACTCCTTCGTCGGGGGGACCGACATGCGGAACTTCGTCGAACTCGAGGCGGCCGATCTGATCGTAAACCACGCCGACTTCGACGCGGTGGTCGACAGCGCCCATCGCCTGCTGGCCGACCCCGACGCGGAAGCGCGCTGGGAGCGCCGGGCACACGACTACCTCTCGGAGATGGTGAACCTCACCGATCTTCTCGTGGCGGTGGCGTACAACCGCGACGAGGTCAGTGCGGTCTCGGGGCTGACCGCCGGCACCGCCAACAGGGGCGTGGACCGCCCGGGGCTGAGTAGCCCCGAGTGAGCCGGCGGCTTCTCTCTCACTCGGACCACTGCACACTGAGCCTGTCGAACCCTTCGGTCGCGCGCTCCCGGAAGAACTCGGCCCGGTCGCGGGTCTCGGCGTCGATTCCCTGCTGAG
Organism: Salinirubrum litoreum; assembly: GCF_020567425.1. Taxonomy (NCBI): domain Archaea; kingdom Methanobacteriati; phylum Methanobacteriota; class Halobacteria; order Halobacteriales; family Haloferacaceae; genus Salinirubrum; species Salinirubrum litoreum. The sequence goes on along the minus strand of NZ_JAJCVJ010000003.1, from coordinate 492,226 downwards.
CGTGCAGGGAGTCGAGATACGAGACCGCGAGCAGGGCGCGGTAGGCCGGTTCCCGCTCGTCGGTGCCGGGCGGGAGCGACCGAACCGACTCGTAACTCGCTCGGAACGTCTCCCGCCCACCGGCGGGGACCGACCAGCCTCGCCCCGAGACCAGCGGCACCACCGTCCGCCAGTAGTCCCACTCGGGACTCCCGACCAGCGCGTGTTCGAAGTCGACGACACAGGCGACCGAGCCGTCCCGCACCGCGACGTGGTCCGGTGAGAACCAACCGTGGCACAGCGACGGTCGCCAGTCGGCCGGGAGCGCGACGCGGTCGGCGTGGGTCGTGACGAACCGCCGGGCGTCACGCGCCACGTCGGCGTAGCCCGTCCCCGCGAGTGAGTCTTCGTAGACTGCGAGTTGCGCGTCGAGGGCGGCCGGCCACCTCGCGTCAGATGTCTTCACACCGGGTAGCGACTCGATTCGGAGCCCGCACTCGCCGACCGTGAGCGAGTCGCGCTCGGACTCAGCCGACGACGACTCGCTCTCGACCGCCAGCGTTCCACTCCGGTCGAACGTCGCTTCGTCGTGGAGTGTCGCCAACGTGCGGCCGGCGGCGCTGAGCCACTCGGTGGTGACGTGGGAGTCGGTGTCTCCGGCAGACGAGTCGGTGTCTCCCGGCGACCCGGCTGCGGACCGGTCGCTTGTCGGCGCGTCCTCACGGTAGTCGGCGACGAAGCCTGCGTCGTCTGTCGCCAGCACCGCCGGCACCGGAACCGAGGTCTCGCGGTCGACGTACCGGAGGACGCGCCCCTCGACACCTGCCCGGCCGCGTTCGGCGAGTGACACCTTGCAGACCGCCCGTCTCCCGGCGAACTCGACGTCGGCGACGCAGTGGGGCGGGACCGCGTGAAGCAGACGAGTGACCCGGACGTCGTCGGCGTGACGAGCACAGCACGCGGACACCACCGACTCCCACTCACCAGCCGTCATTCGTCCGTCCTCGGCACCCGACCGCGCGTCACTCGCACGTCGCCGATCTCCCGGAACGTCTCGCGGTCGAACTCCGCGAGAGCCTGCCGTACGTTGTGCTCGAAGTCTGCCTGCCGGTCGCCGAGAATCGCTGGCGAGCAGAAGGAGAGCGACAGGAGGTAGCCGACGACCGCCTCGGCTGTCCAGTCGCGCTCGACCGGGAAGCGGTCCTCGCCGGTCTCCACGAAGCCGTGGTCGGCGAGCAGTTCGTGCCACGGGTCGTCGTACTTGACCGGGCCGGTGCGCTCTGGTGGGTCGTCGAGATAGTCGTCGAGCACCGCGTACACCGCGTCCTGCCAGTCGGCGGTCCCGCGTGTGAGCCACCCTGTGTCGTTCAGCAGTGCGACGCCGCCACCCGGTTCGGTGATGTCGCGCAGGCGCTCCAGTGTCGGTCCCTGCTCCATCCAGTGGAACGAGCGACCCATCGTCGTCAGTCGGAGTGGTCGGAGGCGGTCGACCAGTCTGTCGTCGGTCCGCAGGTCGGCGTCGGAGCCGACGACCCACTCGACCGATCCCCGAGTGTCGGGCGACCCAGCGGTGTCCGCAGGCCCGCCAGCGTCGGAACGAGCGCGAGCCGCCGCCAGCATCGTCTCGTCCGGGTCCATCCCGACGACGTGCCCGGCGTACTCCGCAAGCGGGAGCGTGACCGTACCGGGGCCACAGCCCAGGTCGAGAACGCGGTCGTCGGCATCGAGCGCGAAGAAGTCGGCGACGTGAGCGAACACGCTGTCGGGATACGCGGGGCGGTAGTCGGCGTAGAACTCGACCGTGCTGGTGAAGGGGAGGTCTCCGGGCGACATGGGGTCTGGTGCTGTCGGCCGGTCGGCATGAATGTGGCGGTCGGGGGGCAGAGACGCGACGAGAGTGGTCGACGGAGCACCACCGACTCAGAGACAGTCGAGCACCGCCTCCCGAAGCGCCGTCTCGCGTGGATCGTCCCAGACGTGGGTGCCCATCCGGTTCGGCGCGTAGGCGAACGCCAACTCACGCTCGGGGTCGGCGAAGGCGAACGACCCGCCGGCACCCGGCGCACCGAAGGCCGAGGAGGAGCCGAACCGGAAGCCGTCGAACGGTTTCCAGAAGCCCAGCGAGTACGCGGTGTCGGTGTGGAGGATCACGTCGTGCGTGCCGTCGGTGGGTGGCGTGCCGGACGCGGCCAGTGCCTCCCGCGTTTCGGCATCGAGGAACCCATCCTCGTCGATCAGGTCAGCGTAGAACCGCGCGAGGTCCCGGACGCGACAGACGCCGTTGCCGGCCGGAATCTCCAGTCGGCGGTACGCGGGGTCGTTCAACTCGGCGGGCGTCGACACGTCGAAGGGGCTCATCGCGCGCGTCGTCAGCGACCACGGGTTCGCCAAGCCGAGGAGCATCCCCGGCGGGAACGAGCCGACACTCCGCAACAGGTCGAGCGGGCCGAAACTCTGCACCTCGGCGATCCGGGTCTCGCTCACCCCGCCGTCCTCGTCCGGCAGACCGACGTAGATGTCGGCGTCCAGTGGCCCGGCGAGTTCCTCCCGGAGGTAGCGCCCGAGGGTCCGAGATCCGGGGGCTGCTCGTCGGAGCAGTTCGCTCTCGTACCAGCCGAGTGACCACGCGTGGTAGCCGTGGCGAGTGCCCGGCTCCCAGTCCGGCTCTTTCCGGGCGAGCAGATCGACGAGACCGTCACGGTCCGCGATCTTCGCAGGTGTCAGGGTCGTCTCGATCCCGGCGAGGCCGGCCTGGTGCGCGAGCAGTTGTCGGATCGTCACGTCGTCTTTCCCCTGCTGGCCGAACGCCGGCCAGTAGTCGGCGGCCGGGTCGTCGTAGTCGAACAGCCCCTCGCTGTGGGCGTGGGCCATCACGCCGCCGGCGATGCCCTTCGTGGTGGAGAAGACGAGGACGAGTGTGTCGGCGGTCCACGGGTCGGTCCGACCGGTGTCGCGGTAGCCACCCCACAGGTCCACGACGACCGCTCCCTCGTGGACGACGGCGCAGGCCGCACCGAGTTCCCGGCGTGACTCGAAATTCTCGCGGAAGGTCTCGTGGACTGGCTCGAAACCCGGGGCCACGTTACCGTCGATTGGCGGTGCGGGAGACACGACTGCAGTTGATCGGTCCGGACGATAAGTGCCTCCCCGACTCGTTGGGTGTGCGACTTACCCCCGAAGCCCACGCACCACACCGTAGACCTTCTTCGCCACACGAATCGGCGCACCGGCCGACTCCACGGTGTAGTACGGCGTCAGGTCGGCACCGAACTTCGCCTTGTACTGGCAGAGTCGCTCGGTGTTCGCACCGACCAGATCGTAGGCCGTCACGTCCGCGAGGTCGGGGTCCTCGATCACGTCTCGGAGGATGCGGTCGTGGACGAGCGTGTTGACACTCGTCCCGTCGTAGGTCGCTCTGGTCCCCCCGAGCCAGAAGTACGCCGACCCGCCACCGTAGAGGACGACGATGCCCGTGAGGTACTCGCCGTCCGGGCCTCGGGCGACGTAGACGCGCGCGTCCTCGCCCATCGCCTCGACGAGATCCCGAGCGTAGTCGGGGGTCACGCCGAACGGTTCGTCCTGTTCGGCGTAGTAGTCGGCCACGTCACGCCTGACCGTCTCGGCGGCGTCCGGTTCCACCTCGACGGTGATCGGTAGGTCCTCGCCGTCTCGTACCTCCCGGCGGAGGCTCTTGCTGAAACTCGCGTGCACGTCGTCGACAGATCTGTCCGCGAGCGCGAGGCGATAGGTGAACTCCGGCGTCACCGACAGGCCGCGCCACTCGAACGGTCGCGGGTCGCCGTAGCCGACCGGCGTGAGCGTCCGGAACAGTGCGGTCGGGGCGTCGAGGTCGAGTGCCTCGACCAGGGCGTCGGTGAACGTGACGTTCAGCTTCTCACGTTTGCGCTGTTTCGGACTGGTCGGCATCAGCACCGGGCCGAGTCGCGGGACCAGCAGGCCGGGCGGCGGGGAGGTGACGATGCGACCGACCGGTGTCTCGCGGACGAACGCGGGGAACAGTGCGACCGGTTGCTCGCCCCGGAAGCCGGCGTACAACTGGAGGTCGCCGGCGGCGTGGGTGTCGAGGACACGCAGGGCTGCCGACCGGTGGAAAGGTTCGATGTCGCTCGACGGGAGCAGGGCGTCCCACTCGTCGAGGGTCGTAGATTCGACGTTCACAGCTTGCGCCGACCTACGACCCTGTGGGGCTTGGTTATCCCCTCGCTACCCGGAGAAGTGTCCGACTGTGTGAGTGCTCGCCGGCGGTGAGCGGGCGCTTACTCGGAGACGACCGGCACGTCGTCCATCGTCTCGAACGTCTCGGTCTCGACGCCGTCTTCGGTGATCGTGGTGAGCATCATCCCGTTGCCACTGGCGGTGTCACGCGAGGTGGCACTGCGGATACACTGGATGGCGACGTCGCGTGCCTCGTCGAGGCTGAGCTCCGAGTGGTACTTGTCTTCGAGCACACCGAGCGCGTACATCGACCCGGAGCCGCTGACGGTGTACTCCTCCTCGCCGCCGCCCCCGATGGGGTCGAACGAGTAGACGTGCGGGCCGTCCTCGTCGACGCCGCCCAGCACCGGCGACACGATGAGGAACTGTCCGGAGCGGAGCAGGTTCCCGAGCATCGTCGAGAGGGCGGTCATGCTCATCTCCTTGCCGCGACGGGTCTCGTAGAGGCGACCCTCGGCCTGAATCTGCTTGACGAGCGCCTGTGCCGCGGAGACGCTGCCGGCGATGGTCATCGCGGCGCTCGGGTGGATCTGGTGAATCTTCACCGAGGTCTTGCTGGCGACCATGTTCTGCATGCTCGCACGGCGGTCGGCCGCGAGGACGACGCCGTCAGTCGCAGTGATACCGATGGTGGTCGTCCCGGTCTTCAGTTCCTCGACGTCACCGCTCTCGCCGGCGGCGCCGAACGAGTTCGGAATCTCGTCGGTCGGCAGTTCGCCGATTCGCCCGTCAGTTCCGCTGTTAGTCCCCAAAAGCTGCGACGCGGCGTCCTCGTTCATAACGTCTGTTTATTACGCCGTGTTCTTATCAGGCTTTCGGACCCCCCCACAGTTCACCCCCGTCGTGTCTGCTAAATCCCGTGGCTCGACCGGCTCTCGACGGGTCACGCGAGGGAGAGAGAACCGACCCGGAACCGACCGTACCCGCTGCGAGACGCGGTGCCACTGTCGGTGCGTGGACTACTCGGGGATCGGACTCTCACGGGGCCAGCGAGGACAGTCGTCGGGGTCGATCCGGGCGTAGGCGTCGCCCACGGGTCCGACCCACGCACCCAACTCCCGTGCGCGTTCGATCAGCCGGCGGTACGTCTCGCGGTAGCCGGGGAACTCCGGCGCGAAGTAGCGCGGGTGCCACAGCACGGTCGCCACCGCCTCACGCTCCACAGCCTCCCGGAGCAGTCGCTCGCAAGTCAGCCAGCGCTCGTCGGGGTCCGCCGGGAGGGCGACCTCCATCGCGGTCAGTGGGAAGACCAGGAAGTCGTCGTCGAAGGGGCGGAAGGGCCGGTCGCCGTGGTCGAAGCCGACCGTCGCACTCGAACCCGGCGAGGCGTCGTAGACGAGGCCGGCGTCTCGCTGGGCGCGCCACGTCTCGGTCGGGGGGTCGGCCAGTCGCAGGTAGTGCTGGCGACAGCCGCCGACCTCGTGGCCGAGCGTCTCCTCCAGCAGTCGTTTCTCCTCCCACAAGCGACCCGGATCGACCGCCGACTCGAACGAGCCGTGGAGTCCGACCTCCCAGCCGTCGGCGTCGAGATTCCGGAGCATCGGCCCGATTCGCTCGTCCGCGAACTCGTACCGACCCACCGCGTCGAGCAGTCGCTTCGGGTCCGTCAGTCTGCTCGCGGGGCCGTCACGGAGTCGTGGTGTCTGGAGGGCGTAGAACGACGACCGGACGTCCATGTCGGCCTCCAGTCGCCGGATCGTCTCGAACTGCCAGAAGGGGTTCTCGCCCGCGTACCACCGCCGGAGGGCGCTCGGATCGCGGTCGCGAACCGCCTCGTGGAGCCACTGGTAGGTCTTGAACGGGCGGTCGATATCGTGGGTGAGACAGAGCGCGAAGGAGTAGTCGTCGAACACGGCCAGTTCACCTCGAAGCGTCGTCGGTCGGTGGCGTCGCGCCGTCTTGGAGGTACGCGTCGATAGCCTCGGCGACGACCGACGCGGCGTCACCGTCGCCGTAGGGGTGTGGCTTCTCACCGAGCGGCCAGTCGCGGGTCAGCGCGGTCGTGATCGCGTCGGCGTCGGCCCCGACAAGTTCGTTCCAGCCTGCCTCGACGGTCTCGACCCACTCGGTCTCCTCGCGGAGGGTCACGCAGGGCGTGTCGAGGAAGAACGCCTCCTTCTGGACCCCGCCGGAGTCGGTGGCGATCCGGCGCGCGCCGTCGAGCAGACGGACGAAGGGGAGGTAGCCCACCGGGTCGATCACCCGCAACTCGTCGCAGGCACGGTCCCACAGGTCGTGCTCCCGCAGAGCCGTCTCGGTGCGCGGGTGGACCGGGACGACGACCGGATCGGACACGCCCGCGAGACCGTCGAGGATGGCCGACAGGCGGGCGGGATCGTCGGTGTTCTTCGCCCGGTGGACCGTGGCGAGGACGTACTCGCCGGGCGTCAGATCGTTGTCGGCGAGGACCGTCGTCGCGTCACCGACCCGGTCGCGTGCCCACAGCAGGGCGTCGTACATCACGTCGCCGGTGACGACCGTTCGGTCCGCGAGTCCTTCGCGCGCGAGGTTCTCGGCTCCCTTCTCCGTGGGCGACAGCAGGAGGTCGGCCACGTGGTCGGTGACGACGCGGTTCACCTCCTCGGGCATCTCCCGGTCGAAACTCCGCAGACCGGCCTCGACGTGGACGACCGCGGTGTCGCGTTTCGCCCCGACCAGTCCGGCGGCGACCGTCGAGTTCGTGTCGCCGTAGACGAGCAGTGCGTCCGGGTCCTCGTCGACGACGACCGGGTCGAGTCGTTCCATGACGCGGGCGGTCTGGGTCGCGTGACTCCCGCTGCCGACCCCGAGGTGGTAGTCGGGTTCGGGGATGCCGAGTTCGGTGAAGAAGACGTCGGAGAGTTCCTCGTCGTAGTGCTGGCCGGTGTGGACCAGCACCTCCTCGCCGCGCGCTCGCAGGGCACGGGAGACGGGGAACGCCTTCACGAACTGCGGGCGAGCGCCGACGACGGAGAGCACCTTCATCGTCGGCTCCTCCGGATCGGAGTCGCCGACTCGCTCGCGGCGAGACGAGTCCTCATCGCGGCCCGACCTCCTCCTCGACGTGGACCCACAGCGGGTCGCTGGCGTGCCGGTCCAACAGCAAGCCGGTCGAGAACAGCACCGCGCTGATCCCGACGACCGCCAGAACGAGCGTCCGGGCGACCGCGCCGTCACCGGCGGTGCCGACGCCGAGTGCGACCGCACCCGCACCCAGGAGGCCGGACGCTAAGCCGAACAGCGCGAGGGGGAACAGCGCGACCAGCGGGTGGAAGTCGAAGACGAGATACCGGGTCCGGAGTCGCCACAGCAGGCCGGACAGCAGGAGTCGACTCACGCTCGGGACGAACGTGGACATCCGGATGTGACTCCGCTCGTCGCCGTACCGGGCGCGCATCGGGACGTCCGCGACTCGGAGACCGGCCGCGTTACACCGGATCAGCACGTCGTTGGCGAAGCCGTACTGATCGTACAGTTCGTCGATCTCCAGCGTCTCCAGTGCCCGCCGCGAGACGGCGGTGTAGCCGTTCTGCGGGTCGAGCATCCGCCAGTAGCCGCTTGCGATCTTCGTCAACAGCGAGAGGAGGAGGTTGCCGAACAGCCGAACCGGTGGCATCCCCCGGCGGTCGGTCCCACGCGCCAGTCGGTTCCCCTTCGCGTAGTCGGCCCGGCCGGAGACGACCGGATCGAGGATGCGGTCGAGGATCGCCGGGTCCATCTGCCCGTCGCCGTTCATCACCGCGACCGCGTCCATCCCGTCGGCGTAGGCCCGGCGGTAGCCGGTCTTGATCGCCCCGCCGACGCCGGTGTTCTGCTCGTGGCGGATCGGGACGACGAACGCGTCGTCTCCCTGCCCGCCGTCCGCGAGGGGGGTGTCGACGCGATCCGAGGCGTTCATCCGGTCGGCCGACTCGCAGATCTCGTCCCACGTCCCGTCGGTCGAGCGGTCGTCGACGGCGTACACCCGGTCCACGAAGTCGGGGACCGTCTCGATCACCTCGCCGACGAAGCCGCCCTCGTTGTACGCCGGGACGACGACCGCGACGTGTTTGTTCCGGTACATCAGCCACTCCCGATGGTGTAGACGTAGTGGTCGGTGTCGCCCAGGTCGAGTGCGTCCCGGCCGTCGACGACCACCAACCGGCGGTCGAAGCGGTCCCACTCGATCTCACCGAACTCCTCGTGGTCGGTGACGAGGATCACCGCGTCGACGTCCGCCTCGTGGATGGACTCGATCGGCACCGTGGTGGCTCCGAACTGTTCCAGATCGTCGACCATCGGGTCGCTGGCGAAGACGGTCGCGCCGAGCGTCCGGAGTCCCTCGATGATCCCCAGCGCGGGCGACTCTGTCGTCTCCTTGACGCCGGCGCGGTAGGTGACACCGAGGACGAGCACCGACGAGTCGGCGATGTCACGACCGACCGCCTCCAGACAGTCCTGGAGGCGCTGGACCGTGTAGACCGGCATCCCGTCGTTGATCCGGCGCGCGGTCCGGATCAGTTGGGCGTCCACGTCGAACGGCGTCGTGAGGAAGTACGGGTAGAAGGGGATGCAGTGGCCCCCGACGCCCGGTCCCGGCGTGTGGATGTGGGAGTACGGCTGGGTGTTGGCGGCGTCGATGGCCTCCCGGACGTCGATCCCGAGCGTGTCGGTGTAGGTCGCCAGTTCGTTCGCCAGCGCGATGTTCACGTCGCGGTAGATCCCCTCGAACACCTTCACCGCCTCTGCGGTGGTCGCGTCCGAGACGGTCACGACGCCCGACTCGTTGATCGTCTCGTAGACGAGTTCGGCGACTCGCGTGCTCTCGTCGTTCAGGCCGCCGACGATCTTCGGGTACGCCCCGCGGATGTCACGGAGCGCGCGCCCGCTCGCGGTGCGTTCCGGGCAGAACGCGACACCGAAGTCGCCAGGGTCGAGCCCGGAGACCGACGCGAGGATCGGTTCGACGAGTTTCGCGCAGGTGCCCGGCGGGACCGTACACTCGACGAAGACGGTGTCGCCCGGCGAGAGTCCGTCGCCCACGTCACACAGCACGGTTCGGAGCGCGCCGAGATCGAGGGTGCCGTCGTCGTTGACGCCGGTCGGGACGATGACGACGTGGATCGCGGCGTCGCTCGCGGCGCGCTTGGCGTCGGTGACCGCGCGGAAGTCGCCGTCGGACACGAGGTCGGTGACGAGGGCGTCCAGTCCGGGTTCCCGGTCCACGGTCGACTGGCCGCGATTCAAACTGTCGACGACCGCCGGGTCGATGTCCGCGCCGACGACGTTGCCGGTCACGTCCGCGAAGACGGCCGCAAGCGGGAGGCCCATCTTCCCGAGGCCGTACACCGCGACCGGGACCTGCCCCGACAGGAACGCCTCGCGCTGGCGCTCTGTCGGTCCTTCGTTCTCGTAGAGCCACGTCACCTGCTCGGCGTCGGAACTCACCACGGCTCCACCTCCTCGCCCGGCACCAGACCGGCGAGTCGCTGGAGGCGCTGGGCGAACTCGACGGCGCGCAGGCCGTCACGCCCGGTGACGCGGGGGTCGGTCCCCTCGGTCACGGCGTCCCGGAAGCCGGCGAGTTCGGCGCGGAGCGGTTCGGCGCTCTCCACGAGCGGGTGCTCGACGATGCTCCCGTGGCGGTAGCGCACGTCGCCGTTCTGCTCGATGTACTCCGGTACCGAGTGGCGGTGGACGCGGATCGATTGGTCGGTGTAGTCGAGTTCGACCAGTGCCTCCTCGGCCGTGACGGTCAGGGTCCGGACCTTCTTCTGGGTACACCGACTCGCGGTCAGCGAGGCGGTCGGCCCGTCCGCGAACGTCAACTGCGCGAGCACGTGTTCCGGGGAGGGTGCGGTCGCGCTGGCCGCGGTCACGTCCTCGCCGAACAGCGAGAACAACACGTCGAGGTCGTGGATCATCAGATCCATCACCGGGTCGTCGTCCGGCACCGGATCGACCGGCGGGCCCAGTCGTTTGCTCTCGACGGCGACCACGTCCATGCCGCGGATCACGTCGCCGATCTCCCGGACCGCCGGGTTGAACCGCTCGACGTGGCCGACCTGCAGTCGGCAGTCGTGGCGCTCGGCGAGCGCGATCAGTTCCTCGCCGTGGTCGACCCGCCGGACGAACGGTTTCTCGACCAGCGCGTGGACGCCCGTAGACAGCGCGTCGCGAGCGATTCGGTAGTGGTACTCGCTGGGGACCGCGACCGAGACGGCGTCGGCGGCCGCGAGGAGGTCGTCCGTGTCGAGTGCGGCGGTGCCGTACTCGCGAGCGATGTGCGCGGCACGCGACTCGTCGGCGTCGGCGACACCCACGAGTTCGACACCCGGCAGTTCGTTGTAGACGCGGACGTGGTTCCGACCCATCCGCCCGACACCGATCACGCCGACCGCGAGGGTCACGCGATCACCCCCCGGATCGACGCGACCGCGTCGGCGACGGTCGCCAACTCCTCGTCGGTCAGGCCGGGATGGACCGGAATCGAGAGGACCTCCTCGGCCGCCTGCTCGGCGACCGGACAGTCCCCGCCGTGGGAGGGAAGCGGGTCGGCGACCGACGGACCACCGGCGTACAGCGGTTGTCGGTGGATCGGCGTCGGGTAGTAGACCCGACTGGCGACACCCCGCGACTCGAGGGCGTCGGCGACCGCGTCGCGGTCACCCGGCGGACACCGAACCGTGTACTGGTGGTAGGCGTGTTCCCGGTGCGGTGGCTCGACGGGGGCACGGAGGTCGGACTCGGCGACCGCCTCGTCGAGTCTGGCGGCGTTGTCCCGGCGGGTGCCGACGAACGCCGGCAGTTTGTCGAGTTGCGCGTTGCCGAGCGCCGCGCCGAGACTGGACAGTCGGAAGTTGTGCCCGAGCGAGACGTGTTCGTACCCCTCGGTCCGGCCGTGGTCGACGAACCGGCGGGCGCGCTCTGCGACCGCGCTGTCGTCGGTGACGATCATCCCGCCCTCGCCCGTCGTCATGTTCTTCGTCGGGTAGAAGGAGAAACAGGCGGCGTCGGCGTGCGAACCGACCGGGGTCCCTCGGTAGGTCGCGCCGTGGGCCTGCGCGGCGTCCGCGAGGAGCGCACAGTCGTACTCGTCGGCCAACTCGCGGAAGTGGTCCATCGGACAGGCCAGTCCGTAGAGGTGGACCGGCAGGATGGCGGTGATGTCGGGGTCGGCCCGGAGTGCCGACTCGACGGCGTGCGGGTCGAGGTTGTACGTCAGCGGGTCGACGTCGGCGAAGACCGGTTCCGCGCCGGCGTGGCTGATCGCCGAGGCCGTGGCGACGAACGAGAAGGGCGTGGTCACCACGCGGTCGCCGGGGTCGACACCGAGGGCGACCAGCGCGGCGTGGAGCGCGGTCGTCCCGTTCGAGGCGGCGACCCCGTGGGCGGTGCCACAGTAGTCGGCGAAGTTCGTCTCGAACTCGCGGACCTCGGGACCGTCGGCCAGATAGCCGGAGTCGAGGACAGCGAGGAGGCGGTCGCGTTCGGTCGGACCGAGTCGGGGGCGTGCGATAGGGATCACGGTAAGTCGTTGCCTCCTGCCAGTTCGGCGGGGAGCGGTCGGTGACGGGCAGGTGCGCCGACGGCCAATGTGTCGGGTGGAACGTCTTCGGTGACGACCGCGCCGGCGGCGACAAACGCGCGCTCCCCGACGTGGACGCCGGGCAGCAGTGTCGCGTTCGCGCCGACGGTCGCGTCGTCCGCGAGGGTCGGTCCCACGAGGTCGGCCGTCTGGCGGACGGGGTACGGGTCGTTCGTCATCGTGGCGCGCGGCCCGACGAACACCCGGTCGCCGACGGTCGTGTACGACGGGAGGTACACGCCGGTCTGGAGTCTGACGTGCGAGCCGATCTCGCAGTGGTCCTCGACGACGGTGTCGGTGCCGACGAGGACATCCTCGCCGAGCGTCGTCTGCTCGCGGATCAGCACCCGGTGGCCGGTCGTCAGCCCGGCCCCGGCGGTGGTGTCGGCGTAGATCACCGACCCGGACCTGATCGTGGCGTCGTCGCCGATCACGGCGGGACCGGCGTCGTCTGTGTACCGGAGTCCGACGCGTGCGTCGGCCGCGACCGAGACGTTCGTGCCGAACTCGGCCGTGTCCGGACCTGCCGTGTCGGCTGGTTCCCGTCGGTCGACTGCGTGCTCACCGGCAGTCGCCGGCGACCCGACCGTGTCGTCGAACTGTCGTCCGTCGTCTTCCTGTTCCATCGTTAGCGTTGCTCGGTGAGAAGAGATGCCGAGTTCCCCCTTTGTTATGGGTCTCTTTACCACGGATGGAGATGGTCGGTCGGTCGCAGGCGGGCGGTTTTCGCCGCTCGAAGCGTCAGACGCGCTCCGTCGCCAGCGAGGTGCTACCTACCGAATAACCAACCGTTCAGCGGGTAGGAACATCGTAACAAAGCCCGGACACATTGCAGAAGTACCCATGTCGATCTATCGTGTACCAGACCAGCGGCGGACGCCGAGGCGGTGGGCGTAGCCTCCCGATGTCGAGCGATTCGTCGAGCCGCCCGAGACGGCTCATCGGCGAGGTGCTGTCGGGAGTCGCCGGTTCGAACGCCGAACCGCTGGACGAAGACACCGTCTTCGACATCCTCAGCAACCGCCGGCGGCGACAGATCATCTACTACCTCCAGGAGCACGGCGGCGAGGCACCGCTCCGCGACGTGGCGAACGCGGTCGCCGGTTGGGAAGAAGACGAGGACCCGGAGGACGTGACCGAGAAGCAGAGCCGACGCGTGTACGTCTCGCTGTACCAGAGTCACGTCCCGCGACTGACCGAGGTCGGCCTGATCGAACACGACGACACCGGGACGATCAGACTCACCGACCGCGTGCGACTCCTCGACCCGTATCTCAACCCCCACGACGAGGGGCCGGCGTGGCAGGTGTACTACCTCGCCGTCGGCCTGTTCGGTGTCCTGCTGGGGGTACTCGTCTCGCTCGGACTCCCGCCCGCCGGACTCGTCTCCGGTGCGAACCTCCTCTTGCTCGTCTCGCTGGCGCTCGTCGTTCTCGCACTCGCACACGCCCAGCAGTCCGGAACGCCGCGAGACGCCTCCGAACGCAAGCAACTGCGCGAGGAGTAGACGCCCGGTCACGACGAACGCAGTCGCTCACGCCGTGTGACGCCGCAGACGGCGGCGGTGTGTCACCGCCACTCGCTGAGGTCCCTGAGGCTGGCCGGATCGACGACCAGGAACTCCTCGATCGAGTCCCGGTCGGACGCAGAGGGAACGAACAGGAGGTGGTCGGCGCGGTCCTTCCGCGTCCACTTCGCCTCCCACTCGACACCCGCCGTCTCGCGCGGTTCGTCGCGCGTCCCGGCAGTGTCGGATGGCGGCTGGTCGTGTGGCATACTCCCGTAATCACAGCTTAAACAGAAAAAATTACCGTGTGTCTTCGACCGTGACGGATGCGACTGGACGGAGCGCGTCGTTCGCGCCCGGAAACTCGGTGAGATGCAAACCGACGACACACCTCCACGAATCGGAACGTAAGCAGAATCAAACGAATCGAATCGGTAGGCAAACTGCTCGTACCCGGTCGTTATCTCCGAATACACTCACTTCGAGTGACACGTTTAACTTCGGTTTCGGTGGATCGATCGGTCGAGAAGGGGGTGGCTACGCCGCGCGCCGGCCACCAACCGGAGCATAACAAAGCGGATCGGTGGCCTCTCGTGTCCCATGGAGTTGTTACTCGTCGGGATCGACGCCGCCTGCGCGGGGGTCACAGACCCCCTCGCGCGGGAGGGGCGGATTCCGACACTCGCTCGACTGTTCGACGACGGCGAGCGTGGTCCCCTCCGGTCGCAGGTGCCGCCGTGGACGGCCAGTGCGTGGCCCTCGCTGTACACCGGGACGAACCCCGGCAAACACGGCGTCTTCGGGTTTCTGACGTTCGACGGCTACGACTACGACGTGGTGAACGCGACCCACGTTCGGGAGCGCCCGCTCTGGCACACGCTCGACCACCACGGCCTGTCGAGCGTCGTCGTCAACGTCCCCGTCACCGGCCCACCAGAACCGTTCGACGGTGCGCTGATCCCCGGCTACACCGCCCCGGAGAACCCGCCGTGTCACCCCGACGGCCTCCTCGACGAGGTGCGCGAGGCGGTCGGCGACTACCGCGTCTACCCCGACTGGACCGGCACCGACCGGACGCCGTCGCGTGAGGAGCGCGTGTCGGCGTACACGCGCCTCGTCGGCCAGCGTGGCTCGGCGTTCCGGTATCTCGCGGATCGGTTCGATCCGGACTTCGGCTTCCTCCAGTTCCAGCAGTCCGACACCGTCTTCCACGAACTGCCGGGCGACGACGAGGCGGTCGCGGCGGTGTACGAACGCATCGACCGCGAAATCAGAGAGACAATCGAGGCGACCGAGCCTCGGATCGTCGTCGTCGCCAGCGACCACGGGATGGGCGAGTACGGCGGCTACGAGTACCGGGTGAACGAACACCTGCGACGCGAGGGGCTGGTGACCGGGACGCGCGGTGCCGGCGGGATGCCCGAGTGGGGCGACGTCCGCGACGGCGCACTCGCGGGCGAGGACACACCGGGTCTCGCGGAGCGAGCGATGGCGACCGCCGCGAGCGTCGGGATCACGAGCCAGCGAATCGCGGGCGTCCTCTCGACGCTCCGGCTCGCGGGCGTCGTCCAGCGCATCGTCCCCGAAGACGTCGTCCGGGCCGGTATCGAGCGTGTGGACTTCCCGGCCTCGCAGGTCTACATGCGCTCCCGCATCGAGTGCGGCGTCCGGATCAACCTCGCCGGCAGGGAACCGGCGGGCGTCGTCTCGGATGAGGAGTACGAGCCCCTGCGAGATCGACTGATCGAGCTCTTCCAGTCGGTCGAGACGCCCGATGGCGATCCGGTCTTCGAGCGTGTCGCACGCAGAGAAGAGGTGTTCGACGGGCCACGCGTCGAGGACGCCCCCGACGTGATCGTCGTGCCGGCGGACTTCGATCAGTTCCTCTCGGCACAGCTTCGGGAGTCGGTGTTCGGCGAGCCACGCGAGCCGTACAACCACAAGTGGGACGGCGTGATCGCGTTGTCGGGACCGGGCACCGAGTCGGCCGACCTCGCGGGCGCACACCTGTTCGACGTGGCACCGACGGTCCTCGCGCTGCTGGATCTGCCGGCGGACGAACGCATGGACGGGCGGTCGCTCGTCCCCGAGTCGCGGGAGCGCATCACGTATCCGGCGTGGGACGCGGGCGACCGGCGGGAGACCGCCGACGAGACCGTCGAGGAACATCTGGAACAGTTGGGGTATCTCGACTCATGAGCATCGACGTGAAACGACTCGGATCGGTGGACACAGGGGGGACAGACGCGGACGCAGAGCAGTGGAACCGGTTCGTCGAGCAGTCGCCACAGGGGACGCCCTTCCACCGGTACGAGGCACTGGAAGCCTGTGCCGACCACTCGGGGAGCGACCTGCACACGCTGGTCGGCTACAAAGGCCAGGAACCGGTCGGCATCTTCCCCGGCTTCGGGCTGACGACTGCGGGTCTCGGCACCCTGTTCTCGCCGCCGCCGAACCTGCTGGTGCCGTATCTCGGACCGGCGCTGCTGAACCACCAGAAGCTCTCGACCCGGAAGGCAGAGCGCAGACACCAGCAGTTCGTCGAGAGCTGTCTCGACCTGCTGGCCCAGGAGGTCGGCTACCGCTACGGCCACCTCCGGACGACGACCCGGTACGACGACCTCAGGCCGCTCCAGTGGGGCGGCTTCGAGGTGTCGCCGGCGTACACCTACGTCGTCGACGTCGACCGGCCGGACGACGAGATGCTGGCCTCCTTCAGCAGTGACGCCCGGAAGAACGTCCGGAACACGGACGCGGACGCCTACGAGATCACTGAGGGTGACGCGAGCGACGTGCGGCGAATCGTCGGGATGGTCGCAGACCGCTACGCCGAACAGGACGAGCCCTACGACCTGACGCCCGAGTTCGCGGTCGACCTGTACGAGGCCCTTCCCGAGGGTTCGATCCGCCCGACCGTCTGCCACGCCGACGGCGAGTTCGTCGGTGGGATTCTCGCGGTCGACGGCGGGGAGACGATCTACCGGTGGCAGGGCGCGGTGGACTTCGACTGCGACCTGCCGGTGAACGACCTGCTCGACTGGCACCTGATGACAGCAGGGAGAGAACGCGGCGCGACCGCCTACGACCTGATCGGGGCGAACACACAACGCCTGAACAAGTACAAGGCGAAGTGGAGTCCGGAGCTGTCGGCGTACCACGTCGCGGAGTTCGGCCATCCGGTAATTCGGGCGGCCGCACACCTCTACAAGCAGTACGGCTGAGCGTCGGCGAGACTCGGAGTACGGCTAAGCGTCGGCGACACGCGACGATTTTTCGGCACAGGAAAGCACTTACCCGGGAGCCACCGCGTTCTGGTCGGATCCCCGCACGACGAACGATCCTCGGTCTGTTCGGCGCGGTCGTACTCGGCGGTTGTCTCGGCGAGCGCGGTCGGAGTGCGACACCCGGCGAGGGCCAGACGACGAAGAAGACGACTGACAGGGCGACACCGACCGACACGCCGACGACACCACAGTCCACGACGACCGAGACGCCACCACGGCAGACCGTCCTGATCCGACTCGTTCAACACCAGTTCCCGACCGAGTACGCGGAGTACGTGGACCCACTGGTGTACGCCGACCTGCCGACACCGCACCAGGAGATTCTCGATCAGGCCGACAGCGCCGGCGGCTACGAGGTGACCTACGAGCGCGGGAACCGCTTCCCGGACACCGAGAAGACCGAGGGACTCGACGAACTCACGCAGGCCATCTTCGACCGATACGTCCGGCAAAAGGAGAGGTACGAGGAAGCACACCCCGACGAACAGGGTCCCGATCCGGTCTGGCCGGTGTGGCTCGCACGCGAGGACGAGCGGTTCTGCATCGACGTCACCGACGGCGACGTGAAGTACTATCACTGCTGAGCCGTCGCCGACTCGGAAGTGACACCACCGGCGATCAGCGACGGCTACCGATCCTCGGGCCGCACCGACCGCCCCGGCCGACCGATCATCCGCCAGAGCAGTCGCCGGAGGACGCCGAGTCCCGGCCGGCCGTCCACCAGCCAGAGCACGATCACACCGCCGACCAGCGCCACCTCGCCGAGCAGGTACGGGAGGCCCGCCGGCGAGAGGATGAACTCGGCGTAGCGGTCGAAGAAGCGCGTGAGCAGGGCGAACAGGTCCACGTTCGACTGCACGTCGCCGGGCACCAGCGGCCAGAGCACCGTGTCGTACGAGGGCTCGTTGCCGAGGATCACCCCGTAGTAGACGTCACCCGGCAGGTGGAGGAGGTAGCCGACCGAGAAGCCGGTCGAGACCTGTAACCAGCCCCGGCGGTAGCCGACCGCCAGCAGGACGAGCGTCAGCGGAATCGCGGTGAAGACGCTGTGCGCGACACCCGTGGAGGGCAGGACCGCGAACACCCACTCGGCCGGCTTGTCGATCAGGTCGGGGAACTGCGAGCCGAACGCGACCGCGACCACCGGCCACTCGCGGGGAGCGCGGCCGGTCGCGGCGCGGACGCTCAGCGAGTAGGCGAGATACGCGACGGCGGCGTGTTCCCACGGCCACATCAGTCGGACCTCACGCAGTCGTGAACGCCGGCTGACGTGGCAGGGGGCGGGTTATGCGGGATCACTCACGTCTATCCAGAGGTGGACGTAGCGGTAGGCGTTGTCGGTCGTCGGGCGGTCCGGCGGGGTCCCGTCGTAGACGAGGTAGACCAGCCGCAGGTTCTCACCCGAGATGGGTGACTGGGCGGCGTGTTGGACCTGCGTGGTCTCGCCGGCATCGGCTGTCAAACTGAAGTCGTCGACGCGTCGCTGTTCGAGGATCGTCGGCGATCCACCCTCGTCACGGACGCGCTGGACGACCACCACCACCTCGTAGGTCTGGCGGGCGTCTTCACGGTTCGTGATCGAGACGGTCAGGGGCTGTGGCTCCCCGCGTACGAACTCGTCGGGGTAGTTTCCGGCGACGAGGTCGCCCGAGTCCGACTGCGTGAGGAGCGTGACCTCCGTGTACTGTGTCGCGTCCTGCGGGTTCACGGCGGCGTAGCCGACCGCCGAGAGGCCGACGACGACACAGATCGCCAGCAGGACGTTCAGCCCCGCGTCCAGTCTCGTCGTCTCCGTGAGTCCGGCACGGGCACGCTCGGCGTAGTGGCCGAGCGCCAGCGAGAACCGGTCCTCGCGCGGGACCGCCGCACGCCTGATCGCGGCGACCGCGATACAGAGCAGGACGAACCCGCCGGCGACCGCGACCGCCGTCTGCGGGGTGAAGGACACCGGCAGCAGTACGTAGGTCACGGCCAACAGCGGAACGACGACAAGGCTCAGACCGAACGAGAGGACGCCACGCTCGACTCCGTCGATACCGCGGGCGTGGAGCGGGAGCGACGAGGTGGGGCTGGCGACTAGCGGGGAGGCGGTCGCGGGGTCCGGGCGGCTTCGTCTGGGAAACAGCACCGCGAGGAGGACGTAGCCGGGGACGACGAACAGCAGGGGGACCGCCAGCGCGGTCCGGAAGGCGTCGCTGGTCAGGGCCGGGCGGGCGAGGAGCACCGACGAGACCAGCGTGTAGAGGAGGACCACCGCGAGGTCGGCCGGGAACTCCGTGATCGCACGGAGCAGGAGTCCGGCACGGCGTCGCAGGGCGGCCATCTCGATGACCTGTGTCACGATAGTTCTGATCATTGAAACTCCGGAGGGGCCGGCGACTTACGCCTCGTCATCGGCGACGAACTGTGCGGGAACGGCGTCGAGCGAGAGGTCCTGTGCCTGGAGCGTGGACGCGGCCGTCACACCGACGACGGCCACCGCGAGGACGGTCGCGAGCAGGAAGCCCAGCAGTCCGAGCGGGACCGTCGGAATCGCCAGCCCGGCGAGCGCCAGTGCGAGACCGCCGACCGCGATACCGGTGTAGTAGCGGTCCCAGGCCGGTTCCGGTTCCTCCTCGGTCTCCTCGCCGAAGTCGAGATACTCGTAGAGTCGGTCGATGGCCGGGCGCACCTCGATGGTGCCGCGGTACTGATCGAAGTCGATGACGCCCGAGTCGTCCATCTTTGTCAGATGGCACTGGTAGAGGCCGACGTAGACGCGCTTGCGCTCGTTCGAGGAGACGAGTCCGACCGCCTTGTCGTTCTCCCAGGCGGCGACCTGATCGGCCAGTTCGTTGAGCTGGACCGTCCCGGTCGCCTCGCGCAGGTACTTCAGCACGTAGCGGCGGCGCTGGTTCTTCAGGATCTCGAAGATCGTATCGAGCGACAACTCGACCGGTTCACGCTCGGCCTCGGCCTGTGTCTGCTCGGCAGCGTCCTGTTGCTCGTCGCCAGCGTCTCCACTGTCGTCGTCCTGTAGCTGTCGGCTTCCCGTGGGGTTGGTGGCACGGCTTGACATCGCAGGAGTACCCTGTCAGGATCACCTCATAACTATTGAGCCGATAACGGTCGGTACGCAGTTCCTGCCGTACACATACGAATTCTGTCTAGTCAGAAATCTGTCTCCCGTTCGTGGCGAACTCGACCCGATCACGTACGACGTTAATCACAGATATATACGCCAATCCGTTCAAGCCAGCGGACCGATTGATCGCCGGTCAGCAGGCCGCCGGGAGACCCCCCGTACACACTACCGAATGAATACTTCTGGGTGGATCGACCCTCACGCGCGGGGTGTGTAGACCGAACTTACAACTGAGAAGTTTCTGACTCTCATCGGGACGACAGTTCGATAAAGATAACCATACGCAGTTAATCATGGTACAAAGATTAGTTAATTGGTCGTTTATCCGGTGTATTATCACAACCCATTATGTAGCCTCCCGTTCGAAGGTGAGTGACCGACCACCAACTCATGACGAACGACTGGGATTTAGTAAGCTACGTGATCCGCTCGCAGTATCGAACTGCCGTACTGCGCCGACTCGTCGACGGGCCGGCGACCCCCTCACAGATCGCTGGCGAGGCCGACTTCGCCATCGCACACGTCTCGCGGGCGCTCGGCGAACTCCGAGAGAAGGAGCTCGTCGAGTTGCTCGTCTCCGAAGACCAGCGGAAGGGCCGCGTCTACGGCATCACCGAGGAGGGCGAACGCGTCTGGGACCGCATGGAGGCGACCGACATGATCTAGCCGTCGCGGTCGCGAGCACCGAGTCGGCCGTCGTCCGACGGTCGCTGTCGTCGCTGTCCACGCGGCCCTCGCTGTGTGGCCTCACCAACCGATCGCGTCTCGCGGTCGAACACTCGTTATCGCCGGTAGTGCCGCCGGTCACTCCTCGGGCTGTTTCTTTCAGTCGCCACTTCGTCCCTCTCCACCGCCGGTGAGACCCTGTCAGTCGCCGCCTCGGTTCCACTTTCCGCGTGTGAGCGCGCATAGTCCATCCATAACAATGGGTATCAGGGGCGACCCTTCTGGCGTGACTGACGAACGCCCTGTTCATCGGCCGACGGTCTCGTCTACAGAACAGGTCCGCCGGATACTCTCCCTCGCACTGAGTCTGCTCGTCGTAACCTCGACGATGACGGTCGGTGGCGTCGGAGTCGCACTCGCGGACCACGCGGCGAACACGGAAGACGCCGCTCACTACTCTGTCTCCCAACCCGGCGTCTGTTACGTCGTCTCCCCGCTCGGGGACGGCACCGAGTCGGTTGAGGACTTCTACGACTACCGGAGCCCGACCACGGACCCCACCGGGCAGTTCAGTTCCTATGGGACACGTGACCTCCAAGTCGACAGCGAGTCCCAGTTGTTCCTCTACAACGGAACGAACGGCACCAGCCTCGTCTTCCTGCACGACAGGTTCGACGACGACACCGACCACGGCGGGACTGTGACGTTCAACGTCTCCGGGATCCCGTCCGAGGGCTTCCAAGACGTCGAGGACCAGGCCGCCATCGATCGCGGCGTCACGACACGCTGGGCGGTTGAGGACGATTTCTACTTCCAGCCGGAGTCCAATAACTTCCGTGACGACGTGGTTCGCCACGACCGGGACGCCGGCCGGTCACACTACCAATGGTTCTGGGCGAACGACCGGAACGACGGCGGGGCCATCGAAGGCTTCGAGGGTGCCGATCTCGGCGTCGTCCAGATTCAGCCGCAGTTCAACGGGGAGTCTGACTTCCCGCTGACCGAGGAGTTCGTCACCGAGGAGGGCTGGGAAGACGCCGACGGTGACGGTGACTACCTCGACGACAACAGCATCGAGAACTGGTTCGTCCGGGGTGTGGAGGGCTCGGCCGGTACCCTCGACATGAACCGGAACGTGACGATTACACGCGGGGGCTGTGACACTGATCCGCCAGCCGCCGATCTCTCGGCGACACAGAACGGCGACACGTTCACCTTCGACGCGACCGGGTCGACGGACAACGGGAGCGTCGTCGGCTATCTCTGGGACTTCGACGGTGACGGCGAGATCGACCGCGAGACCGAGAAGCCGGTCGTCCAACACGAGTACGTGGCATCCGGAACCTACGACGCGACCGTCACGGCGGTTGATCCCGGCGGGAACACCGACGAAGCGACCGTCACGGTGAACGCGCCCGGTGACACCGAGTCACCTACCGCGAGCCTCTCGGTGGAGTCGGCCGGCCAGCAGACGGTCCGGCTGAACGCCTCGGCGTCGACCGACGACAGCGGGATCGACGAGTACCAGTGGGACTTCCAGGGCGACGGCGAGGTCGACGAGACGACGACCGGCCCGACGATCACCACCGAGTACACCGACCCCGGACTGTTCGAGCCGACCGTAACGGTGACGGATGGGAACGGAAACACGGACACCGCGACAAGCACCCGCGACGTGGGGTTCGCCGAGTCGGGTGAGACGCTCGCGCTCGATCAGTGTACGCTGATCGTCGGCGAGGGCAGCTACGAACTGACGAGCGATCAGCCCGACCAGACGGTCGACTACTGTATCGAGATCACCACTAGCGACGTGAACTTCGACGGGAACGACCACTTGCTCGACTTCGACCGCGCGGCCGCCAACAGGGCGGGGACGTACGGCGTCTACGCGCACGGCACCGGCAACGGCGACCGGATCGGCAACGTCACAGTCACGAACGTCGAGACGAACGACTGGCTCGTCGGCGTCCACTACAGATTCCTCACCGGCGGCGAGATGCGGAACGTCACCGCCCGAGGGAGCATCGACGGCACGTGGGCCATCGAGGCCGACGAGGTGTTGATCGCCGACAGTCGTGCCGAGGACAACTCCCTCGGGTTCGCCCACCGGCAAGCGAGTGGCATCGTCCTCCGGAACAACACCGCAGTCGGCAACCTCTGGGGCTTCCACTTCGAGGAGGCCGTGACGGACGTGTCGATCTTCGACAGTCGATCGGTCGACAACGAACGGTACGACTACCTCCACTTCGTCTACGACGATCAGAGCCGGACCGCGAACATGCAGGCGGAGAACTTCACGCTCGGGCTGAACCGCGAGACGGTCTCCTTCAGTGAGGCACAGAACCTCGGTCTCGGTGGCCTCGAGCGGAACGATCTCTCGACGCAGCCACCGAACAACCAGACAATCGGTCGGCAACTGAAGGTCGTCGGGGCGGGCGGGGACGCCGGACGCGTCCTCGACCTGACTCTCACGTACGCGGACAGTGACGTGCCGCCGGTGACCGAGAGCACGCTGAACCTCCAGCGGTACGACCGACCCGGTGGTCAGTGGGAGTCGGTCGGTGACCCCTCGGGTGTCGACACGGCGGCGAACGAGGTGCTGATCCAGCAGTCCGGGAGCGCGCTGCCCAGCGGTCGGCAGTACTTCTACGCGCCCGTCGGCCAAGTTGAGGAGGACACCGAGGACCCGGTCGCCAGCTTCGACGCCCCCGAGAATCCCCGGACCGGCGAGGAGCTGACCTTCGACGCCTCCGCCTCCTCGGACGACGTGGGCATCGTTAGCTACGACTGGAGCTTCGGTGACGGCGGAAGCGGATCGGGTGTCGCACCGACGTACACCTACACGACGCCCGGTGTCTACAACGTCAGCTTGACCGTCACAGACTCGGCGGGCAACACCGACACGGTCGGCCAGATCGTCAACGTCGAAGAGGGGCTGTCGGCGAACGTCACTGCCAACACGACCCAACAGACGCTCGGCCAGCCAGTCGAGTTCAGCGGCACCGGGTCGACCGGTGCCATCGCGGAGTACCGGTGGGACTTCGACGGCGACGACACGACAGATCTGACGACGACCGACACGGCGGTCGTCGAACACACCTACGACGAGACCGGCACCTACGAGGCGACCCTCGCAGTCGTCGATTCGGACAACAACACCTCGTTCGACAGCGTGCAGGTGGAGATCGTCGACGAGAACGCGCCGCCGACCGCTCGGATCGACGCGCCGGAGAACGCGACGGTCGGCGAGTCGGTCAGTCTCGACGGACTCGGCTCGACCGATCCGAACGGGGACGACACGATCGCGAATTACACGTGGGACTACGGCGACGGGCAGACCGACACTGGCGTCACCGTGGGTCACACCTACGAGACCGCCGGCACGTACACGATCACGTTGACCGTCACCGACGACGCGGGCGCGTCGAACACCACGAGTCAGGTCATCGAAGTGACCGAAGCGGGCAACACGCCACCCACGGCGAACTTCACCGTATCCGCGAACCCGACCGTCGGCGACGACGTGCAGTTCGACGCCGCCGCCTCCTCAGACGTGGACGGCCAGATCGAGAGCTACGAGTGGGACTTCGGCGACGGCAACACCTCGACCGGCGAGACCGCGACGAACGTCTACGGTGGCTCGGGCACGTACACGGTCGAACTGACCGTCACCGACGACGACGGCGCGACGGACACCACGACTCGCGAGGTCACGGTGACGGAACCGGCCGAGGAACTGACCGCCAACGTCACCGCGGACCAGCAGACCGTCGAACTCGGGAACACGGTGACGTTCAACGCCTCCAGTTCGACCGGCGAGATCGAGAGCTACGAGTGGAACTTCGACGACGGGAACACGACGCAGACGGCCTCGCCGACCGTCCCGCACACCTACGAGGCGACCGGGCAGTACACCGTCACGCTGGTCGTCGTCGGCCAGAACGGTGGCTCGGCCACCGACGAGGTGACCGTCACCGTGCAGGACACGACAGATCCGGTCGCCGACTTCACCGCTGATCCGACCAGCGTGTCACTCGGCGGGACAGTCGAGTTCGACGCGGGCGCGTCGAGTGACGCCAGCGGGATCACCGACTACGAGTGGTCCTTCGGGGACAGTGCGACCGGTTCGGGCGAGGTGGTCGAACACACCTACACCACGCTCCCCGACGGCGGAACGTACCCGGTCACGTTGACGGTCACGGACGCGAACGGGAACACCGGCACCGTGACACAGGAGATCAGCGTCACCGACGACGAAGATCCGGTCGCTGAGATCGACGTGCCGACGACCCGGAAGACCGGCGAGACGTTCGTCGCGAACGGCTCCGGTTCCTCCGACAACGACGAGGTCGTCTCCTACGAGTGGGACTTCGACACGAGCGACGACACCGCGGTCGACGCGACCGGCGCGACTCCCGAGTTCGCCTACGAGACGGCCGGCACCTACGAGGTGCGACTGACCGTCGAGGACGCCAGCGGGAACACGGCCACGGCGACCGCGACGATCACTGTGGAGGAACGCGACGAGGACGACCCGATCGCCGATCTCACCGCCACGCCGAGCGAGGTCGGGATCGGCGAGACGATCACGCTCGACGCCTCGGGATCGTCGGACAACACGGCGATCACGGAGTACCGGTGGGACTTCGACGGCGACGGAACCGCCGAGGAGGCGACCACCGCATCGTCCATCGACACCAGTTACGACCGCGCTGGTCCCGTCACGGCGACCGTCACGGTCGTCGACGACGCGGGCAACACCGCGAACGACTCGGTGTCGATCACGGTCGTCGACCGGTCGATCCCGCAGGCCGAGTTCGACGCACCGGAGACGGTCGAGGCCGGGACGCAGGTCGCTGTCGACGCCTCGAACTCCAGCGACGCCGAGGGCATCACGAACTACGAGTGGACCTTCGGCGACGGCACGAGCGCCTCGGGAGAGACCGCGACGCACACCTACTCGGCGACCGGCACCTATCAGATCATCCTGACCGTGGAAGACGCCGACGGCAACAGCGACACGGCCCAACAGAGCGTCGAGGTGACCGACACCACGAAGCCGACCGCCGACCTCTACGCTCCCGACGAGGTGGACGAGGACGACCCCATCAGGATGAACGCGGGGAACTCGACCGACAACGGGCAGATCGCCGAGTACGAGTGGGACTTCGACGGCGACGGCCAGATCGACCGGACCACGGCGTCGGCGACCGTCCAGCACACCTACGAGTCGGACGGCGAGCAGAACGCGAGCGTCCGTGTCGTGGACACCGAGGGTAACGCCGCGACCGCCAACCGAACCATCTCCGTCCAGAACTCCGGTGGTGGCGGCGGCGGAGGCGGCGGTGGTGGCGGCGGCGGCGGTGGCGGCGGGAACGTCCCGAGCGCCAACGTCGGCTTCACCGGCCTGAACGCGACCGACGAGGTGTTCGTCGGCGACCCCTACGCCGTGACCGTCAACCTGCGGAACACCGGCGAGGTGCTCGGTAACGCCGACATCTCGGTGTTCGTCGACGGCGAGCGCGTCGATCAGCGACAGATCGGTGTCCCGACCGGCAACCGGCGGGCGATCGAGATCAGCCGCCAGTTCGACGAACCCGGCACCTACGACGTGGGCGTCCACGTCCGGACGAGCAGCGGCATCGGCACCGAGAACCAGACCGTGGTCGTCACCGAACGCCAACCCGACATCGGCGTCAGCTCGGTCGAGTTGAACCGCACGACGCTGTCGGCCGGCGGGTCGGTGCTCGTCACCGCGACGGTCGAGAACACCGGGACCGCCGAGGGCACCGAGGACGTGAGTCTGACCGTCTTCGGCGACGAGGTCGCGACCGAACAGATCGCACTCCAGGCCGGCGAGACGGCGACGGTGACGTTCGTCCAGCAGTTCAATGCGGTCGGCGAGTACGACGTGCTCGTCGGTGGCGAACGGGTGACTGTGACGGTCGAACCGGGCGACGACGGCGGCAGTGGTGCCGAGGACCCCGGCGAGGAGACGACCACGACGACACCCGGCTTCGGTGTGCTCGTCGCACTGCTCGCGCTCCTCGCGGCCGCACTGCTCGCGCGCAGGCGGTCGTAAGTCGGCGACAGCACCGACGGGCTCGGCGGCGGAAGCCGCCGACTGACTCGACCGTCGAACGCACTTTTCTCGCGTCGCGGCCGGTAGCTGAACTATAACGAAGCGGCTACGGCCAGTTTCGAGAGCTATGCAAGCAGTCGTCCTGTCAGCCGGGACCGGCACCCGGATGCGGCCGCTGACCGACACGATTCCGAAACCGATGCTCCCCGTGGCCGGGCGACCGATCTGCGGTCACGTCGCCCGCGACGCGGTGGCGGCCGGCGCGGACGAACTCGTCTTCGTCGTCGGCTACGAGGCACAGACGGTCCGCGACTACTTCGGCGGGGAGTACGAGGGCGTGCCGGTCAGCTACGTCGAACAGGAGCAGCGCCGAGGCACCGCCGACGCACTCCGGGTCGCCCGCGCGGAACTCGACGGCGACTTCGCGGTGTTGAACGGCGACAACCTCTACGACGCCGACTCCCTGCGTCGACTGTTCCAGTCTGGTCCCGCGGTGGGCGCGACCCGTGTCGCCGAACCGAGCAACTACGGCGTCCTCGACGTAGAAGACGGCGTGGTGACGGGCATCGTCGAGAAACCCGAGCACCCCCCTTCCTCGCTGGTCAACGCCGGCGCGTACGTCTTTCCCGAGGAAGCTGTCGACTGGCTCGACGTGGCAGAGAGCGACCGAGGCGAGTTCGAGATCACGGACGTCCTCGCGCGGGTGATCCGGGAACGCGCCGTGACACCAGTCGAGTTCGACCACTGGCTGGACGTGGGTCGCCCGTGGGAGTTGTTGGAGGCAAACGAGTGGAAGCTGGCAGAACAGGAGACACGGATCGACGGCGAGGTCGCGGAGGGTGCGACCCTCGCCGAGGGTGTCGTCGTCGAGGCGGGCGCGACGGTCCACTCGGGCGTCACCATCGCGGGACCGGCACGCATCTGTGCCGGAGCCGAGGTCGGCCCGAACGCCTACCTCCGGGGGGCGGTGTACGTCGGCCCCGGCGCGACGGTCGGTCACGCGGTCGAGGTGAAGAACAGCGTCGTCATGGCCGACGCCGCAGTGCCGCACCTCTCGTACGTCGGCGACAGTCTGCTCGCCCCCGACGTGAACCTCGGGGCGGGGACGAAAGTCGCGAACCTCCGGCACGACGACGCCGACGTGGAACTGACGGTGAAAGGCGAGCGCGTCTCGACCGGTCGCCGGAAGTTCGGTGCCGTGTTCGGGCCCGGCGCGAAGACCGGGATCAACACGAGCGTCAACGCTGGCGTCACCTTCTCGGCCGGCGCGACGAGCACGCCCGGCGAGACGGTGCTTCGGGACCGGTGACGGAGCGCCCGCACGATCACCGGTCCGGCGTGTGCCACCGTCGGTGAGCGACTCCGGGAGACCGGTGCCACGAGTCACAGAACCGGCCACAAGACCGATACCAGACGGAGTCGACCCCGCAAGTAATGTGCGACAAATCGTGTTGCTCCAACAACATCATCTCGGCGAGAACGGTATTTTCATATGCGATCACCGACCGAGTAGAAAAAGAAGTATGAGCCGAGGGCGGGCACTACCATCCGGGCGAGAGATCGAATACGACGACCGTCACGGCACCTACGCCGTCGAGTGGGGCGACGACGAGATCGACTCGATCCCGTACGCCATCGTCGAGTTGGTCGCCGCACTCGAAGACAGACAGCCGACCGAGGTCGTGCCGCTGGGAGAGTACGTCGACACCGACGCGCTCGAACGACTGTTCGAACCGAGCGCGCGGAACGGCCACCCCGTCGGGACGGTCAAGTTCGAGTACGCGGGCTACACCGTCACGGTCCACGACGGGCGGATCACCGCCTCACCGATCTCGACGATAGAGTAAGTCTGCCGCGTCTCTCGGGGGTGAACAATCCACCCACAGTTTTATTTCGTTGGTCGTGCTACTTCTGCACACGCGCCCAGCGCGTAGCCCGCCCCTGGACGGTCGTGTGGCAACAATCTTTCACGGGTGGGCTTCCAGTCTGTCCCTGCCGACACTGTGCCCGACCACTGGCGAGACTACCCTCCCGGCCTCCGACGAGAATCACGCTTCGAGCGCCTCACCCGTGAGGATGTCACCCGCACGAGCGAGCAGTTCGTCGGCACGGTCGGCGGTCGGGGCTTCGGCCGTGATCCGGATCAGCGGTTGCGTCCCACTCGCCCGGATCAGGAACCAGCCGTCGTCTACCGCGACCCGGACGCCGTCCATCGTCTGCACGTCGTCGAACTCGGCGGTGACCCGCGCCTGGACACGCTCCATCGTGGACTCCTTGTGGTCGGTCTCGACCTTCTCCCGGCGGAGCGTGTAGCCACCGAAGTCGGCCGTCAACTCGGAGAGACGACCGCGTGTGGCGACGAGTTCGACGAGTTTGACCGCCGCGAGTGGGCCGTCCGGACACAGCGTCTCGTCGGGCCAGATCCACGCGCCGCTGGGTTCGCCGCCGAACACCACGTCCGGGTCGGTCGCCGTCTCCGCGATGTACACGTCGCCGACGCGGGTGCGTTCGACGCTCCCACCGTGTCTCGCGACGACCTCGTCCACGAGCAGACTCGTGTTCAGGGGCACGGCGATGCGTTTGCCGGGGGAGACTGCCTCGCCAGCGAACAGCGCGAGCAGTGCGTCACCCGAGAGGAAGGTGCCGTCCTCGGCGACCGCCATCATCCGGTCGGCGTCCCCGTCGTGGGCGATCCCGAGGTCGGCGTCGGTCCCGGCGACTGTCGCTTGCAGCGCGGTACAGGTCTCGGCGGTCGGTTCGCTCTCTCGGCCGGGGAACCGGCCGTCCTCCTGTGCGTTCAGCGTCGTGACGTGACAGCCGAGTCGAGTGAGAGCCTCGACCGTGACGCCGCCGGCCCCGTGACCCACGTCGACGACGACCGAGAGGTCTTCCGGGTTCGGTACGCCCACGGCGTCCAGGAGGGCCTCCACGTGGCGTTCTTCGGCCTCGGTGTCGGTCCGCTGAGAGCCGGCCTCGTCCCACGGGACCAGCGAGAAGGCACAGGCGTTGACGCCCTGGATCAGCGAACGGCGGCGCTCGGTATCGAACGCGCGGCCGTCGGCACCCCAGAACTTCAGACCGTTGTCGGCGGGCGGGTTGTGCGAGGCGGTGATCGAGACCCCGGCGTCCGCGCCGAGCCACCCGACGTTGCGGGCGATCGTCGGCGTCGAGGCGACGCCGACGCGGATCACGTCGACGCCGGACTCCCGAAGCCCGGCGGCGAGGGCGTCTTCGAGGAACTCGCCGGTGGCGCGTGTGTCACGGCCGACGACGACCGTCTCTGCGTTGGTACTGCCGAGTCCGCGACCGAGTCGGAGGGCTAGATCGGAGGTGACGATGTCACCGACGGGACCCCGGATACCGCTGGTTCCGAACATACCTCGTCTCCGACCCGAACGCGGTTTAGTATATCATGCCTAAACCGATGAACGACACGAACAGTCCGGAACGAGACACGATCCGGCCGCTCCGCTCGGCGTCTAGTGCGTGTGAGCAGCCGACACACAGCGTCGGGGGTATAAGACCCGCGTTAACCAGCTACAGGCGAAAGAAACGCCAGCCTGCAGCGAGATAGCGTCTGACGTAGTCGCTCAATAACCAAGTAGCGCTACCCGAACTGTAGGAGTGACCCTCGTGCGACACGGCAGTGGCGTTCGGGGGTTGTAGCGCTCGCAACGCGGTCCGCACTTCCCGTGGGTACCGCGTGACCGAGATCACGAGACCTTCGGCACGGCCCCACGTTCTCGGTCGACGAGTCGAGACGGCCGCGACCCGGACGGCCGTCTTCTACGGAGACATGACCGACGAGTGGTTCGTCCGGCGAGAACGAGCGTTCTGTCGAACAGGGAGCAAGGGCGAGCGTTCAGGCGTAGCCCAGGTGTTCCAACCGACTAATCGCATCGTCACTGACGTCCGTCTGCTTGTGTTCCAAGTCGATCGATCGAATGTCCACTTTCTCGTCGAGTCTGTCGCGGTCCGTGTCGGTGAGTTCATCCGTTCGACCGTGTCGCTGGAACCGGTAACCGTCTGCGTCCGCGATCCCGAAAAGCGGCGTGTCCCGTCGTTCGTACTCCGTCGTATCCACCCCGTAGCTCTCCGCCTGGTCGAAGAGCCACGGCAGGACACCGTGATATTCGGTCACGACCGCACGGTCGTTCGGTGCGTCCTCTCCGAGGAGGTCGTAACCACGGCCGAGCGGTTGGATGTCCGTGAACTCGGCCACGGTCGCGGGGACGTCCAGCAGCGAGACAGGTCGGTCGACGGTTCTGTCGGAGACCCCGTCATACCAGACGTGGCATGGGACGTGGACGAGTTCCGGAAAGAGACCGTAGCCGTGGTTCCACCAGCCACCCTCACCCAACATCTCACCGTGGTCCGCGACCGTGATCACACAGTCGAACTGCTCGGTGAGCGACGTGAACAGTCGTTCGTACTCACTGGCGAGATACTGAACGACCTCCCCGTACGCGTCGACGATACGGTCTCTGTCGATCGTCTCCGGGAGGAACGACTGTGAAACGACCACGTCGACCGGTTCGTCCAGGCCGAAGTCCTGCCCCGACCAGTAAGGGGTGTGTGCTTCCATCAAGTTTACGTAGAGGAACTCGTTCCCGTCACCGAAAGAAGTCTCTGCCAGCCGACGACGTACCTTGGGCGAGTCGTTCTCGGTGTGTCGTTCAGTTACGTGTCGTCGAGCCATGTCGAACATCGAAGGGACCGTTGCGGCGTCACTCCGGAGGCACTCAAGTCCCGCCCGAGCGTACTTCCGGAGTCCAGTGGCGTCGATATCGGCGAGTGCCTCGGTCCAGTTGAACAGATCGTCTGCGGCAGGGTCGAGGTTCTGTGGCCCACGAAGCTCGTCGAACCCACGCCTCCACCCAGGATTGATGTTCAGTTGGACATTGGTGGTCCACATTCGTGTTCGGTACCCCGCCGCCGAGAGTGCTTCGGCTAGCGTCGAGTTGGGAGTATCGAGTGCCGTCGATTTTGCGTGGGCCTGCACCTCGGATGGGGAGTACCCGGTGAACAGGGATGCGTGAGCTGGGATCGTCCAGTGAGACGGCGAATAACAGTTGGTGAAGGTCACCCCGTCAAGAAAGCCGAACTCCGACTCGAAGGCATCGTACCGGAGCGTGTCGAGAACGATCAACGCAACGTTTCTGGACATAGAATGTTAGCTCTGCTGTCATTACTAAGTTAGTCACAGGATACTCACCCTAAAGAAAGCTTCAATAACCCGTTGAGAGAGCCGACGTCGTTCGCCGAGCGACTACAGCGACGACTCGAAGACGTCTGCGAGTTCCTGGCGGACCAACTCGCGCATCGCGTCGGCTCTGGCTTCCCGGCGCGTGCGCTCGTCGAGATAGTTGCGCTCGGAGACGCCCGCGTCACGGCTCCCCTGGGCGTCTGCGACCGCCGCCGTCCCGGCGTCGATAGTCGGCCGTTGCTGGCGGTAGAGGCGGTACCACGTGCGTCTGCCCATCTTCGGGAGCGGGTGACTCCCGTCGATTTGCACGCCCGCCTCCTCACCCAACTGGCGGAGCCAGCGCCGGGCCGTCGCGGTCGAGATGGGGCGACCGACAGACTGGCCGGGGAGCAGGTAACCGGTCCACCCCGCCCGATCAGAGAGCCGGGCGATACGCCGTTCGACCGCCTCCCGCCCCACGAGCAGTTCGACCGTGTTCCGCGTGCGCCGGGCGTTCTTTCGCTCGCCGGGCGCGAACTCGATGTACGGCACGTCGCCCGCCTCGGGCGAGAGGACCAACTGCTCGACGTGGAGTTCACAGGCCTCGACCGGCCGGAGGCCCCACCCGGCGAGCGCGAGGAGCAGGAATCGCTGGGCGTCGTCGGCGACCGCGAGCATCGCCTCGATGTCGGCGGGCGACAGCGCGGGGTGGTCGTAGATCGGGGTCTCGTCCCACCCGAAGCGGCGCGTGAGGTTCTCGGCCGGGTTGTAGATCGCCCGACCCATCTCGACACAGAACGTGTACCAGTTCGACACCGCCGAGACGTACTTCTTCTTCGAGGCGAGCGTCCCCAACTCGTCGTCGAGCACCCGGAAGGTGTCGCGGACGCGGGCGATCTCGTCGGGTCTGGCCGACTCGTCGAGCAGTGGCGAGAGCAGGTCGTCGGTGTCGTTCACGTCGCGGTAGGTGGTCACGTAGGTCCGCAGGCGGGAGCGTCGCGGGCCGACCGTGGTCTCCGCGCGGCCGCGATCACGCCGGAGTTCCTCGAGGTAGTCGTCCAGCGCCTGCACGGTCGGGGTGTGAGCGAGTCCCCAGTCGCTGTCGGCGGACTCGTCCGTCTCACTCCCGTCGCCGGTCGCCGGCGGCAGGCCGACCGCGTCGTAGAACTCGCCGGGAGAGCAGTCGTGGTCCCGGCGGAGTCGTTCGACGAACCCAGAGAAGTTCGACTTCAGCCACGCGTACGTCGGGGTGTCGACCTCCGGATCGGGCGCGTCGGGGTCGGCCCGCATCGCGGGGGCGATCTCCTCGCGGTAGCAGGCGGCGAAGTCGTCGAGGTCCTCGAAGTGGGCGTAGCGTGGCATGGGTCGTCGCGAGTGTCGTCAGAAGCGTGGCCCCGATCCGGTATGTAGGTTTGGGCAGTGGGTCAGGAGGCAAGATCGAACCAGTCGACTCGGGCGAATCGGGCGAATCGCCCGATTCGACCCGCGTTCAGTCCGCGTCGATCTCGGCGACGTACTCCCTGATCACGTCGTCGTCGAGGGCGTCGAGGAGGTGTCGTTGGCCCTCACACTCCCGCCGGTCGCGTTCGTCGGCGGTGATCCCCCGGTCGAGAAACGCCGTCTTCAGGTCGTCTCGAACCTCGGCGAGCGTCTCGTCGTCCATCTCGTCCGGTGCGCCGGGGGCGATCTCGCGGTCGAACCAGCCGTCGACGTTCTCGTGCCACTCCTCGCCGCCGTACCGGTCGGCGTCTACCACCCAGTCGACGTAGATGTCGCCGATCTCGGCCCAGTAGCGGTCGGTCAGATCGTCGCGGATCAGGGAGAGCGCGGCGCGGGCACCGTCGCCCGCGTTGGTCACCGCCTGATGGACCGATTCGTCGGTGAGCCAGCCACCGGCGTACAGTCCCTCGATCGGGGTTCGCCCGGCGTCCGTGTCGAGAAACTCGTGGTCGCTGTCCGAGTCGTCGGCGTCTGCCGTCCGGAGGTCCTCCGCGAACGCCGAGAGGTAGTCACCGTCGTACGCACTCGCCGCGAGCACGTGGGTGGTCACGATTTCACGGCCCTCCTGTGTGGAGATCACGAAGCCGTCGTCGTGTGGCTCGACCGACTCGATCATGTCGTCGTCGACCGTCGCTCCCTCGTGTTCGGCCTGTGTCTCGCCCAGCGCGAGAAACCGCTCCGGGCTGATCCCGCCGGGAAAACCGAGGTAGTTCTCCAGGTGGGCACACTGATGGATCGCCGACTTCCCCCGAGCCAGCACCAGCGTTTCGAGTCCGTAGCGCGCGAGGAACACCGCCGCCGAGAGTCCGGCCGTGCCGCCACCGGCCACGACCACGTCCCAGTCGGGTCGGCTGTCCGGGTCGGTCGCTGGCGTCTCCT
The DNA here is from genome assembly GCF_020567425.1 of Salinirubrum litoreum. Classification (NCBI taxonomy): domain Archaea; kingdom Methanobacteriati; phylum Methanobacteriota; class Halobacteria; order Halobacteriales; family Haloferacaceae; genus Salinirubrum; species Salinirubrum litoreum. The sequence continues at coordinate 458,238 of NZ_JAJCVJ010000003.1, read as the reverse complement.
CTGGGAGTGTGGACATCTACAGATCCCCCGAGACGACCTCGGCGACACGTGCGCGGTCGAACAGTCGGTCGGCCTCGGGCACTGGCTCCATCCCGGTCGGCTCGCCGAACGCCTCCGGGTACAGCGCCTTCGCCAACTGCTCGGTGTTGAACAGGTTGATCACCGGGCCCTGCTCGAACTCGTGGTGCGGGTAGACGCGCCCCTCGCGGATCGCCGTCACCTCGCCCGCGACCGGGTCGTTCTGCAGGGGTTCGACGATGTCGGCCTCGAAGCTCGTCTCCGTATCCCGGACGATGTTCATGCCGGCGTGGTAGACGACGATCTCCGGGTCGACCTCCAGCAGCAGTTCGTAGTCACCCCGGATGAAGTTGCTGTCGGACGGGTACTGGCCGGCGAAGGCGTCGTGACTCGGGAGGTCGAGATCGCGGATCGGTTTGGTCTGGTAGCCCGGAACAGTCGGGTCGCGGACGAACACCGTCTCGCCGTTGTCCCAGTAGTTGGTGTTGAGATACGCGACGGTCGGGCGCTCCTCGGCCGGCGGGAGTTCGGCGGTGATGTCGGCGACGAGTTCGTCGTGGAGTTCCCGGAAGGCGTCGCCGCGTGCCTGTGTCTGGAACACCTCGGCGTACCTGTCGAGGCCCTCGTAGAGTCCGTAGTACGGGTGGCCGTCGGTGTAGTCCGGCCGGCGCATCCAACTCCCGTGGAACGGGGCGACGCTCGTCTCCAGTTCGGCGAGGTCGGACTCGTCCAGCCCGAAGTACTCCATCGCCGGGTGGTGACCCACGAGGTGGATGTCCACGTCGAGTTGGTAGAACAGTTCCTTGTCGGGCGTGCCCTCTTCTGCCAGCGCGGTCACGTCCGAGAGGTCGACCGAGACGCCCGGAAGCCGGTCGTAGTACTCGGTGGGGAACGTCGACGGGAAGCCGGCGGCGACGAGGCCGTCGGCCTGCCCCAGCGAGAGCATCATGTCGACCGGACCCTGGTGATAGGCCACGAACGTCTCGGGAACCGAGTCGAGCGTGTGACAGCCGTTCGGCTCCATACAGACCTCGTAGCTGGTCTCGGTCTCGGTTCCGCTCTCCGTCTCGGTCGCCGTGTCGGTCTCGGTGTCCGTGGTCGTCTGCGATGCTGTTGACTCGGTCCCGGAGTCGGTGTCGCCGGTACAGCCAGCGAGCAGGCCGGAGAGTGCGAGGGCACTGCCGTAGCCGAGGTACTGTCTGCGGGTCGGTACGTCGGTCGTGTCGGTGTCGTCGGCGTCGTGTTCGTGCATCGTCGGTTCGGTGTCTTCGTCGGGTGGGTCGCGGCGGTCGTCCGTCGCCGGTTCCGGTGCTGTCGTCGGTCAGACTCAGGCGTCGCCAGAGACGATCTCGGCGACACGCTCGCGGTCGAACAGTCGCTCCTCGGGCGGAATCTCGGGGTACGCGCCCCCGTCGTAGTCGGGCCACGCGCCGAACTGCTCGGGGTAGAGCTGTTTCGCGGTCATCTCCAGTTGGAACAGGTTCATCAGGGGTCCCTGGAGCGGGTTGCCGGAGGGGTAGACGCGGTCGGTTTCGACCGCCGTCAACTGCCCGCCGATCGGGTGCTCCGCCAGCGTCTGGCGAATCTCGTTCACGTCGTAGTACGAGGCGACCCCGAACCGGTGGAGGATCACCTCCGGATCGATCTCCAGCATCGTCTCGAAGTCGTAGGCCGACTCGTAGGAGACGTCACCCGACGTGAAGGCGTCCGGTGCGCCGAGCGGTCGGACGTGCGCGTTCGCGAAGCCCGGCGTGTCGCTCCGGAAGGGGTAGAACGTCTCGTCCACGTAGATCACCGACGCGACCGTCGGGCGGTCGTCCTCGGGCGGGAGGTCACTCTCGATCCGAGTCAGGAGGTCGTCGTGGACCGCGCGAAGTTGCTCGTATCGCTGCCGCTCCTGAAACACCTCGGCGACCGTCTCGGCGAGTTCCCAGAGGGTGTAGTAGTCGTAGTCGCCCGCGTAGGGTGCCGGCGGTTCGGTGTTGTTTCTGCTGTAGACGTTGCCGAACCACGGCGCGACCTCCTCCTCGATGGTCTCCACGTCGGAGACGCTCCAGTCGTCGAACGAGACGACGAGCGCGGGGTCGACGAGGTGGAGGTCGCTGTCGAGTTCGTAGAACAGTTCCCGGTCGACCGTCAGGTTCCCCGATCCGGTGTTGAGCTGTGCCAACCCCTCACGGTCGAAGGAGACGCCGTCGAGTCGGCCGTAGTACGCGTCGAGAGTGTTGCCGCCTGCTTCGGCGCTGAACCCGAGCGAGTTCACCGCGTCGCCGTGGCCGTACGCGACGGCCATGTCCGCGTAGAGCAGGCTGTACACCATCACGTTCGACGGTGGCTCCGTGAACTGGACGGTGCCGGCGGGCGACAGCGTGACCGAGTACGACTCGTTCGTCTCGGTGTCCGCCTCGGTCGCAGTCTCGGTCGGTGTCTCGGTCTCCGAGTCGGAGGGCGATTCTGTCGGCGGTTCGGTCGGCTCTTCAGACGCGCCGGTACACCCGGCGAGCAGTCCGCCGCCCGCCAGTGCCGCGCCGTACCGCAGATAGGCGCGGCGTGTCGGGGCGTCGTGATCGGCTCTCTGTCTCGACATACGTTTTAGGCTCACCTAAAGGTATAAGCGACTTTCGAATTTTAGGCGGGCCTAAATATCGACAGTTCGACACGGGAACGTCGAGAGGGGGCGTCGTAGTCGGGTGCGACTGGCTACAGGTCGCCTGCGAGGATGTCTCGGACCCGTTCCCGGTCGAACAACTGCTCCGACTCCGGCACGTCCAGTGGCGCGTCGAGGTCGAGCACGCCGAACTCGTCGGGGTAGAACAGTCGGGCGGTGAGTTCGGTCTGGAAGGCGTTGACGAGTGGTCCCTGTTCGGCGGTCGGTCCCGGAAGCACTCGGTCCTCCGCGACGGCGGTCAGTTGGCTTCCGACGTCGTGGGACGCCATCGGGTCGACGAACTGTTCGCGGAACTGGGTCGCGTCGAAGGCCCCGTCACCGCCGAAGGTCACCGATCCCGTGGTGATCCCCCAGTGGACGAGGATCAGGTCCGGATCGACCTCTAACATCGTCTCGTAGTCGGTCAGGCCGTACTGGCCCGTCTCGATGCCCGCGAAGCCGTCCGCGTCCACGAGTCCGAGATCACGGTACGGTTTCATCTCGTAGCCGTCGTCCGCCAGCGACAGGACGTAGAACTCGCCGTCGCCGGGTGCGGATCCGCCGTTGATCAGCGCGATCGACGGTGGGTCGGGGTCGGCCGGGAGTCGATCGTCGATCCGGGCCTGGAGATCCGCGTGGAGTTCGAGCCACGCGTCGGTGCGGGCGCGTTCGTCGAAGACAGTCCCCACGGCGTCGAACGACTCCAGCATGGTCGGGGCCTGTTCCGGGTAGCCGAGGTCCAGTTGCCACTCGCCACGGATGCGTCGGTTGTAACAGCCGAAGAAGGGGGCGACGGTCGATTCGATCTCCGCAGTGTCGCTCTCGTCCCAGTTGTCGTCCCACGCTTCGAGCAGGTTCGGATCGAGCAGAAACAGGTCGGAGTCGAGTTCGTAGAACACCTCTTTCGAGAAACCGCCGTCCTGCCACAGCGCCGGGTAGCCGGCCTCGTAGTCGATGTCGAACCGGTCGTAGAACAGCGTCGGCGCGGTGAGTCGGTTCGTCCGGAGCCTGTCTGCGTGGCCGAGCGCGACGACCATGTCGGCCCAACCCATGTTGTAGGTCGTCACGGAGTCCGGAGGATCTGTGAACTCACGGCATCCGACGGGGAACAGACACGCCTCGCGGGCCTGGCCACTGCTCGTCGTCTCCGTCGTGGTCCCGGGTTCGTCTGTCCGGGGAGTCTCCGTCTGTTCCGGTACCGGATCCGCCTCGCCCGCACAGCCAGCGAACAGCCCCGCGCCTGCGAGGGCCGCACCGTACCGCAGATACGTTCGTCGTGTCGGATCGTCGTGATCGTCCGTCTCTCTCGGCATACACTTTTTAGGCCTCCCTAAAACTATAAGCCGCTTTCGAAATTTAGGCGGGCCAAAACCTCTCTCGGCTTACAGACCAGTGATCGCCCGACTCGGCTTCTGAGGTGAAGAACCGGTTCCGAGGCGAGGATCGAGCAGGTCGGTCGACTACTCGACGTTCGGTGCGTCCTCGTCCGTCCGACCGGGGAGTTCCAGTTCGATCTCCAGTTCCGGCTCCCCGACGCCCTCGTAGTCGATCTCGAGTTCGACCGGTTCCCCGAACGCGAAGGGGAGCTCCCACTCGTCGGTCGAGATGGTGAGTTCGTCGCCGTCGCGCAGTTGTTCGCCGAGTGCGATCAGGAACTCCCCCGCCTCGCTCGCGTCGAGTCGGTACTCCTGCTCGAAGTCGCGGCCGCTTCTGATGAGGGTCTTCTCTGTCTCGTCGTGTTCTCCGGACATAGTTCCCCGTTCGGCTGGCGAGAGAAAACCCTCTCGGAACTCGAAGCCCGATTGGGAATAGAGACCGTCTAAAATTTGTAAAAAGTGTAGAATTCGTGGAGTTTCGGGGAGAGAGCGTCTGACGAACATTTATACTGGATCGCGGTGCAGTGTGTCGTACGCAGACCATGATTTGTAGACAGCTCACACGGTTCAAAAATTGTAGAATTTGTGAGCGACGCAGGGGGCGTCACACGTGAGTCGTGCGGTGAGCGTCTCCCTCCAGAAGGGTGGGGTCGGCAAGACCACGCTGGCGATCAACCTCGCGGACGCACTGGTCGCGCGGGGGAACGACGTCCTGCTGGTGGACCTCGACCAGCAGGGGAACGCGACCGAAGGCGTCGGCATGAGCGACGTGTACGAGTCCGGATCACCACACGTCGGCGACGTACTGACCGACACCGATCCGGTGGACGTGCGCGAAGTGATCCGGGAACGACCGGCCCAGGGGGACGGCGAGACGTTCGACGTGCTCCCGGCGAACGTCGATCTGGATCAGGCCGAAGACAAGATCCGGAACTCGACGTTCGGGATGCTGTGGGTCCAGCGCCGGATCGTCGACCCACTGGTCGGCGACGAGTACGACTACCTCGTCATGGACTCCCCGCCGAACCTCGGCCCGTTGTCCGACGCGGCACTGATCGGGTCCCAGCACGTGATCGTGCCACTGCTGATGAGCGAACCGAGCGTCAGCGGCTTCGAGCGGATGTGGAGCCACCAGATTCAACCCATCAGAAACGAGGTCGATCTGGACTTGCTGGCCATCGTCCCGAACGATCTGACGGGGAACAACGAGGAGCGCCGGATCATCGAGGATCTGGAAGACTCGCCGTTCGCCGAGTTCTTACCGGAGTTCGCGCGGTCGGTGGAGTTCGACGAACCGGCGAGTGCCGGCCCGGGAATCCGCCACCGGATCGCCTTCAGCAGGGCGTGGCGCGACGGACAGACGCTCAGAGAGTACGACCCCGACAACGACATGCTCGACAGACTGGACGAACTCGCACGGATCGTAGAGAACGGTGGGACGACAACCCGACCGCCCGGAGGGAGTGACTGATGCCGGACGACAACCGCTTCGCCGGGATCGGCGAGCAGTTGGACGACCCCGAGCAAGTGGAAGACGTGTCCGGATCGGACGACGCCACCGCCACGGATGCGACCGCCGGCGGAGACGGGACCGATACGTCCGAGTCGACAGAGGAGACGGAGGCCGATCGCGCCGGGGGACCGGCGTTCGCCTTCGACGAAACGAGCGCGAAGAGTCTCTACGTGCGCGACGGAACGCTCGAACTGTTCGAAGACACCGAGTTCGGCGTAGAGGCGGCGCTTCGCTCGGAACACGGGATCAGGGACCTGACGAGCCGTGAGTTCCACGACGCGGTCGTCCACGTCGCGGCCGAACACGTCGACGAGATCGCAGCACAGATCGACGCCGAACGGGCAGACGAGGAGTGACCGACTCCACAGGCGACGACTGCGCGATCTCTTCGCCCGCACTGCGATTGTCTCGTCGAGACGCTCGAACGCTTTTCGAGGGTCACTTCTCGTCGTCTGTCAGGTCGGTGATCTCGAAGTCGTCGACAGATCGGCCCTGCCGAACGATCTTCTCGCTGACCATCAGCTTCTCTCTGCGGTCCAGTCGGTCCCAGTCGAACTCGTCGGGCGGCGACTCCTCGAAGGCCCGGAACTGATCGAGGATCGTCCCGTTGACCAGTCGCTCGAAGGAGTCGCAGACCTCACACGTGACCGAGAGGAACGCCACGTCGAACCCTCGAGAGACGCTGAACTCGTGACAGTTCAGACACTCGTAGCTGTAGTCGCTCACACGAACTGTTCGGCCCGGAGGTGAAAGAGCGCGTCGGTCGCGGCATCGTCACTCGGTCCCGAAGTGGTGAGCGGTCACGACACACTCGGCCGACGGTTCGACCGGCATCGCGTCCGACAGTTCGACCGGCATCGCGTCCGACAGTTCGACCGGCATCTCGTCCGATCGTTCGGTCGGTATTCTCCGAGTCGGAGCCGAATCTTCTTTGTCGCCACGGTTCTTCCCGACGACTATGGCGAGCAGAGCGACCGTCACCTGTCCCGACTGCGCGCTTCACGAGACGTTCGACAGGTTGGCTGCTGCCCGGTCGCTGATCGAGACCCACCGCGAGGAGACCGATCACGAAGCGATCTGGGAGTTGGGCCGGCTGAGTTCGGGTGTCGAACGCGCCGGCGACGAGGCAGGTGTCTGCGGTCGCCCGGAGTGTGCGACCGACTCGCCGCTCTCGGACGTCCCGAACACGGTGACCGACGAGTAGCGAGTAAACCGAGGTCGCTTCTGCACTCGTTTCAGCGCCTGAAGCCGACGGTTACTGCGGACAGGGTGGTGTTCGACGAGGACCGAGCGTCAACAGCCGAGAGGAGGACTCTACCGAGTTACACCGGACACGGTGGTGTCGGGGTGAGGTGTCACCAGCGGTTTTGCCGAGTGCCGGAGTCGGCAGTGAGCCTGGCGACCGGGAGACCGTTCGAACGTCGGCCGAGAGGGCACCGAGGTACACCACCATGTCCGGAGAAAACTGCGCTCCCTGCCGGGGCAGATCGTCGTTCGTCGACGAGAGCGCGCAGTGGTCGTCACCGACTCTCGGGAGCGAAGTCGGAGAGGTCCGTGTCGCCGTGGTCGAGTTCGTCGTCCACGAGAAATCGCTTGACCGACTGGTGGATGCCGACCTCCCGGACCGTGTCTTCGATGGCGTCGAGCAACAGATCGACGTCCATGTCGATTGCGTACTCGCGGTAGGTCCCGCCGCGTCGGCCCTCGTTGCGTTCGGTCACCGAGACGATGCCGAGCATCGCCAGTTCGGAGAGGTGATCGCGCATCCGACGCGGGACGAGTGGATCACGGTCGGCCATCTCGGTGAACCGGGTGTATCGCGGCCGCACGTCGCGTGATCGGACCGGGGCCTCGCCCTCCAGATCGAGTGTCAGGAGTGCGTAGAGCACGAGATGTCCGTGTTGAGTCAGCCCGGTGATCCCCTCCTTGATGCGGCCGCGCTCGAGTTCCCGGCGACCGCGCTCGACGTGATCTTCGGTGACCGTCTGGGTGTCTTCGTCGCGCGCGAGGTCCCCGGCTTTCATCAGCAGGTCGATCGACTGCCGGGCGTCACCGGCGTCTTTCGCACCGTAGGCGGCACACAGCGGGATGACACCCGGTTCGAGCACGTCCTCGTGGAACGCGACCGAGACACGCTGTTCGAGGATCATCTGCAGATCGGAGGCGTCGTACGCCGGGAAGTGGATCTCCTGTTCACACAGCGACGATCTGACCTTCGGCGAGAGGTCCTCCCGGAACGAGAAGTCGTTCGAGATACCGATGATCCCGATCTTCGCCTCGGAGAGGTTGTCGTTCGCGCGGGCACGCGGGAGTTGATAGAGGATCGAGTCGTCTTCGACGTGGTCCACCTCGTCGAGGACGACGAGAACGGTCCCCCCACAGTCGTCGAGTTCCGTCCACAGCATCTCGTAGACGCTCGCACGCGGATAGCCGGTCGTGCTGATCCGGCTTCCCTCGTCGCGGAACTCGTTGACGAGTCGCGTGGCAATCTGGTACGAAGAGGTGAGACCGTCGCAGTTCATCGTGACGACCGTCAGATTGATGTCGTCGTACTGGGCGGCGTCGGCTTCGAGATGCGTGAGGAGATATCGCGTCGCGGCGGTCTTGCCGACCCCGGTCTTCCCGTACAGAAAGACGTTGTTCGGTTGCTCGCCGTTGATCACTGGTTGGAGGGCGGTGCGGTAGGTCGCGAGTTCGTCGTCTCGTCCGACCAACTCCTCCGGCTGGTAGTCCTCGCGGAGGGCGTCGCGGTCCCGGTAGATTTCGGTGTCGCGCTCGAAGAGTCCCATCGGCTACTCGGGCGTCACGTGTGCCCCACGTCACATAAAACCACCGTGTCCGGAGTGTCCGGAGTGTCCGCCGTTCTCCGCATTTATAAGTAAACCGGCGAGGGGCGACACCACTACGTCCGCTGTTCGGGGATGACGAAACGACGTGTGTCGACGATGTGTGTCGGGCGACACCTACGCGTCTACCGGTCTCGGTGTCGGTGTGGCCGTGACCAGACTCGGGGGAACACTCCGACGTGCACCACTCGTTCGGCCACAGACGCTATTGCCGTGAACGCCCGTCGAGGTCAGAAACCCGACCTCGGACGGCTCCGAGCACTGAGCTCTGAGTCGTCTGGGAGACCACAATATTCGTCGCCACACCACTCCGTCCGCTGTTCTCCCGGCACTCCATCCGCCGTTCTCCCGGAGAGCCTGCAGGAGGTCGGCAGGCCGTCGTGGTGGAAGTTGGAGGGCCGCTGGGCGATAGATCGGTGGTCGGAGAGGCGACGGTCACGGCTCCGGGGTCGACAGTCGAGAGTCGACGTCGGAGTCAATGGTTGAGAGTTGGGAGTTGAGAGTTGAGGGTCGAGGGTCACGAGTCGAAGGTCGAAGGTCGAGGCTCGAGAGTCACGGGTCGGCGGACTGTTGACTGGAGTCGGGCACCGGGAGTCCCGTCCGTCAGACACCACCGTGTCCGCAGTTCTTGCGGGCGAACACCACGATGTCCGCTGTTCTGCTCATATATAAAATAAGCACGAAACAGCCGGGGACACACTCCCCCCACTGTGTCCGCTGTTCTCGGCTCCAAGAACACCACCCCCTGTCTGCTCCGGGGAATATTGCCTATATTACTACCGCCACCTTTATTACTTACCGATGCGAGTTAGTCCGTACGGCACTAGTGTGGTGTTTTTTTGACTCGTTCACGGGTCAAAAGAACGTCTGGCCGACCCCCCTCCCCGTTCCTCGCGACGGAACCGCGGACAAAGTGGGGGGAGAGTGTGGTCGGCCTTCCTCTCGTCCCTCGTGTAACTGCTACTCCCGTGTCTAACCGTCTCTTCTCGACTGTTTCCACAGAATCGACTCCGGCTGGTCCACTGCTGAACCACCCGAACACCACGATGTCCGCTGTTCTCCCCCGAACGTGTCACTAGAACGGCGGACACGGTGGGGTGTTCGTCTCGGCAACTTCCTCGTGTTCAGTCGAGGAGATCGGTTGAATCGATCCCATCCTGCGAGAGTGATGAAACCGCTCTCACCGGTATGAATGTGTGAACCGTTCTCACCCACTGGTACTAGGCGGTTTCTGCGACAGGTCACTTCGGCAACCGGATCAGATCCGCCCGACCGGCCTCCAACTGGCCCGATAGCACCCCACCGTGTCCGCTGTTCCGACGACCGACACCGGAACTGCGGACATCGTGGTGTGTCCACCGGTCGCACCGACCGAGCAACTCCCGAGCGAAGTCAGTGAGAACACCGAATTCACCATCTGAGGCGGATCAACATTCGAGACGGTCCGCAATCGAGACGGTTCACATCCGAGACGGTCCGCAATCGAGACGGTTCACATCCGAGACGGTCCGCAATCGAGACGGTTCACATCCGAGACGAGCCACCATCTGAGACAGTGCGCGTTCGAGACGGTCCGTCGACACGACCGAGAACCAGTCCAGATACTTCTCCGAGAGGACTGTCGAATCTCGATCTCTCCCTCCAGACGACTCTCCGACACCGATCACCGACGCAACACCACGATGTCCGCTGTTTCCGGGTGCTTCGGGGCTTCGAAGCCGTAGTGAGCGGGAGTTAGCGCACGCGATCAGCGCGCGAGAACTCCGGACATGGTGGTGTTCCAGGGGCTGTGAGCAGAGGACGAGGCTGGGTTCCAGATGGCTCTGACCTGAGGGTGAAGTTGGGTTTCATAGACTCTTCGAGGACGGCAAACGACCTGTGGACTCAGGGTTTCACGAGGACTTTGATCGCGTCGCGTTCGTCCATCGCGCGGTAGCCCTCCGGCACGCCGTCGAGATCGACCGTCTTCGTGAACACCGGGGACGGGTCGAGCGTCCCCTGGAGTACGTCGGCCATCAACTCTTCGGCGTAGGCACGGACGGGCGCGACGCCACCGCTCAGTGTGACGTTGTCGGAGAAGAACGGCCCGAGGTCGAGACCGTCGCCCATCCCGTGCGGGACGCCGACGTAGCCGACGGTCCCGCCGGGGCGGGCGATACCGGCCGCCGTCTCCATCGCCGAGCTGGCACCGACCGCCTCCAGCACGTGGTTCACGCCGCCGCCGGTCAACTCCCGGACCTCTTCGATCGCCTCCTCTCCGCGCGCCGTCACGACGTCGGTCGCGCCGAACTCCTCCGCGATCGCTAGTCGATCCTCGTGGTGACCGAGCGCGATGATACGCTCTGCACCGAGTCGACGGGCCGCGAGCACGCCACACAGTCCGACCGCACCGTCGCCGACGACCGCACAGGTCGCCCCGGCTTCGACACCCGCGTTCACGGCGGCGTGGTGCCCGGTGCCCATCACGTCCGTCAGCGGGAGGAGCGACCGAAGCGTTTCCTCGTCGTCGGCGTGGCGGTCCGGCACGCGGACCAGCGTCCCGTCGGCTTCGGGACACCGGACGTACTCGCTCTGAGCCCCGCCGTTCTCACCGCCCCAGCCGTCGCCGTTCACACAGGAGGTGTGGAGTCCCTTCCGACAGAACTCACAGCGGCCACAACTGACGAGAAACGGAGCGGAGGCACGGTCGCCCTGCTCGACCGACACGACGTCCTCGCCGACCTCCTCGACGATACCCATCGGCTCGTGGCCGACGCGAGAGGGGACGTCGCGGTCGCTCTCACCGCGATAGAACCAGAGGTCGGAGCCGCAGATCGCGGTGTGTGTCACGCGCACGATGGCACCCTTCGAGGACTCCAATTCGGGATCGGGAACCGACTCGACCCGGATGTCGCCCGGTCCGTGGTAAGTCGCAGCTCGCATATCGACACAGGCGGACGCTCGCCGCAAAAAGCCTCACGTCGCGGCACACCAGAACGCCTCACGTCGCGGCACACCAGAACGCCTCACCTCGCGGCACACCAAAACAGCTCATCTCGCGGCACGCCAGTCTCGGAAGCCAGCGCCGAACCGTCGGCGTTTTGTCGACAGTCGTCACAGCTACCGACATGAGCGACGACGAGCCGAGAGTCCCGATCGTCTGCACCGACTGCGGGACCGACGCCCGGATTCCACTCGACGACGTGGCCGACAAACTGGACGCACACAACGACCGTCACCACGACGGCGAGGAGGTCGCCACGGTCGATCCGGACCTCGCCGACCAACTGGCGAACCTCGTCGTCGAGGACATGGGACTGCTCGACGAGGAGTGAGACAGTCCGCGAGTGAGGCAAACAACGAACACACTTCGGCCGAAAAAGAAACCAACGAGAGACGACCGCCGGAGCGGACCGACGGGAGCGGACCGGTCCTACTTCGCCCCGGCGACACCGCCACCGATCGCGGCACCGCAGTCGTTGCAGGCCACGAGATAGAACCGCTTCGAGGCTTTGATGAAGCCGGTTCGGGCGTCCATCTCGACGAACTCCACGTCGTCCTGTTCGGAGAGGCTGGCGTCACATTCAGGGCAGTGTGCCATGTCCCCGACCACTCGGGGGCCGGGCAAAACCTTTGGCTTCGAGTCCGGCAGTGCGTTGGGAGTTCACCAGACGGTCGTCAATCAGCGCCGCCTGCACCGCCCGCCGCGCCGCCGTTCCCCTGTGCTGCGGCCACGCCGTTCCCGAGGACGTTCCCGCAGTCGGCACACTCGATTGTGTAGAAGCGCTTCGACGCCCTGATGAACCCAAGTCGGGCGTCGGTCTCGACGAACTCCACGTCGTCGGCGTCAGAGAGGGTCGAATCGCAGTCGGGGCAATGGACCATACCACCACTGAGACACGTCGGACGCAAAGTGTTTCGGGACCGACCGCAGCCGGTCTCGGTTCGACCGTGGAGAGAGCCGACCGACGGACGCGGGAGTGGTCACCACCGATTTCGTCCGGTCGCCGCGGAGGGCGAACAATTCGAGGACGCGAGCTAGATTCTCCACTACGTGTCGGACGTGAGATAGTGCTAGACACTCCGCTATGTGCCGGCCGGTCGGCGATCGGTGCGCCGTTGGGTCGCTTCTCGGCGTTCTTCCTTCCGGCGTTTCGCCCGGAACTGCCGGTACCGTTCTTCGCGGTCCCGCTCGTTCAGATAGCGCTGGACGTACTCGCGTTCGGCGTCCAGATTCGGGAGCAGATACCGTTCGAGGTAGTTGACGCGCACCCGCAGTCGCCGAATCTCGGCCAGTAGCACGCTGAGAACGAGTCGAAACTCGGCGATCCTGATCACGAGTTCGAGTACCATCTCGAACGCCGAGACCACCGCATCGTCAAGGGCGGTCGTCCCGAGCAGTCCGTAGCCACGTTCGGCGACCGGTGTCGTGACGTGGTCGGAGAGGATCATCGGGATCGGAAGCCCGAGGAGTTTCGTCTCGTCGAACAGCAGTTCGGGGTGACTCGACCGGGAGTTCGCCAGCGGCCGCAGGACACTCTCGCCCTCCTGTTCCATCGCGCGGTCGTGGAGGCGTGTCGCCGACCGAAAGGCCGCGTCCATCTCGTGCTGGAGGTCACGCCACCGGTCTAGGAGATCGAGCAAGACGAAGACGAGTCCGTCTCGGCGTTGTCGCAGAATCCCGACGCCCTTCGTCGCGATTTTGATCTCCCGCTGTAAGTTGAGCAGTTCGTGGTGAGTCGGTGCCACCCGACCACGCCGTCTCGTCATCCCGTCTCTACGTGTCGACTGCGATCGGGATAGGCGTTCACCTGGATACCTCACCGGTGGCCTCGCGTGTCGGTTGTTCCCTTGTCGGCTGGAGTCCGTCCCTGTCGTCCGTGACGACCGCGTCGCCCCTCTCCCGACGTATCGTCGGCCGAGACCTACCGAGTTGGTACGAACGGTTATGTCGGAATCTCGTGTCTGCGGGCTTGCATGCATCCGGACGACGCGAGCGGTGCCCGCTCAAGCGACAAGGACGCCATCGTCAGCGCGCCGCTGGGCGACGGAACCGAGGTTCTCGCCACGGTCAACTCTTACCCCGGCGTCGCGCGCCGCGACTGGCACGGCGCGCTGATCGAGGAGACGTCGGCGTTCCGCCTCGACGTCGAGCAGTTCTACGACATGCACGTCCTCCTGTGGGACGAGTCGGCGGGTCAGACGCTCGACGTGCGCGACGACGCACTGGACAGCGACGTGCGATACGAGTCGAGCAGAGTCCCCGAGGTCCACGTCCACAACGACTTCCGGTTCCGAAGCGGTGCGACGGCGAGCCTCGATCAGGACGTCCTCGTCAGCGTCGACACCGCCGCACTGCTCGTCCGGAACCGACTCCAGTTCTCGGGGCCTGCGACCCGCACCGTCTACACCCTGTTCGGCCTCGGCATCCACGACGGCGCCGGGAGTGACGACGTAGACGAGGCGTACTACCGACACGACCACGGCTACGACTTCGTGGTCGCACACGACGCGGGCCGGTACCTCGCCATCGCTCAGCGCGAGACGGCGACCGGCCAGACCACCTTCGACGGCCACCGTGTCGGCCATCAAGGGGTGACGAGCGGTCCCGACCGGAGCGCGTGGCAGGACATCTACGTGGAGAACGACGGCCAGATCGACGACAGCGACCACCTCCGGGGGAAGGTCGACGCTGGCTTCGGCCTGTTCGTCGGCGAGTCGACCGACGTGACCTGGCTGACGGCCGTGGGCTTCGGCGACAGCGAACGAGAGGCGATCGAACACGCGATCCAGACGCTCTGGCGCGGCTACCGGGCGGAGCGATCCCTGTTCACGGCCGTCTGGGAGGACTGGCACGAGAGCTGTTCCGGGTCTCCGGTGGACGACGCGTACGCGACCGAGACCTACGAACTCTCTCTGACGAGCATGAAGTGTGCACAGGACCGACGGGGTGGCATCGTCGCCGGCGCGTTCAAGCCGCGAGACTTCGCGTACCGGTTCGTCTGGCCCCGCGATCTCGTGGTCGTCGTGCAGGCGTTTCTCTCGGTCGGGGCTCACGTCGAGGCGCGGGAGGCACTCGACTGGCTCTCACACGCCCAGATCACCGAGGACGTGACCGACAGTCGCGGGATCGACCGCTACGGGTCGTGGTGGCAGAACTACTACGCGAACTGGGACCCGCACTGGCGCGCCCTCCAACTGGATCAGGTCGGGGGACCGATCTACGCCCACTGGCTCTGCTGGCGGGAGACGGGCGAGGAGTCACTGCTGACCGCGTACTACCCGACGAGCAGACGCGCCGCAGACTTCCTGCTTCGGTGGGACGACGGCGACTTTCCGAGCCGTCACCAGGATCCGTGGGAGGAGACGTGGGGGTACACGACAGCGGGGAGTGCCGCCGCCATCGCGGGCCTGCGGTCGATGGCCGCTCTCGCGGACGCGATGGGTGAGCCCGACTACGCCGACCGTTGTCGGGAGACGGCGACCCGGTGGGCCGACAACTTCGACGACTACTGTTTCCGGCACGACGGCCTGCTCGGGGCACACTACGTGACGGCGACCAGTCCGGAACAGGCGGACAAACCCCGTGCCGACGAGCGCCCGGACGCGGCGGCGTTCATGGCCTACTGGCCGTGGAACGTGGTCGACGCCGACCACGAGCCGATGCGAGCGACGGCCGACCTCGCGGCCGACCAGTCGTGGCGTGCCGACCAGAGTCCCTGCGTCGGGCGGTATCCGGGCGACGACTACACTCCCACGGGCGCGGTCGAAGACGGCGGCTGGCCACTGTGTGAGGCGTACACCGACGTGGTTCGCTGGCAGTCCGGCGTCGACCCGGACGCGGTCCACGATCACGTCTTCACGCACAGCCAGCCGTGGCGGACGGAGGCCGGATTGCTCCCGGAGCGAGTGGACGGTGCGGGCCGCGTGCGGTGGAACTCGAACCTCCAGTGGGCGCAGGCGACGTACGTCCTCCTCGTCGAGAGTCTGGCCCGAGGAGAACCGTACGGCCTCGCACCGCGTGAGTGACCGCCGGTCCCTCGGCGAGGCGAGGACTCACCCGCCGACCGGCAGGGTAGCTCTCCTCACAGCCGGCGAAATGGGTGTTCGAGTTCCTCGATCAGCTCGCGCGTCCGGCGGTTGCTCCTGACGTAGGAGACCCAACCGGTGACCAGAAACAGCAGGCCGACGGCGATGAAGAAGCCGCCCGCGAGAGTCGAGATTAGGTCGCCGAAGAGGCCGAAGATCGCGACTCCGAAGAGAAAGGAGGCGAAGCCGGTCCGGATGTGCGAGAGGGTGGTTCGCTCGCGCGCGAGACGCGTCTGTTCCTCCGCGAGGTGGGTTCGATACTGCTCGTGGTCGGTGGCACTTTGCTCGTTCATGATCAGAGACACGACAGACGACGGTATCTCAGTTGTCCCGGCCACCAGAGACTCTCTGCTCTCCTCGCCACCGACTCCCGACCGGAGGCACGCACGGACGGCGAGTGTCACGCCGACTCGCGTCCGACGACCACGCCGTGAGTCGCGGTCGCTTTGAACGACGCGACCACCTCCCGACCGGGCGACAGCGCGAGACGTTCCACACTCTCGTCGGTGACGATGGCCGACAGCGGGGTCGCGGTGCCCACATCGACGGTCACGACAGCGACCGACTCACCGGGGTCGACCGCGCCGACCGTCCCCGAGAGCCGGTTTCTGGCACTCGTCCCGTTCGGGTCGCGGTCGTGATCCGGGGCGTGGAGCGTCACCGCGTCGGCCCGAATCGTCAGTCGGACCTCGGCACCGTCGCGGTCTGTTCTGTCGGCAGCACGCCCGTCGCGATCTGCCACTCCGCCGTCGGCACCGTCACGGTCGGTTCCGTCACCGGGGACCACCGCCCGGATGGTCCCGGCCGGGGTCTCGACGCTGACCAGATCGCCGTCCACCGCGGCTACGGTCCCCGAGAGCACCGTCTCGCGGGTCTCGACGACGCTGGCGAACTCGACACAGAGGCGGTCGTACTGTGACAGCAGGTCGACCGCGTGATCGGTCAGTCGACTCCCGCCGCCTGCCGCGCCGCCGCGCTGTCGTTCGACGAGGTCGCCGAAGGCCGATTCGAGTTCGACGACCCGGCGCTGTGCCCGCGAGTAGGAGCGCCCGAGGTCGGTGGCGGCGGCGTTGATCGACCCGTGGTCGTCGATCCGGCGGAGGAGTCTCACGTCGCGTTCGGTCAGCGTCACGTCGCCCCCACCGAGACGGGCGTCGAACTCCGAGGGCACGTCCATACCGACCCGTGGCCACGCCTCGGCATAGGCGTTGTCGTCGTCTGTCGATCCTCCGTCACAGAGAGCAGGTGTTCGCGTGACCCGGGCGATTATCGAAAACCGGGAATCACTCACCCGCTATATGCCCCGATAGCGTCACCTTCAGGACGAGGACGATCACCAATGTCAACTCGAACTCGTACGATGGACGCCGAACTGTTCGGACGTGAGACCAACTTCCAGTACTCCGAGACCTGGATCGGCTACGCGATCATCGCGCTCCGCGTGGTGATGGGCTGGACGCTCCTGCAGGGTGGCCTGACGAAACTCGTCACCTACCTCGACGCGAACCCGGAGAACAACTGGACGGCCGCCGGCTACCTCGCAAACGCCATCCCCGAGGGGAACCCCTTCGGAGGAGTCTGGGCGGGCATGGCCGGGAACCCGGTGATCGACCAACTGGTCATGTGGGGCTTGACGCTCACCGGCCTCGGGTTGATCCTCGGTGCGCTGGTGCGCTGGAACGCCTTCTGGGGGGCAGTGATGATGCTGTTCTTCTGGGCGGCGGCACTGGAGGGCGGCCTGATGGCTGGCCTCCCGCTGGCACACGGCTGGGTCGTCGACGACCACCTCGTCTACGCGGCCCTGCTGTTCGGCCTCGGTGCCATCGGTGCGGGCAGGATCCTCGGACTCGACGCCCGGATCGAGAAGCTCGAGTTCGTCCAGAAGAACGGCTGGCTCCGCTGGATTCTCGGCTGACGCGGTCGATCTCTTTTCGTGGGTTCAGCGGTCGTCGAGCCACGCCCGCGCCTGTTCTACGTCACGGAGTCGGGTGCTGGCGTCACAGGTGTCGAGCAGGTGGACGAGTGCGTCGAGTGCGACCGGGCGGTAGTCGAGCAGTTCGGCGCTGACGTTCACCCGCTGTTCCTGTCCGGCGACGAACGGGAAGTGCTCGGTGTCGTTGTTGTGGACGTGGCCGTGGATCGCCCAGCCGTCCCACGAGTCCGGGACGTTCTCCGGCCGGTGGGTGCAGTAGAACTCCTCGTCGCCCTGTGCGAGGACGCACGACTCGACGACCGGGAACGGGGCCTCACCCGGTGTCAGGCCTACGTCGTGGTTCCCGCGGACGAGCAGGTCGCCGTCGAGTTGCTCGAACCGTTCGACGGTCTCCCGGCCGTCTCGCATGTCCATCGCCACGTCGCCGAGGTGGACGAGCGTGTCGTCCGGGTCGACCGTCTCGTAGTGGCGGTCCAGCAGGACGCCGTCCATCTCGCCGGGCGAGGAGAACGGGCGGTCGCAGTACTCGATGATGTTCGCGTGGCCGAAGTGGTGATCTGAGATGAGATAGCGCGTCACGGGTCGCCTCCGTCAGTTCGGTCGCGTGAGCCCCGCAAAAGCGTACCCCAGGTGTGACACGCTGTCACTCGGCGGACCAGAACCCAGCCTGCTCAGCCACTCGACGCGAGTTTCACGAGCGTCACATCCACGGCCCCCCGCGTGAACCCCGAGAAGTACGAGTCTGAGTCGGTTCTGGCGGTGACGACGACGACCGCCTCGCCGTACTGGGCCATCGCCCGCGTCACCGCCTGGCCGTCTTCGACCGTCTCTACGGTGACGACCGGCGCGTCGACCGGCGTCTCCCGGTAGGCGACCGCCGAGTCGTTCGCCCGGGAGTCGGCGACCAGCGACGAGAGCGCGTCGGCCGCCGCCGTGGGCGAGTCGTACAGCACCACTCGCGCGTCGACGACCGCCGGGCCGGACTCGGTCGCGCTGTCGGTTCGCTCGAAGGTCCGGCCCGCCGAGGCGTCGACGCTCCCGTCACCCCCCGACCCGCCGACGCCACGCTCGCCAGCCGCCTCGTCGGTTCGGAGGTAGCCGGAGACCGGTAACTCCGAGGAGTACGGGAGGAAGCCGGTCGGCGAGCCCGCGAACGCGGGCCCACCGCCGCCGACGGTCCGGGTCGCCGTGTCGTCACCTGCCGACTGCGAGTCGTCGCCGGTCGGGGCCGAATCGGTGGCTACGGTCCCGCCGTTCGACCCGAGCACGTCGTCGGGACCGGTCGGCATCCCACAGCCAGCGAGACAGACGAGCAGTGCGAGACCGACCGCGAGGTACGCCTCACGCATCGACGGTCCCCCGCGTCATCAGTCGCGTCGGCATCGGTCGCGTCGTCGACTGTGACCGTTCGCCTGGCGAGAGCAGGGCGGGCGTCGTGAAGCTCTGCGAGTCGATCAGTTTGCCCTCGACCTGGAGGTCCAGATCACGACTCATGTCGTTGAACTCGGTCAGTGGGTAGGTCGGCGAGCCGGGGTCGGGGGTCGCCTGGCGCGCGAGGTCGTAGTCGTACTCGTCGGTCAGGCCGACGTAGCCCTCGTGCATCTCGTCGGTCGACTGTCGCCCGAAGGCGTCTGCGTCGAGGTAGCCGTGGGTGGAACTGCCGGTGTCCTTCGCGTTCTCCAGTGCAGTCTGGAGCTGTCGGTCCGGCTTGTTCGACAACTTCCCGCTGCCGACCTCGTAGGCCTTCGTCACCCTGACGCCGCCGTCGTCGGCGACCTCGAAGACGACCACGTCGAGTTCACCGACCGTCTCGCCGGCCGTCGATTCGAGTTTCACGTTCGAGGTGACGTAGGTCTCGCCCGGTTCGAGGCTGCTGTAGTCCCACTTCCCGGCGACCGTCGCTTGCTCGGCGTCGGCGACCCGGGAGAGCCACACCGCCTCCAGCATGTCGGCGTTGCTGGCGATACGCACTGTGTCGACGTCGTTCGGCGACTGCCCGGCGGCCTTCGCGTAGTCGCGGGCCGCGTCGCCGAACTCCGCGACTTTACTCGGTTGGTGACTGTTCGTCTCGACGAACCGACCGATGGTGTCGTCGTCGAACCCGGCGTTCCGGAGTCGGCCCGCAGACCGCCGGAGCGTCCGGGCGTCGGCGGTCGACATCCTGGTCGTCGCCGACCGACTCACACCGAACTCGTCGCGGAGGACCTTCCGCGTCTCCGCGCCGTCGTAGAGTTTGGCGAGGATCGTATCCTTCGCGTCGAGTCCGGACTGTCTGACCATCTCCCGGAGTTGGTGGACCTGTCGCGGCGTCGCGTCGTCCACGAACTTCACGAACCGGCCGCCGAAGGAGACGCCGTCGCCGTAGTACGGCGCGAGACCGATCAGCGAGAGACCGACCCCGACCACGTCGCCCCGACCGGCCGCCGCGAGACCGTCCCGGACGTCGAACGCGGGGTTGATCGACCCGATCAGCCAGCCGAGCATGTACTCGGCGTTGGCGTGGCCGTTGCCGTCAGCGCCGTAACAGAAGTCGCCACACCAGAAGCCGAGCATGAACTCGTCGGCGTCGAACTCGTCACCGGGGTACGGGTCGACGTAGTCGATGTCCACGTCGAGTTCGTTCTGGCCGGCGTCGATCTCGACCACCTCGCGGTGGATGATCCGGTCGTCGTACTCGACGAGCAGGGTGTGGTCCCCTTCGGAGAGGTCCCGGCCGAACTGGAACGCCCCGTCCGCGTTCGTGCTGGCCGGCTCTCCGCTGATGTTGACCGTCGCGCCCGTGAGTCGCCGACCGTCTATCTCCACGGTCCCGCGTGCGGACGCCCGCTCCGGCGACAGTTCGATCTCGCGGTCGTCGCCCTCGCCGAGTTCGACCGACCGCGTGACCGTCTCGCCGCCGCCGAAGACCGCGACGGTTCGGTACTCGACGGTGTACTCGCCGCGCGCGAGACCGGTGAACGTGACGTCGTCGCCCGTGTCGACGAAACTCGAGTCCACGAGATCGCCGTCCCGCCGCAGGTCGACGCTCGCCGAGAAGTCGCTCGTCGGGACCAGGGTGATCGACCCACTCTCTGCGGCGTCCACGGTGAAGCGCTCCTCCGCGACCTGCCGGGCGAGTGGTGACTCGCCGACCGCCGTCCCCGGATCGGCGACCGTGACGATCACGTCGTACTTCCCACTGGTGAACGCGTCGGTGATCGGCACGTCGACCGTCAGGTGTTCGTAGTCGAAGTCGTCCAGATCGACGATTCGCTCGGCGTCGGGCGGGGTGACGACGTCACCCGTCGGTCCCCGGAGGTGGTAGCGAACCGCCACCTCTCGGGGGACCGCGCCCGAGGAGACACCGATCCCGACGGTGATCGACTCGCCGGGTCGGGCGTAGAAGTCGGTGAACACCGACTCGACCGTGACGCCCTGCCCCTCGTCGCCGAACACGTCGACGGCGCTCTCGTTGACTCGCCGCGTGATCTCGCGGTCGGCTTCCTGCACCGTCACGACCACGTCGTAGTCGCCGACTGCGGTCGTCGCCGGGAGTCCGAACCCCGCCTCGACCGTCTCGGTCTCGTCGGGCCTGAGTCGGACGGTCTCGGTGCGTTCGAGTTCGTCGGCGACGATCCCACTCGGCCCGCGCAGGCCGGTCGTGACCGTGAACGCCCGGCGTTCCGTGCCCGTGTTCTCGACGGTCGCGGTCGTCTGGACGGTGTCGCCGACAAGTGCGATACGGGGGTCGGCCCGAATCTCGCCGACTGCCGCCCGGTCGTCGAGTCTGTCGATGATCTCGACGATCCTCTCCCGATCGACGTGCGTGAGGCGGTTCGCGTCGGTGTGGGCCGCGTCTGCGGGCCAGACCGAGAGGTCGATCCCGTAGGTCCCGGTCGGCGTCCCGTCGGCGACCGACCACCGGAGGTCGGTCGTGACCGACGAGTCGGCCGGAATCGTCACAGGGTCGTCGTCGGCGACCGTCACCTCGGTCGTGCGACCCTCGGGGCCGACGACCGACAGTTCGAGGTCGTACCGTCGGTCGGTGCCGGTCGGGTTCCGCAGGTCGAGCGTGCCACTGGCGACCGATCCGGCGGTGTACCGGTCGTCATCGAAATCGACCGCGCCGACGGCCACATCCGCGCCCGCGATCCGGAACGCGTCGCGTTCGTCGGACTCGGCGACGGTCACCCGGTCGCTTTCGTACTCGCTGGTCACGACGACGACCACGTCGTACGCGCCGTCGGGCGCGTCGGTCGGAAGCGTGCGGTCGAGGGTGATCGGGTCTTCTTCGGCCGGGCGGAGGCTGATCTCTCGTGGGTCCGCGCCGGGCACCAGCCGACCTTCGGGACCGACGAGGCGGTACTGAACCTCGTAGATCGTCTCCCGGTCGCCGGTGTTTCGCAGGTCGATCTCTGTCGTCACCGTCTCGCCGGGCGTGTACTCGCCGTCCGGGAGTCGCTCGACGTCGAGGTCGGTAGTCGGGCGAGGCGTGACGACAGAGAAGGTGTCACCCTCGTCCGCGTCGTCGATCCGACCCGTGAGACCGTCTGTCGTCTCCTGTCTGTAGACCGCGACGAGTGCGTCGTACTCGCCGGGTGCGGCGTCCTCCGGGACGGTCCACGACACGTCGACGTAGTCGTCCTCGCCGCGCGCGAGGTAGCGGTCCTCGTCGGTCGTCCCGTCGTTCGACTGCCAGTCGCCGTCACGACCCCGGACGCTGTAGCCGAGGTGGAACGTGTGCCCGACCAATCCGGTGTTCTCGACCAGTACCGTCGCCGTCACGCGGTCGCCCGGTTCGTACTCGCCGGTCGGCCAGTCCACGGCCCGGATGGTCGCTTCGGGACGCACTGCCTCGACGGTCACGTCCCACGAGAGGGAGGCGCTCTCCGCGCCGGTCGTGTCGACCGCGACCGCACTGACCGTGTAGTCGCCGGACTCGTCGAAGGTCCAGTCGAGTTCGGCGGTCTCCGACCCGCCACTCGTGTACTCGGTGTCGACCCGGTCGCCGTCGACGTACCACTCCACGCGGTCGAGGTTTCGTTCCGTGTCCGCCGCGTCGACCGCGAAGTCGATCGACTCCTCGACTTCGGCGGTCACGTCGTCGTCGCGCGGGGACTCCCGACCGAGGTCGGGCGCGGTGTTCTCGGGTGCGACCCGGAACAGGTTCCGGTCACTGCGGTCGTCGAGGAAGCCGGCGAGTTCGTCGCCCGAGACACGTTCGTACAGCGCGACCTGGCCGTCGTACTCGCCCGCAGGCGCGTCCTCGGGGACCCGCCAGGAGACGGTGACCGTGCGGTCGTCGAACGCCGGGACGTACACCGTCTCGTGGGTCGTCCCGTCGTCGTCGTGCCACTCGCCGTCGGGTCCGCGGAGGCTGTAGCCGACCGCGAACTCGTGGCCGGCCTCCCCGGTGTTCTCGACGTCGACCTCGGTCCGGACGACGTCACCCGGTTCGTACTCGCCTGCCGGCCAGTCGACGCGTTCGATGTCGCCCTCGGGGTCGGCCGCGCGGACCTCGACCGTCCACGAGACGGCCTCGCTGTACTCGCGCTCCTCGTCGTAGGCGACCGCCTCGACGCGGTAGGTGCCTGGGTCGTCGAAGGTCGTGTCCCACGACGTCGAGTCGCTCGCGCCCGAGAGGTAACTGTCGTCGCGGTAGTCGCCGTCGACGTACCACTCCACGCCGTCGAGGTCCCCGTCGGAATCTTCGGCGTCGACCGAGAAGTCGACGCGCTCGCCGGGTCCGACGGTCGGATCGTCGGTCGGGGCGTCGATTTCGAGGTCGGGCGGACTGGTGGCCGAGACGACCCGGAAGGCGTCGCGGTCGCTGTCCTCGTCCTGGAAGTCCTCGAGGTCGCCGCCGGACTTCTCGGTGTACACCTTCGTCAGCACGTCGTACTCGCCGACCGGCGCGTCGTCGCGGACGGTCCACTCGACGGTGACGGTGTCCGTCTCGCCCGCCCGCAACGGGATGGACTCGTCGGTCGAGGCGTCGTTGTCGCGCCACTCGCCGTCCTCGCCCCGGACCGCGTAGCCGACGTGGAACTCGTGGTCGCTGGCTCCAGTATTCCTCACCTCGACTTCGGTGCGGACCTCGTCGCCGACCGAGAACTCACCGGAGGGGTACCTCACGTCCTCGATAGTCGCGGTGGGGTCCGCCTCCTCGCGTACCTCGACTTCGTACCGGCGCACCTCGAACCCCTGCTGGTCGGTGTCGTCGCCGTACTCGGGGGCGGTGTACTTCGCCTCCTGGTCGTCGTCGTCGGGCATCGTCACCCGGACGTAGACGACCACGGTGCCCGCCTGCTCGGGCGTGAACTCGACCGAGAGGTCGCGGGCGTCGCCACCCTGCCAGTAGCTGTTCCCGGTACTGCCGGCCTCGGCGACGGCGTAGTCGGCCGTGACCGCGTCTCCGGACTTCGTGTAGACCGTCTCGCCGGCCGAGACGACCGTGTCGTAGGCGTGATCCGATCCGTCTGTCACCCGGACGCGGTCGCCGTCACCGGGGTCGTCGAACGTCGGCGAGGAGACCGAGATGGTCGAGTAGTGGCCGCCGCGCCCGCCGTCGTTCCGCCCCTCGACCGTGACCTCGAACGACTCGCCGAGCGTCACGCTGTCGGGCACGTCGACGTCGGTGAGTCGTGGCTCGGGCGGGTCGCCTGCCGCGATTGCGGGCGTGACGAACGGGACGAGCGTCCCCGTGAGAACCAGCACGGCACAGAGAACTGCCGTCAGATCGCCGACACTGGACAGCCGGTCGAACTGCTGGCTGGCGCGTCGCTCCCCCACCTCGTCGGAACCTCTGTCTCGCATACGAAACGCATCTCCTGTGTTGATGAATGGTCGTCGTGTCTGATTCAAATAGTTATTAGTTACTTACTGTTCGACTACGCTTCGAGACAAGCCCCGATTCTCCACCCCGCAGGCTCTTGGCTCGTCCAGTCGACCACTGTGGCATGGCCACGGACGCTCACGAGACGGGAGACGGGCCGGAGCGAAACCCGGTCTGGCGGCTCTACACCGACTATGGTGAAGCCAGAGGGTACGCTCTCCTCGGTGCGGTCGGGACGGTCGTCGGTCGGCTGTTCGGTCTCGTTCCCGCATTTATCGTCGGCCTGGCAGTCGACGCCGTCTTTCTCGCCGAACGGCCCTACGCGCTCCCGCTGGTTCCCGACCGTCTGATCCCCGCGACCGACGTGGGACAGCTGTGGCTCTCTATCGGGATTCTCCTGACCGCGACGCTCCTCGGGGCGGTCGCCTCGTGGATCGAAGACTGGGGGTGGAGCGTCTTCGCGCAACGCATCCAGCGTACACTCCGGATCGAGGCGTACGAACGCATGCAGGACCTCGAACTGGCGTACTTCACACGCCAGCGGACGGGCGACCTGATGAGCGTCCTCAACAACGACGTGAACGCACTGGAGACGTTTCTGGAAGACGGCCTGAGCGCGACCCTGTGGATCGCGGCGACCGTCCTCGGGATCGGCGCGATCCTCGTCGGCCTGAACGTCCCGCTGACGTTCGTGACACTGCTCCCGATCCCCGTACTGGCGGCGTTCACGCTCGCGTTCACCCGGATCGTCGAACCGCGCTACCTGACGATCCGCGAGGAGATCGGCGACCTGAACGCCAGACTGGAGAACAACGTCAGCGGGATCGAGGTGATCAAGACCGAGGGGGCAGAGCGCCACGAGTCCGGCCGGGTGGCCGAGGCGGCGAACGAGTACCTGCGTGCGAACCTCCGTGCGATCAGGGTTCGGATCACCTACTTCCCCGGCCTGAACGTCATCTCGGGCGTCGGGTTCGCGATAACCTTCCTCGTCGGCGGCCTCTGGGTGCTCGGCCGCCCGCCCCTCGGTCTGCCCGGCGGACTCACGCCCGGCGGCTTCGTCACCTTCGTCATCTACGCCCAGCAGTTCATCTGGCCCATCGTCCGCCTCGGCGACGTGGTCGACGACTACGAACGCGCGAAGGCGGCCGGCGGTCGCGTCGAGCGCGTCCTCTCGCGGTCCCCGACGATCCGTGACGGCGACGATGCCAGCCCGCTGTCCGTCGACAGCGGGGCGGTCACGTACGACCACGTGGACTTCGCGTACGACGACCGGAGCGTCCTGCACGACGTCGATTTCTCGATCACCGGCGGCCAGACGATCGGCGTCGTCGGCCCGACCGGGGCGGGGAAGTCGACGCTGTTGAAACTCCTGCCGCGGCTGTACGACGCGGACGCGGGAGCCGTCCGTATCGACGGACAGGACGTGCGCGACGTGACGCTCCGGAGTCTCCGGCGGGCCATCGGCTACGTGGGCCAGGACCCGTTTCTCTTCTACGGGACTGTCCGGGAGAACGTCAGATACGGCACCTTCGACGCGAGCGACGCGGCGGTCGAGGAGGCGGTCCGACGCGCACAGGCACACGAGTTCGTCGAGAACCTGCCCGACGGCTACGACACGCTGGTCGGGGAACGCGGGGTGCGACTCTCCGGCGGCCAGCGCCAGCGCCTCGCGCTGGCACGGACGATCCTGAAAGACCCGGCCATCATCGTGCTGGACGAGGCGACCTCTGCAGTCGACACCGAGACCGAGGCGCTCATCCAGTCGAGTCTCGCGGAGTTCGCGGCCGACCGGACCACGTTCGTCATCGCGCATCGCCTCTCGACGGTCAGGCGAGCCGACCGCATCCTCGTCGTCGACGACGGCCGTCTCGTCGAGGACGGCACCCACGAAGCACTGCTCCGCGAGGACGGCCTGTACGCGAACTTCTGGCGCGTCCAGACCGGCGACGTGGCCGCACTGCCACGGGAGTTTCTCGAACGCGCACTGGAGCGACAGTCGGTGATTCTCGGCGACGACGAGGAACGGTGATCGGTCGCGAACGACCGGGCGGACCAGCCCCGCCGGAGACGGGATTGGATACCTCTCCGTGACAACGTGGCAACAGCGTTGATCCTCGTCGGGCGCGTCTCTCTCGGTATGGCAGACACGAAACGTGGCAGAGAGAAACAGAACCGCGACGAGGACGAACGACAGCGCGAGCGAGCGGTGGAGGAAGAACTGGAACGCGAGGAAGACGCGGAGCGCCGGCGCGAGGAACACGAGGCGGAGACCGACGACGAGGAACTGGCCGGCGACGAGTGACTGTCGCAGACGGCGACGTGACCGCCCGTCGACGCCAACTTCCGACTCGACGGTCCAGTGCTGACTGCGGACTCACCGGTCCAGTGCCGATTCGATAGACGCGACCAGCGCGTCCTCCAGTCCGGTCTCCGCGAACCCCGGACACGGGTTGAGATCGACGGCGTACCAGTCGTCGTCCACGCGAACCAGGTCGACACCGAGGCCGCGCATCCCGAGTGCGTCCATCAACGAGACGATTCGCTCGACGTGCTCGGAGTGGGGCGTCGTCTCACCGAGCACCTGCTTTTCTCCCCACAGCTTCGAGGTCGCACGCAGGACGACCGGGTGGTGCGTCTCGCCGTCGTCCACGACGTAGTACTTGTAGTCCACGGGTTCCGCGTCGAGCAGTTCCTCGTAGCAGTCGCCCTCGCCGTTCACCTCGGGTGCCGACTCCCAGTGGTAGAGGCGCTTCGAGACGTAGTCCCCGGCCGGTTTCTCCCGCGATGCGGACGGGACCGTGAACCCGACACCGGACAGCGAACAGAGCTGTGAAAAGCGGGTCGCACAGGCCTGCACGCCGGTCGCGCTGTTCCAGGTCGGCACGCCGAGTCGTTCCGCCGCGAGCAGTGCGCGGATGGACTCGGGGCGCGTGTGTTTGACGACGAACAGCGAGAGGTCCCGCAGGTCGTCGGCCGGGATGGGGGCGTTCGAGTCGAAGAACCGCACGTCGTGGCCCCGCGCAGTGAGTCGGTCGCAGACGACGCCGAACACCGGGTGGTCCGGTTGGACCGTGATCCCGATGGTCGCACCGCCGTCTCCCGGTGTCTCGGTGGTCACGACCCGCCTCCAGCGACACACCGCTCGATGTCGGCGAGCGACTTCATCTCGAAGACGTTGTAGTCGGCGTCGATCACCTCGACGAGCGCCTCGTACTCTCGCAACGGGTCGTGCTGGTCGGCGGTCCCGTCGTTGTCGTGGAGGTGGGCGACTCTGATCCGGTCGCCGAACTCGTCGACGAACGACTCGACTTCGACGCCGGTCACCTTCGCGTGGCCCACGTCGACCGTGACGCCGAGGTACTCCGAGTCGACGCCGACGTCGTCCAGCAACGCGGCAAGTCGCTCCGGCGTCTCGGTGTTGCGCTCGCGGGCGGACTTCCACCGCTGGTTCTCGACGCACAGGTGGACGCCGAGATCGTCGGCGTGGCGGGCACACTCCCGGAGCGACCGCACGGCGTGCTCACGCGAGACGGCCTTCACCCGGTCGGGGTACCGTCTGGGGACCGACCCGCCGTGGACGACGACCGCCTCGGCACCCGCCGCAGCGGCGGTGTCGAGGGATCGTTTCACCGCGTCGGCGGTCGCCTGCCGGAGGGACTCGTTGAAGTTGCCGGGGTTGGCGTCCCGGAACGGCGCGTGGAACGTGTAGCTCACGCCAGTCTCCGCGGCGATGGCCCGCAGTTCGCGGGGCGTCGGCGCGTCGGGGTGACAGTCGAGATAGCCCTGTCTGATCTCGACGTGGTCGAGACCGAGCGTCCGGAGAAACGCGACGAACTCCGGCACCGTCTCGGTGAACCGCAGGTCCATCGCCGCGCCGAGGCGGGTCATCTCTGGTCTCCACTCGGGGCTGTCGGCACGCTCATACGTCTCACGTGGTGAGCCAGCCATTTGAGCGTATCCCGAGCGCGCGACCGCAGGTGAGACGTACACTACTCCCGTAGTTTTAATATCGGTGATCCGAATCCTCCGCCGATGAGCCACGAGACGGAACGGTACGACCCGGTGGCGGCCTTCTCCGCGTTCGGTCGGACCGCCTACGGCGAGGCGGTGTCGGTCGTCACGCTGAGTCTCTGTTTCACGCTCGCGGTCCTGCCGGTCGTCACCGTCGTCCCGGCGGGGGTCGCGCTCGTCGCCGTCGTCACACGGGCGGTCGGTGACGAGACGAGCGGCGAGAAGACGACCGAACGCGCGCGACTTCGCCTGTTCTGGCGGACGTTCCGAGCCGAACTCCGCGAGGGACTGCCCCTCGGTCTCGTCGCCGTCGGGGCGCTTCTCGCGGAGACGCTGTACCTCTCGTGGGCGCTCTCGACCGGCAGCGGTGTCGCGCTCGTGGGGGCGGCGGTCGGCGTCTACGCGCTCTGCTTCGGCGTCGTCTGGACGCTCCGGGCAGGGTCACTCCGGGCGCGGGGTGCCCCCTCGCTACTCAGAGCGTACCGGGACGCCGGCGACCACCTGCTGGAGGCACCTTCGTTCACGGCACTCACCGCTCTGCTCGTCGGGGTCGTCGTCGTCCTCTGTGGGGTGGTCGGGGTCGCGCTCCCCCTCCTCTGTCCTGGACTGCTCGCGGTGCTGGAGGTCGTCGGCTACGAGGAGCGGAGCGGCGTCGGTGCCGGTGCAGTCGTCCGCGCGTATCAGGGTGGGACGCCGTGACCGAGGCGAGGTACGCCGTGGCCGGTGTCGTCCCGGTCGCGTTTCTCGCGGTCGCAGTCGGGCACCACCCGATCGTCGCCCTCCCACTGCTCGGTGGGGTGTTCCTGCCCGACGTCGACGCGCTCTCGGAGCGAACACACCGGTCGTGGGCGTGTCACACGTTCCTCCTCCCGGCCGTCGCGTACGTGGCCGGGGACCGACTCGGTCTGTTCACGCGCGTCCCGGAACTGACGACCGCGATCCACTTCGTGACTCTCGGCGTCGCGGTCCACCTCGCGCTCGACTTCGGCTACCCACGACGGCGAACCCACGACGGGACATCGTGGCCGGTGCGACCGGCGGTGCCAGCCTCCCACTGGGGCCTGCTGTGGCTCGGTGCGGCGTGGGCGTTCCAGTGGTTCCTCTACCTCGTCCCGGCCTTCTTCCCGTGGGTCGCCGGCGTCTGACGGCTGTCGGTCCCGGAGCCTTCACGATCGCAGGTGCCACTCACACTACTCTAGTAGTAACAGTTAACTACCTGCCTACACACGTCATCGCATAGCAATGGCGACTGCCGAGTACGACGACGTGAGCAAGGTGTTCGACTCGGGCAACGAGGACGTGGTCGCGGTCGAGGGGCTCGACATCTCCATCGAGGAGGGTGAGTTCCTCGTCCTCGTCGGTCCGTCCGGGTGTGGGAAGTCCACGACGCTCCGCCTCTTGGCGGGGCTGGAGACCGTCACCGACGGCGAGGTTCGCATCGCCGGCGAGGTGGTCAACGACGAGAAGCCGAAAGACAGGGACATCGCGATGGTGTTCCAGAACTACGCGTTGTACCCCCACAAGACGGTTCGTGAGAACATGTCGTTCGGGTTGGAGATGACGACCGATCTCTCGACCGACGAGATCGCCGACCGCGTCACCGAGGCCGCCGAGATGCTCGGAATCTCCGACCTGCTGGAGCGGAAACCCGGCGCACTCTCCGGCGGCCAGCAACAGCGGGTCGCGCTCGGTCGGGCCATCGTCCGCGAACCGGCGGTGTTCCTGATGGACGAACCGCTCTCCAATCTGGACGCCAAACTCCGGACGCAGATGCGGACCGAACTCCAGCAACTGCACGACCGACTGGGTGTCGCGACGGTGTACGTCACCCACGACCAGACCGAGGCGATGACGATGGGCGACCGGATCGCGGTGCTGGACGGCGGCGAACTCCAGCAACTCGGCACCCCGCTGGAGTGTTACCACGAACCGACGAACCGGTTCGTCGCCGGGTTCATCGGGTCGCCGTCGATGAACTTCCTCGATCTGGAGTACGACCCGACCGACCGTCTCGGTGTCACGGACGGTGTGGAGTATCGATTCACCGAGACACAGGCCGACGTGCTCGGACCGGGACCGCGAGCGATCACCCTCGGCATCCGTCCCGAAGCGGTCGAACTCGCGGCCGAATCGGGACCGGACACGGTGACGGCGACCGTCTCTGTCGTGGAACCGATGGGCAGTGAGAGTGTGCTCCACCTCGACGTCGCGGGGACGACGATGACCGCGTCGGTGTCGGGCGATCTGGCGGTGACGTCCGGGGACCGCATCCGGCTCCGGTTCCCCCGCGACCGCGTCCACGCGTTCGACGCCGACGGCGGTGGGGCGATCTTCAACCGCGCAAAGGAGAGCGAGTCACTGCCCGACGGCGTGCGTCTCGCTGGACAAGATTAAACGGCCGCACCTCGTTGCGAGCGTATGGACACCGAGCAGTTGCGTGCGAGTCTGGAGGACACCGGACTCACGCAGTACGAGGCCGACGCCTACGTGACCGTCCTCGACCTCGGCAGTGCCTCCGCGACCGAGGTCGCGGACGCCAGTGACGTACCGCAGGCGCGAATCTACGACGTACTCCGGAAACTGGAGAGCGACGGCTACGTGGAGACGTTCCACGAGGGAAGTCTCCACGCCCGCGTCCGCAACCCGGACGAAGTGCTCGAGCACCTCTCGTCGTACGCCGACACGATCACGAACGCGGCCGCAGAGATCGAGGAGCGCTACCAGCAGCCGAAGATCGAGAACCACCGGGTGAGCGTCGTGAAACCCCTGGATGCAGTCTACGAACGGGCGCTTCAGGCCATCGCCGACGCCGAGAACGAACTCCAGATCGCACTCACGCCGGATCTGTTCGACCGGTTCCGGGACGCACTCACGGACGCTCGGGAGCGAAACGTCGTAGTTCTGCTGACCATCTCCCCGCACACGCGGACCGATTACGAGACGTTCACCGAGGAGCACGACCTCGACTTCGCGGGCGTCGCTACCGAGGTCCGGTACCGACGACTCCCGACGCCGTTTCTGGTGATCGCCGACCGACAGGAGGTGTCGTTCGCCCCCGAGGAGAGTCTCCACCCGGCCCACGAGTACGGCGTCCACGTCAACGACTACTCGCTGTCGCGGATGTTCGACTGGACGTTCGGCACGGCCTTCTGGGAACTGTGGCAGGTGATCCACTCGGAGCGGGACGACTCCCTGCCGGCGACGTACACCGAGATCAGAGAGTGTATCCGCGACATCGCCCCGGCACTCGAAGAGGGCCGCGAGGTGATCGTCACGGTGTACGGGCAGTGGCGGGAGTCCGGCGAGGACTGTCAGTTGACGGGCCGGGTGACCGACGTGACGTTCACGGGGCAGGCGGACGGCAGTCCGCTGCTGGCGACGTATCTGGAGGAGGCGACGCTCGAAGTGGCCTCCGCCGACGGGACCGTCGAGGTCGGCGGCTGGGGGGCGATGTTCGAGACCGTCGAGGCCAGACGGATCGTCGTCGAGACGGTGAGTCGCGGGTGAGTCAGCCCTTCATCCCGCTGAGACTCATCCCGCGGATGAAGTAGTTCTGCGCGGCGAGGAAGGCGATCACGACCGGCGCGACGATGATGAGTGCGGCGGCCATCATCAGCCCCCACTCCGCGAAGTACTGGTTGCGGACCGCGAACAGCGCGACCGGGAGGGTGTACATGTCCTGGTTGCTGGCGATGATCAGCGGCCACTGGAAGTTCTTCCACGCACCCATGAACGTGAAGATGGCGAGCGTGGCGAGTGCCGGTTTCGCCAGCGGAAGGTACACCTTGTAGAACGTCTGGAACTCGTTGCAGCCGTCGATCTTGGCCGCGTCACCGAGCGCGGACGGCAGACTCCGGAAGTGCTGTCGCAGGAGGAAGATGCCGAAGGGGTTGGCGATCAGCGGGACGATCAACCCCTGATAGGTGTTCGTCCAGCCGAGTTCGACGAGGATGATGTACACCGGGATGAGCGTCACCATCGCGGGGATCATCATCGTCGACATGAAGACGAGAAACAGCTTCTCGCGGCCCCAGAAGTCCACCTTCGCCAGCGCGTAGCCCGCGAGACTGTCGAAGGTGACGTTGAACGCCGTGACCGCCACCGCGACCACCACGGAGTTGGCGAACCAGCGGACGAGCATGATGTCGTCACGCTCCCACAGCGTCGTGAAGTTCTGGAGTGTCACCTCCGCCGGCAGGAACGAGACGGCACCGGCGGTCGGATTCGCCGACAGCGAGGTGGTGAACGTCCACCAGAACGGGAGTGTCATCCACAGCGCGCCGAGTCCGAGACCGGCGTACAGCAGCGTCGTCTTCGTCCAGTACCGTGCGCCGGCACGCTCGTAGCCGGGGTAGTCGTAGCTGGACCGGGCCATCAGTAGCCCACCTCCGCCTGGTCACGGTTCTTGTACTGGTAGTACGAGAACGCGAAGATGAGACAGAACAACAGGAACGCCATCGCGGCCCCGTAGCCCATCGCACCCTCCTCAAAGGCGCGCTGGTAGACGAGCAGGACCGTCGTCGTCGTGGCGTAGTACGGACCGCCCTGCGAGAAGACGAGGGCGATGCCGAACACCTGGAACGCCGAGATGATCGCCATCACGATGACGAAGAAGTTGGTGTTGCCGAGGTTCGGCCACGTGACGTGTCTGAACCGGTGCCAGCCGGTGGCACCGTCGATGCGGGCCGCCTCGTACAGTTCCTCGGGGATGTTCTGGAGGCCGGCGAGGAAGAAGATCATGTTCCCGCCGATGCCGCCCCAGACGGCCATCAGCATCACACCCATCAGGGCGGTGCCGGGGTCGCCCGCCCAGTTGTGTTCGAGGAACGACGGGAGCAGGCTGTTGATGATACCGTCGGCCGCGAGGAACCACCGCCACATGACTGCGCTGGCGGCCCCCGAGAGCATCATCGGCATGAAGAAGGCGGCGCGGTACACCTTCTTGCCCCGAACGCGCTTGTCGAGCATCAGTGCGACCGCCAGTCCGCCGTAGATCTGGAGCGGGACGGTCCCGATGGCGTAGACGACGGTCGTCTTCAGCGAGTACCAGAACGTGTTGGCGGTCGGATCGGTCAGCGGTGCCCAGTCGTTCGCCCACGGAGCGGGCTGGAGTACCGCCACGTAGTTCTGGATGCCGATCCACGTCCCCTCGTTGGCGAGGATGTTCCACTCGTGAAACGAGATGTAGAAAGCGTACAGGACCGGCCCGAGCAGGAAGATAGAGAAGGCGACGAGGTTCGGCAGACAGAACAGGACACCGACGAGGGTGTCGTGTTCGTCACTGGTGCCGAGTCGCTCGCCGACGCCCGTGCGGAGTCGGGCCGTGAGTCGTTCGTCCGTCGTGCCGCGTTCACCTCCTTCGAAGGCCATCCCACACCCTCAGTTGAGGACCTCGTCGTTGATCGTGGACTGTGCGGTCTCGAGCGCCTCGCGGGGGGACTTCTCCTCGAGCATCGCACCCTCCAACTGCGGGTGCAGACGGTTGATGACCGCCTCGCTCTGTGCCCCGTAGGCGACCGGGTGTGACCACTCGCCGGCCTCCAGGTGGGTGCGGTACCGGGGGTTGTTCTGGTAGAACTCGAGTTCGGCGTGGGCCGGACGGGCAGAGAGGGCGACCCCCTTCTCCGCCCAGCGAGCCATCCCCTCGGAGTCCGTGAGCGCGGAGACGAGCGTCTGGGCGGCCCCCGGTGCGCTCGTGTTCGCAGAGACGCTGTAGGAGACGGTGTAGGCGGCCGTGCCCTTCTCGCCACCCTCCGGGATCGGCAGGTGGAACACGTCTGTCGCCTCGTTCACCTCGGAGTGGTTCCCTCGGAGGTACGGAATGGCCCACGGACCGATGACCGCCGAGGCCACCTCGCCGTTGCCGAGCGCCTGGCCGTGCCAATCCGCGCCGAGTTCGCTCGGCACCGACAGCAGGCCGTCCTTCTTCAGATCGACCATGTACTGGAGCGCCTCGACACCGGCGTCGCTCGCGAACACCGCCTCCGAGCCGTCGTCGGACATGATCTGTCCGCCGTTCTGGTAGATCAGCGCTTTCCACCACCGCGCGTTGGCGTACTCGATCATCCCGGACTTCACGTCCGTCTCGTCGACGACCGTCTGGAGCGAGGTGCGGAGTTCACTCCACGTCGCGGGTTCGGGGTTCGCCCCGGCCTCCTCGAACAGTGCGGTGTTCGAGTACAGGCCGAGCGTCGAGAAGTCCTTCGGCACGCCGTACAGCGTCCCGTCGAACCGGAACGCGTCGAG
The DNA here is from genome assembly GCF_020567425.1 of Salinirubrum litoreum. NCBI lineage: Archaea > Methanobacteriati > Methanobacteriota > Halobacteria > Halobacteriales > Haloferacaceae > Salinirubrum > Salinirubrum litoreum. The sequence goes on along the minus strand of NZ_JAJCVJ010000003.1, from coordinate 423,766 downwards.
TAGCGGCTGGAAGAAGGCGTCGGTGTCGATCTGTCCCGACTCGACCATGGAGTCGAGACTCAACAGCGCGCCCTGACTGGCGAAGGAGCCGAAGTACTTCGCGTCGACGTAGAACACGTCCGGCGCGTTGCCGGCACCGAGTTGCGTCTTCAGCTTCTGTTTGTACTTCGACTCGACGGGGCTGTAGTCTACGTCGACGTTGTCGTGGCTCTCCTCGAAGGTTCCGACGAGGTCGGAGAGGAGCTGTTTCTCCTCCTGGTTCGAGGTCCACCCCGAGAGCTGAATCTGTCGCTGGGGGACCTGCGTCGTGGTCGCGTCTGTCGAGCCACCGCCGCCGTCTGTCGCTGTCGGGTCGCTCCCGCCGCCACCGCCGCCGAGACAGCCGGCGAGCGCGGCGGTCAGTGCGCTCGCGCCGACGCCCTCGACGAGCCGCCGTCGTGTGATCTGTCCGGTCTGCGTGGCATCTCCTGTCATATACATCAAAGACCGTGTGAATGGCTCCACATAAGCGTTTGGGTTCTCCCACTACTAGAGTAGTGTGCACCCGCCGGTTTTAAGTGGGGTCCGCCGTTCGGGGTGAGTATGAAGTCGGATAACGCCGTCGTCAACGGGACGACGTTTCTGGTGACGGACGACAGCGGTCGTCCGACGCGTGCCCACGACGGGGTGTATCACCGGGACGTTCGCCACCTCGACCGGTACGAACTGACGACCGACCGACCGCTGGAGACGCTCGAACTGACGGACATCCTGCCCGGCGAACGGGTCGTCGAGACGGCCGATCCACTCGACACCGGTGCCCGGTCGCTCCGTGTCCGCCGTCGGCAGTTCGTCACCGACTGCCTGATCGAGTCTCTCACGATCGAGAACCTCACCGGCCAGTCGACGACGGAGACGCTCGAACTCGCGGTCGGGACCCGGTTCGACGACCTCTTCGAGGTACGAGGCCACCACCCCAGACGGGACCGTTCCATCACGGTGAACGCGAGCGAGGACGGGGTCGTCTTCGGCTACGACCCGGCCGACCACGACTTCGAACGGACGACGACGGTCACCGTGGATCGTCCGGCGACCGTGACGACGACAGGGAGTGAGGGTCGGGCCGACGGGACGATTCGGGTACCGGTCGAACTCGAACCACACGGACAGACCGAACTGTCGGTGGTCGTCTCGCCGGAGGGGGTCTCGAAGCCGACCGCCGTAGCCGACCGTGCACGGACCACGATTCGGGAGCGATACCACGACTGGGCCGACCGACCGCTCCCGGTGGCGGACGGACGCTGGGACACCGTCCTGACGGAAGCACGGGAGAACCTCCTCGAACTGACACTGGAGACGGAGTACGGCCCGGTCTTCGCGGCCGGAGTCCCGTGGTTCGCCACGGTGTTCGGCCGGGACTCCATTCTGGCGGCCGCACAGACCCTCGAGTTCGCACCGGCGGTGGCGAAGGCGACCTGTCGGTATCTCGCGGCGCACCAGGCCGACGCATTCGACGACTTCCGGGCGGCCGAACCGGGGAAGATCCTCCACGAGATCAGACACGGCGAGGCGGCCGCTCGCGGGGAGGTGCCACACAGTCCGTACTACGGGACCGTCGACGCCACGGCGCTGTTCGTCGGCCTCGTCCACCGAACGTGGCAGGAGACGGGTGACGACGCCTTCGCCAGGGATCTCCTGCCGGCGGTCGAGCGGGCGATCACGTGGCTCCGTGAGTACGGCGACCACGACGGCGATGGCTTCGTCGACTACCCCGCCGACCCGACGACGACCGATGGACTGATCCACCAGGCCTGGAAGGACAGTGCCGACGGCATCGTCCACCCGGACGGTCGTCACCCGGAGGGACCGCTGGCTGTCGTCGAGGTGCAGGGCTACTACTACGACGCACTCCGCAGAGGGGCCGATCTCCTCTCTGTCTTCGGCGACGACGCGACGGCAGCGACGTACGATCGGGCGGCCGCGTCGCTCCGTGAGCGGTTCGAGGACGCGTTCTGGCTCCCCGAGGAGTCCTTCTACGCCGTGGCACTCGACGGACACGGTGATCCGGTGCGGTCGATCACCTCGAACCCCGGCCACTGTCTCTGGAGCGGTATCGTCGCCGACTCGCGGGCGGACGCCGTCGTGGATCGGTTGCTCGCAGACGACCTGTTCTCGGGGTGGGGAATCCGAACGTTCTCGTCGACACACGACGCGTACAACCCCCAGAGCTACCACCTCGGCTCGGTCTGGCCGCACGACACCTCGCTTTCGGTGCTCGGGATGGCCCGATACGGCCGGGACGACGCGGTCCGGCAGGTGACAGAGGGGCTCAGAGACGCGGCGCTCGCACGCGGGAACGACCGCCTGCCGGAACTGTTCGCCGGGTACGCCCGTGACGACTCGGCGGTGCCCGTCACCTACGGCGAGGCCTGTGAACCGCAGGCATGGGCGGCGGGGACGCCGTTCGCGTGTCTCAGAGCACTCTCCGGAGAGCTCTCGAACGCCCCGACTCCCGAATCGCCGGGCGTCGACCCCGTCTCTCAGGACTGACTGCTCTCCGACTCGCAGTCAGGAGCGATCGCTCCCCGAATCCCGAGCGGAACCGTCCGCTACCAGCATCCGGGGTCTGTCTTCTCTCGGCTCACCCGGCGGGTGGAACTCCCCGTCGACCGGCTGTCGTGACTCGCGCGGGTCACTCGCCGATCACGCGCCGGACGGTCCCGATCACGAGTCGATCCAGCGAGTGGGTCGTGACGGCGAACCCCACGAAGAAGACGATCATCGTGAGAAAGTCGACGAATGCGAACGCGGTGGCGTCGAGCGTCCCGACGATTTGGATCATCGTGATCCCCGTCTGGACGGCGGGCTCGAAGGTCCACACCGCGATCACCCCACCGATCGTCAGGCCGGCGAGGTACGCGAACAGTCGGGTCTCGCCGGGCGTCCCGGCTTCACGGTCGGCCCGTGCGACCGCCGACTGAGTGCCCACACCCACGGCCGCGAGTTGGCGCTGGAGTTGATCGAGCAGTGTCACGGCGAGGACGAACCAGAGGAGTGCCGCCAGGCCGAAGCCGACGGTGGACGCCGAGAAGTCCGGAACTGCCGTGGTGAGCACGTCGACGACGGTCGAGGTCGCGCGTTCGACGAAGACGTAGAAGACGGCGAAGCTGAGGACGGCGTCGATCGGCCCGTACGCCGGGAGGTGCGGTCGGCGGTCGCGTCGTGGCCGGCGGTCGTGCTGTGACTGGCGGTCGTGCTGTTGCTGGCTCTTCCGCCTGCGGTCGGTGCGCGTCGAGGAGTCGGTGTGAGTGCTCATACGATCTCTACGCTGGCGGTGAGCATCAACCGAGACCGCGATTGCCACCGGGTGAGAACCGGCTTCTCGGCCGAGAAGCGGTGCACTCCATCATGCCGACAGGTTCCGGGGCTACCGCTCGGCCAGCAACTCGGCTACTCGCTCACTCCCGGCGTCCACGTACCCACCGTGGAAACAGAACGTCTCGTCGAAGTCGAGATCCGCCAGTCGTCCGACACTCCCCCACGCGGTGTCGAGGTCGGGCGTCGCGTCCTCGCGCGGCCCGACCAACTCGCCGTCGACGACGTTCAGCGCGTCGGCACTGACGAGCAGTTCTGCGTCCGGGAAGTGATACGAGGTGTGTCCCGGCGCGTGACCGGGGGTCTCGACGACCCGCATCGGTCCAGCCGAGGTTGCGAACGTCTCCCCGCCGACGACCTGCAGGTCGACGATCACGGGAGCCAGCTTCATCGGTCGGTCGTCGGTGGACTTCACCAACGCTCTGTCGCCTTCCAGATACGGCGCTTCGTCCTCGTGGGTGACGACGACGACGCCGACTGCCTCGATCACCTCGGCCAGACAGCCAGCGTGATCGAGGTCCTGGTGCGTGACGACGACGGCCCACACGTCGTCTAGCGAGAGGCCCTCCTCGTCGAGTGCGGCACGGAGGTCCGGTACGCACTCGGGGAGGCCCACGTCGAGGAGGAGCAGGCCCCGAGGTGTCTCGACGGCGACCGGGTGAATCTCCAGTGTTCGGCCGTCGAAGTCCGACTCCACCGTGAGTCCGTACACGCCACTGGCGAGTTCCATACCGGTCCTATGGACGCACACGGTATGAATCACGGTCCCCGGCGCGAGTCACCGCCAGTCGTCTCTCGGTGTGTGCTCCCGAGTCGTCTCTCGGTGCGTGCCACCGCGATCCACGCGACGGATTCACTCGCCGTCGATCGATCCCAACCCTCTTGACTGACTAGTTAGTAAGTTCGAGTAACTACGGATGGACTCGGACACGAAACGCGAGATCATCGACGCCACGGGTCGGGCGCTGTGTGCGCACGGCTACGCCGACCTGACGATGCAACGAATCGCCGAGCGCTCGTCGCTGACCACGGCGGCGATCCACTACCACTTCGACACCAAAGACGATCTGCTGGACGCCTTTCTCGACGACCTGCTGGACCGGTTCGAGGCGCGACTGGCCTGTGAGGCGGTCGACCCACGGGAGCGTCTCGCCACGTTCCTCGACGCGGTGTTCACCCCCTCGTCGGCCGCCGAGAACGGTGCAGACGCCGACGCCTCCGGAGACGACGGGGCCGACGAGTTCCCGGTCGCGCTGATGGAACTGAAGGGGCAGGCACCGTACCACGACCGGTTCCGCGAGCGGTTCCGGGCGCTGGACGAGGTGATGCGAGCGGTCGTCCGCGAGGCGGTCGACGACGGTGTCGAGGCGGGCCACTTCGCCGACGCCGACCCGGAGGCGGTCGCCCGGTTGGTCGTCACCGTCATCAACGGCGCGCACGTCCGGACCGTCGCACTCGGCGAGGACCCGTCTGCGACCCGAGCGGTCGTCGAGAGCGTGCTCGACCGGCGACTCGGGTGGACGCCGTCGGCGGGTGAGCGGTCGGCCGTCGCCGACGGGTCGGGGTCGGACCCCGACGACGAGGACGAGACACGGGACGCGGAGGTGTCCCCGTGAGCCTGTTCAAGGGGCAAGAAGAACTCGACCTCACCGAGGGTGGCATCCTGAAGCCACTGCTGTACCTCTCCTTGCCGATCGTCGTGACGAACCTGATGCAGACCGCGTACAACCTCGCGGACACCTTCTGGCTCGGCCAGTACTCGAAGGAGGCGCTGGCCGGCATCTCCTTCGCGTTCCCGATGGTGTTCCTGCTCATCTCGCTCGGGATGGGGCTGTCGGTCGCGGGGAGTGTCCTCGTCGCACAGTACACCGGTGCAGAGGAGACGGGCGAGGCGGAGTACGCCGCCTCCCAGACCGTGCTGTACGCGACGGTCGGGTCGCTCCTGCTCGGCACCCTCGGCTACCCCTTCGTCCGGCCGTTTCTCGCCTTTCTCGGCGCGTCACCCGAGGTCCTGCCGGGGGCGACAGCGTACATGCAGGTCATCGCGCTCGGCCTCCCGTTCATGTTCGGCTTCTTCGTGTTCATCTCGCTGATGCGCGGGGCGGGCGACACCATCACGCCGATGCTCGTGATGTTCGGGACCGTCGTCGTGAACGTCGTGCTCGACCCGTTCCTCATCAACGGGTGGGCGATCGGGCCCGTCGCCTTCCCGGAGATGGGCATCGAGGGTGCGGCGGTCGCCACCGTCTTCTCCCGGAGTCTGGCGATGGCCGTCGGCCTCTACATCATGCTGTCCGGCAGTCGCGGCATCCAGATCCACCTCTCGCAGATGACGCCCGACCTCCAGTTCCTCCGGAAACTGCTGAAGATCGGGGTCCCGGCGTCCATCGAGGGGACCGGCCGGGCGCTGTCGATCAACGCCCTGCTGATCGTCGTCGGCCTGTTCTCCACGTCGGTCGTCGCCGGCTTCGGCATCGGGACGCGCGTCTTCTCGGTGATCTTCCTCCCGGCGATCGCGGTCGCTCGCGGGGTCGAGACGATGAGCGGGCAGAACATCGGCGCGGGGAAGTACGACCGGGCGGAGCAGGCGAACTACCTCGCGGCGAAGGGCCTGTTCGCGGTGTTGGGGCTCGTCGGGGTCGGTATCTTCCTCGTTCCCGAACCGATCGTCTCGGTGTTCACCACCGACGCCGGCGTCCTCGCGGTGGGTGCGCAGTTCCTCCGGTACGTCGCGCTCTCCTTTGGCTTCATCGGGATCATGCGCGCCTTCACGGGCGGGTTCCGTGGGGCCGGCGAGACACTCGTCGCCGCCGCGATCTCCATCGTCACGCTCGCCGGGATCCGGCTTCCAGTCGCTTACGTCGCCTCGCAGGGCATCCTGCCGACCGACTGGTGGTTCTTCGGCAGTCCGGACCCACGGGGCATCTGGATCGCCTTCTTCGTCTCGAACGCCGTGGGTGCGACCATCGCGTGGCTCTGGTTCCGCCGGGGGACGTGGCGCGAGGGTGACGTGCGCGGGACCGGCACTCCGGACGTCGCCGACGACGAGACGGTCGACGCCTCGGCGGCCGACGACTGACCGCGACCGGACTCACGGTCCGACGACTCGATTTCGGCTTCGGTTTCAGTTTCACTCACACAGATGCAATGAGGAAGCCCGCGACTTCGGGAGTGGGTCGATTTCACCGTCCGGGAACTGGGTCGGCCAGCCGAGTGACACCGTCTCGACGGTGGGGCGTCAGTTTGTCCCGGGGTAGATACCGGTGACGCACATCTCGTAGTTCATCGCCAGCGAGGGTTGCACGTTGTTGAACGCCGCACCCATGCCGACCTGATCGGTCTCGCCCGCGACCACCATCGACCCGCTCATCTCGTTTTCGGGGGTGTAGATGGTCTTCGCTCCGCGACCGCCGCCGTGTGGGTCCGTCGTCAGGACGTTCCCGTCCGGGTCCGGTTCCGAACCGGACACGTCACTCACCGGAACGCTGAGATTCGTCGCCCCGTGACTGTGGACCGGCACGTTGTCGATGGCGAGTCGAGTCTCTGCGGACCCGACCGCGCTTCCGATGCCGTGCTGGCTGCTCCGGTGCATCGGGACGCGCCCGGAGAGGTTCGGAAGCCCGAAGGTCGACGTCCCGTCGCCGCCGTACTTCGTCCCGATGAGACTGTACAGTGCCGAGAGCTGTTGGATCGAGACCAGCGCGCCGTCACACTCGTAGAACCCCTGGATCGTCCGCGCTCCGCCGAACAGGATCACCTGGCCGACGTACTCGTCACCCGCGACGGTGGCACTCTGCGGTTCGACACCCGCCGCCGGGAGGTGGTGTCCCGCCGCGAGCGCCGCGCTCACGTCGGGCGTCTCGCCGTCCGGTGCCGGGCGGTCGAAGACGGCCTCGTATGTGTGTGTCTCGGGGGCCGCCGTCGCCGAGTGGGTCGGCGCGACGGTCACGTCGAACTCCTCTCCGTCCGGCGCGGCGAACCGGTAGTGGCCCTGCGGCAGAACCGACTCGTCGTCCGAGGAGAACCACAGCGAGAACGCCTCCCAGTCGTCGCCGACCCGCCGGCGGTCGACCTCGTCCAGTCGGAGACCGACCCCCGCGTCGCTCTCGACGTCGAAGGTCTCACCCTCGTACTCCGTCAGTGTGCTCAGTGACGGTGCGTCGACGATGTCGGTCATCGGACATCGACTCCAGCGTGTGCTGTCGCGTACATCGTCTTCGACTACACCGATGGCTGATATGTAGTCACCGCTGAGATATTGTCTCACCTGCGAAACTGTAGAATTAACTGAACATCGACGGTGGCACTTTCACCACCACGACGGACGCGGGAGGGACGGTCGCGTCGCGAAGGACCCCGTCGTTCGCTCCCGTTGCTGCGACCCGCCGGGTGAGAGGGCTCCAGTGTCACCGCGTGGGGAATATCCCGTCCATACAGATCTGGTAGCTCACCGAGAGGTACGGTTGCATGTTCGTGTGTTCGTCTCCGCGTCCGGTGTCGTCGGTGGTGCCCTCCACCTGCATCGCGCCGGCACTCTCGTTCCCATCGGCGTAGATCGTCTTCGCGCCACGTCCCCCGCCGTGCGGGTCCGTCGTCAGCAGGTTGCCGCTCGGGTCCTGTTCGGTTCCCTCGGCCTCACTCACCGGGAGATCGATGTCCGTCGCGTAATGGTGGTGCCTCGCCAACTGGTTCTTCGTCAGCGTGACAGTCTCCGTGCCGCCCGCGCTCCCCACCTGATGGTGGCGGTCGTTGTGGAGCGGCACCCGCCCCTTCAAGTCCGGAAGTCGGTAGGTCACTCTTCCGTTACCGCCGTAGGTCGTCCCGATGACGGAGTAGAGAACCGAGTGCTGGCTGATTTGGAGCGGGAGGCCCGAACACTCGTAGAACCCCGCGACCGCGAAGGGTCCACCGAACAGCACGACCTGTCCCGTGATGAACTCGGCCCGGCGAGGGACGTTCTGACTCTCACTCGTCGCGTTCGGCAGGTGCATCCCGGCGTCGAGTGCGGCTTTGGGCCCCGTGATCTCGGCGTCCGACGCTGGACGGCTGAAGATGGCCTCGTACGTGTGCGTGTCGGGACTCCCGTCGAACCGTCTCGTCGGTGCGATGGTCACGTCGAACGCCTCGCCCTGCGGGTCGGTCAGTCGGTACAGATCCTGTGACACCTCGTCGTCGGAACTGAACCACAGCGAGAACCGTTCCCAGTCGTCGTCCACCGCGCGGCGCTCCACCTCGTCCAGTCGGAGGCCGACCCCGTCCGCCCCGTCCACGTCGAACGTCACCCCCTCGTAGTCGGTCAGCGTGGCGAGCGAGGGTGCGGCGATACTGTCGGTCACTGGGAATTCACTCCAGAGGTCTCGTTCGAGTACATCAGATCTGACTACACAAATTGTTGATGTATAGGCACCGCTGAGACGGACTTCACCGACTGAGAACGTGTCTCACCGGCAAGACGAACCACCGGTGATCGGTGTCGTCTGCGTCGCTCCAGACGGCCGGGCCGGCGCGCAGGGCTGTGATCCAGTCTGTCGGCTGATCACCAGAAACCAACCAAATACTTATTTTCTGTCTGATCGAGTCGCTCGTGTATGACTCACCGTGGCTTGCAGGTCCGGATGGTCGTCGCCGGGACGATCCTGTTCGGCTTCTACGCACTGGTCGGCGTCTTCGCCGCCCCGATCGTCGGGATTCCGGTCGTGCTCGCCGGATCGGTGCTGTTCGTCGGCGTCCAGTACAAACTCGGGAAGTGGCTCGCCCTCCGGAGCGTGGACGCCGAGGACATCGACGCGAACGAGTACCCCGAACTCGTCGAACGGTTCGAGGCCCTGAGCGACGCGATGGAGATCGAGACCCCGGCGTTCAAGCGTGGGCGGATGGGGACGCCGAACGCCTTCGCAGTCGGTCGGAAGGGATCGGGTGTCGTCGTCGTCAGCGAGGTCATGCTGGCGCTGTACGAGGACGGTCACATGACCGCAGACGAGATCGAGGGCGTGCTGGCTCACGAACTCGCCCACGTGAAGAACCGCGACGTGGTGATGCTCTTGCTGGGCCAGTCGATCGCCTCCATCGTCGGCCTGAGCGTCTTCTTCCTGGTCGAACTCGTCACCGACGAGATTCCGATTCTCGGCTTCGTGATCAGCTACGTGCTGAGTATCGTCGCCCAACTGCTCGTGATGGTGTTCGTGCTGGCAATCTCGCGGTACCGCGAGTACGTCGCCGACGCCGACGCCGCCGAGTACACCGGGAACCCCGACGCGCTGGCGCGGGCACTCGCCACGATCAAGCAGGTCGGCGAGAGCGAACAGGCCGCAGACGTGGACGCCAGCACCGCCGCGATGTGTATCTTCGGCGGGAAGCGCGGCCTGCTGGACCGCGTGTTCGCGACGCACCCACCGATGGAAAAGCGGATTGAGCGCCTGCAGTCGCAGTAGCGAGACAGCCGTCGTTCACAGAGATGCAAGGATGAAGCCCACGACTTCAGTCGTGGGTAACTGACGTCTCGAGGTGTCCACTGACACTGCCCCCCGAGAGAAGCCGGCTTGCCACTGAAAGCACCTCGCCCATGGGGATGTGGCGCCTCCCTTCCGGAGGAATGCTCAAACGACTCCGCAAACTCGCGTACTACGACTCGAGTGTGATCACCGCAGTGCATCTCCTCAGAAAGCTGCTCCGTTTCCTCCGCGGTCGCACAGTCTGAGACCGGCGACCGGTCGGGGTGCTCGGTGCAGTGTCCGTCCGAGCGTGTCCGCACCCGACTCACGCTTCGTCGGTGCCCGGGAGCCACTCGTAGTCCACTTCGACGTGTCCCCCGAGCACCGCGTTCAGGACGACACCCAACAGGAGGACGAGTCCGCCGACGTACAGCCAGGTGAGCAGCAGGAGGACGGCACCGGCGAACCCGTACGGGTTCGGCGAGAGGCTCAGGTAGAGCCGGAAGAACACCGCCGAGACCGCCCAGCCCGTCGCCGCGAGGACTGCTCCGGGGAGAGCTTCCCACACGGAGGTCTCGACGCGCGGGAAGATGTAGTACATCGGGAGAAAGGCGACCAGCAGGACGACGAACAGCAGTCCGGTGGTGTACGGCACCCAGACTGCCCCCTCGGCACGGAAGGAGAGGAGCGCGCCCGCGACCCCGACCACCAGGACGCCGACGATCACCGCGACGAGGACGATCACCGTGTCGATCAGTGTCTCTGTCAGCGACGCCGCCTTGCGCTCGTCGTACACCTCGGCGAAGGAGCTGTCGACCGCGCGAAACATGCGGAAGGCGCTCCACAGCAGGATCCCGGCCGCGATCGCGGCGGCACGCCACCGACCCGGCGGATCGTCGCTGATACGATCGGCGACCGCCTGGAACCGACTCGCGCTCCCCCCGATGACGATCTCGACGGCCCGATCGAGGAGTCCGACGCCTCCGAAGTACGACAGGCCGACGAAGACGAGCAGTGCGAGCGGGATCGCGGTGTTGAACGTGTAGAACGCGACGCTGGCGGCCGTCATCTTGATGTTTCGCTCGTTGGCCACCGCGAGCACAGACTTGCTCAGGCGGATCGGGTTCGGTCGACGCATGTCGGATCAGACGTGGCAGCGAAGGGAGAGAACGCGTCTACCGTCGCGGGTCGGAGCCGCCAGCGGGACGCTCTACCGGTCGTCGGACCCGACCGACTCGCCGCCGTCGGTCGCGTCGCGATCGCCGTCCGGACCTCGACGACGCTTCCGCGCGAGGTAGCCCAGCAGCGCGAGTACCGCCGCGACGCCCAGCACTCGCACGGGCGACCGGCCCGAGTCGACCGACCTCTCCGCTCCGTCGGGGTCGTCGACGCTCGGATCCTCGGCGTCGTGGAAGGTGCGCTCGTGTTCTGCGACCGCCTCGCGCACCGTCTCTGTGATCGTGTCGTCGTCGACCGCGGTCGTTTCGACCGACTCCTCCGTGGGGTTCGACGACGATTCGCGGCTGTACAGGCTGTCGAACACTCTCGACGTCCGTGACATCGTCAGATGAAGGCTCCTCGGCGGCGAAGTCGTTGTGGTTGCCCTCGCAAGGTCCCACCCTACGGCCGGTTTCGGCAGGTGTCCCGCCGCTCTCACCGCGATCGCGGCCCGAACGGCCACTCCCGAACGGAGCGCCGAGCGCTGCTTGCCCGGATCCAGTCGGTGCGGTCGGCCATCTACTTCGAGACGCCGACCACGTCGTACTCGGCGTCACCCGGATTCGGGATGCCGAATCGGGCGTTCACCGCGTACAGCGAGTTGCCGAACTCCGCGACCGTCGTCGGCACGTCGAAGTCCGGATCGGTGATCGTGTCGACGATCTCACCCGACGACGCGTCGGGCGCGAGGTCGACGACCGCGATCTGGTTCAGTTGATTCCGGACGACGTACAGCGTCTTCCCGTCGAGCAGGATGCCGTCCCCGGCGGTGACGAGATCGCCGCCGAGGTCGATCTCGGTCGCTTCGCCGGTCGCCGGATCGACGCGGTAGAGCAGGCCGGTCGAGGAGTTGACGATGACGAGGAACTCGCCGTTCGGCGGGGCGTCGATCCCGTTGGAGTTGAACCCCTGGACGACCTGGAAGTCCTCGCCGATCTCGACTTCGGTGACACCGCTCTGGTCGGGCAGTCGGCCACCGGGACCGAGCGGAACCCGGTAGAAGAACGGTCGACCGTCCTCTGAGAGTCGGAACGAGTCGGTGAAGTACGCCGCCTCGCGCGTGACGACGACGTCGTTGACGAAGGTACCGGGGTCGGTGAGTTGGTACGTCGCGGCGGTCTCGCCGGTCCGGGCGTCGTAGACGAACGCCCGCCCCGTGCCGTCGCCGGCGACGAACAGGCGGTCACTGCGGCGGTCGTACGAGAGACCGACTGCGGTCGAGCCCTCGGTCGAGAGCACGTCGCCCTCGCCCGTGCGGTAGTCGCCGCGGAAGATGTCGCCATTCGCGAGCGATCCGACGAAGAACTCGGTGCCTCTCCCGGAGACGATCCCCTCCGGTTGGAACCCGGTCGGCAGGGGGATGAGGTCGGGGAACCGGGCACTCCCGCCTCGTGCCGAGACCGGTGTGCTGCCGAGGCCCACGAGTCCGGCGAGGGGGAGCGTCTTCAGGAGTGTACGTCGGTCGACGGCGATGCTGTCGTCTGTGTTGGAGTCTGGTGACATGGTCGGTAGGTCCGTCGCTGGGTCACGAGTGACTGGTCGGTCGTGCGCGTCGGCCCGACTCGAACGTGTGAATCAGTGACACGACGCGTAACAGTACTCTACTACCCGAGCAGGCATAATTACTGGTATCCGGGCAACCAGTTCATCGACCGAGACCGGCCGATCGAAGGTCGGAGTCGTCGACTCGATTCCGGTCGGTCGGTCCGAGCGTACCGGTCGCCAGAGATCGTGCGAACGCTTATCACAGAGAGGGATCGACTTCCCGCATGGTCTCACGGGTGCTCGTCGCGATGGACGGCTCGGAGGTCGCAGAAACCGCACTCGAATACGCGCTGGACGCCTTTCCGGCGGCGTCGATCACGGTCTTGACGGTCGTCGGTGAACCGTCGGCGATGTTCGGGGAGGCGACGGCCATCGCGCTCTCCGAGCATCCGGAGGAGTCGATGGCCGAGTACGCCGCGCCGGTCGTAGAGCGCGCACGGGAGATCGCGGCCGACCACGACGCAGAGATCGACCTGCAGATCGGTAGCGGACATCCGGCACGGGTGATCCTCGACGTCGCAGACGACTACGACACGGTCGTCGTCGGCAGTCACGGTGGCTCTCTGACGGACCGGCTGTTCGTCGGGAACGTCGCCGAGAAGGTCGTCCGCCGCTCGCCGGTCCCCGTGACGGTCGTTCGGTGAGCGGGGCTCGGTCGAGTGACGCGGTCGGTCCTCACCCGACGCACACGACTCACAGCACGAGCAGGAACAGCGGGTACGACCCGACCACCGCGAGCGTCGGCGTGAGCACCCACAGCAGCGCGATGCGCTTGACCGCACTCGGATCGAACAGACTCTGTCTGTCGACCTCGGCCGGCGCTTTCTCACCGATCTCCGGCACCGCTGGCGGTTCGTCGTCCGGCTTCTCCGGCGGGGCCTCGCCCCGGGCGATGTCGCCGACCGTGGGTCCCGTGGGCACGTCCTCGTCGCGGGAGGTGACGAGTGCGCCGGTGCCGACCTCGAGTTCCGGTTCGCCCTCGGGGGTCGGCGCGGCGAGTTCGGCGACCGTCGCCGCCCGACTGGCGCGCCCCCAGCCGAGGCCGATGATACAGCAGGTGGTACTCACCGCGAGACTCGCCGGGATGCCGAGTGCAGACAGCACCGTGATGATCGTCCCGCCGACGACGGAGACGATCAGCGCCGCGAGAATCGGCAGTTCGGTGATGTCGTCGCCCACCGTGTCGAGGGTCCGTCTGGCGATGGTGAACCCACCGAGGCCGAAGGCGAACACCGCGAGCAGGACCCCCTGATCGACGGTCAGCGGCCCCTGCGCACCGACGAGGGGGGCGACCGCGTTGGCGGCGTTCGACGCGCCCGCCGAGAAGGCCATGTAACAGGCGATGACGATCACCGCCAGCGACCCGACGAGGTCGCGGGGGGACGCGTCGTCGTTGAATCGTGGACGCGGGACGCTCCCCGAGTTGTCGAGGCGGAACAGGTGCGTCTCGAAGGTCGTGAACGCCAGCCGTCGGTCGAGATAGGGGTAGACGTACCGGCCGATGAGCGCCCCACAGGCGAACCCCACCAGCGGCGCGACGATCCACGCCGAGACGATGGTGAACATCAGCGCCTCGTTGAGCGATCCGGTCGCCAGCCCCAACCCGACGATGGACCCGACGGCAGTCATCGAGGTCGACGCCGGGACGCCGTAGATGTTCGAGACCAGCAGTGACGCCCCCGTGAAGAAGAGGACGCCGACGCTGGCGACCGGCGAGAACTGGGTCGCGGGGACGATGCTACTGCTCATCGTGGCGATGACGTTCCGGCCGACCGTCCACGCACCGAGGAGGGCGAAGCCGGTGAACAGCGCCGCAGCGGTCGCCTTCCGCACGAGACGACTCCCGACCGAGGGACCGAACGCGACGCCCGTCGAGGACCCACCGATGTTGAACCCGACGAACGCCGCGACGAGGATGCCGACGACGGCGAGCAGACTCACCATGTGACACGACAAGCGTGTCGGGTCGGCCCTAAAACGATGTCCATCCCTCGGAGTCGCCTGTACCTGTCGCCGGCCTCGGACGTTGCTGGGGACGCTCCGGACACGGTCCCCCTGGTCCCCGACCCCGGTCACCCGGTCGCCTCGACGCCGCGCGAACGAGCACGGTCGAGCATCGCCCTGGCCGGCCGGTCGGTGTCAGTCCTCGGACTCGGGGTCGACTTCGGTGACGATACCGAGTTCTTCACACAGATGCAAGGAGGAAGCCCACGGCTTTAGCCGTGAGAGGAATCTGACAAGCCTCGAATCAAACCACGAGCGATGGCAGTCCGACTCCCCTACGTCAGTCGTAGATTTATAAAGCAACGCTCCGCACGTAAAGTCACAGATGGAGGTCAAACGAACCATTCCGGTCAAACTCTCGGTTCCAAAAGACCGAGAGGACGACCTCCATCAGACCATCGAGCAGTTCAACCACGCCTGCAACTACACCGTCCAGCACGGCAGAAACAACGACGGCTACCTCATCCTCAACAGGTCGAGGATACACGACGAAGTGTACCACGACTTGCGAGACGAGACAGACTTACCCGCGAACCTCTGCGTTCGCGCCTACTCCAAAGCCGTCGAAGCGATGAAGTCCACCGTCGCAGACTGGAAGAAGGGTACCAGCCGACCACTCCCTCAATTCAACGAACTGTCCGCTGTCTACGACAAACGGACGTTGACCATCAAGGACAGGTTGGCCACTCTTTCGACCATCAACGGGCGGGTCGCCGTAGACTACGTTCTCGGTGACTACCAGAAGTCCTACCTCGATGATGACGACTACGAGAAACGGATGGGAACGCTCCACTACCGCGAGGACGAGGATGCGTTCTACCTCCACATCGTCATCAAGAAAGAAGTCGAAGAACGCGACGGTGACAAGATACTGGGCGTGGACTTGAACCTGAAAAACGTCGCCGTGACCAGTACGGGTTCGTTCTACGATGGTGGCGAACTGTTGTGGGGGCAGAACCACTACTTCCGGGTGCGTCGAAGCCTTCAGCACAAAGGCACTCGCTCCGCCAAGCAGGTACTCCGGCGACTGTCGGGGCGAGAAAACCGCTTCGTGCTGAATCGCCTGCACACTATCTCTCGACGCATCGTGGAGGAGGCAGACACCCACGACTGTTCGTACATCGCTGTCGAACGCTTGACCCACATCCGCGAGCGGATGAACAATCGGAACGACCAAGTGAAGCGTCAGATGCACAATTGGGCGTTCCGCGAACTCCAAGAGATGCTCGCGTACAAGGCCAGTGAGTACGGGATTCGCGTCGAGCAGATTCCGCCTGCGTTTACCAGTCAGACCTGCTCGAAGTGCGACCATCAGTCCAGCACGAACCGTAGCTCAGACGGCTGGTTCGAGTGCAACGACTGTGGGTACTCAGTTGATGGTGACTACAACGCGGCGAAGAATATTGGCCTGAAACTGCTAACTTTACCGGAGGGCAAACGCCCCTCTGGGTTGGGCGACGGTCATCTCGCCCTCAAGTCTGGGACGTTGAACGGGAACGGCGATTACACCGCCTACGACGCTTCGTCGTCAGACCGGGAGTCCACGGACAAGCCCGCGACTTCAGTCGTGGGTCGATGACCTCCTCGCCGCCCTCGTGGGAGTAGAGGTCGTGGACGAAGGCGACGTACGCGAGCATCATCAGGAAGCCCTCGGACCGGATGAGGACGCCGTCTTCGAGCACGAGGAGCATGATCACCATCGCCAGAACCATCGCGCCGCCGTAGACGAGGACGTTCCGTCGCTCGGCCTCGATCTGTGAGAGCAGTGCGACGACGCCGATGGCCAGGGTGATCTGTGCCGTCTCCGAGCCGACGATGTTCCCCACCAGCAGGTCGCCGGCGTCGTAGAGTGCCGCGTAGACCGACGTCGTCATCTCGGGGATTGACGTGCCGATCGACACGACGGTCACGCCGATGAAGAACGCCGAGATCCCGTAGTAGAGTGCCAACTCGGCGGCAGCGTCGACAGTTCTGTCGGCACCGACCAGGAGGAGTCCGAGCCCGATCAGGAAGCCGAGGCCCTCGAGCAGCATCCCGTCTCCGATGTATCGACAGCCGTCGGCTTGTATGATTCCCCGGTGCCGTCCGCTTGTGAGGAACGAGCGGCCCCGTCACCGCCGCCAGAACGACGGGGTGAGGATCACGAGTACCGACAGCACTTCGAGCCGACCGATCCACATCAGGAAGATCATGTACAGTTTCGCCGCGGGCGTGAAGCCGAGGAAGCTGTTCATCGGCCCGACGGGGCCGAAGCCGGGACCGACGTTCCCGAGCGTGGCGATGGCGACGCTCATCGCCTCCAGGCCGGTCAGTGACAGGTCCGGGGTGCGGAAGCTGTCGAGGTAGAGCAGGATCGTGGAGACGGCGAACAGCCCGAGAAACAGCAGGACGAACACGAACACGTCTCGAACCGCCGTCTCGTCGACGGCCGTCCCGTCGAATCGGATCGGGACAACCGCGTCGGGGTGGGCGGAGGTGTACAGCGACCGGTCGACGGCCTTCTTGACGACGACCCACCGAACGATCTTGATCGACCCCGCCGCAGAGCCAGCAGAACCGCCGAGGAAGAAGGCGAACAGCAGGATCGTCTGTGCGGCGGGGTGCCACTTGTTGAAGTCCATGCTCGCGTACCCGGTCGTCGTCACGATCGCGATGACCTGGAAGAGCCCCTGCCGCAGCGCCGGCTCCAGGTTGCCCGGAATCGTGCCGACGTTCGCGGGCGTCCCCGCGAGACCGATGCCCGCGAACAGCGTGGCGGTGACGAGCGCGCCGATCCCGGCGATCGTGAGCAGGTACGAGCGAAACTCCGTGTTCTCGACCAGCCGTCGCGGTTCGCCCTTCGACACGTACCAGAACAGCGCGAAGTTCGTCCCCGCGACGATCATGAACGCCATCATCGCCCACTGGAGCGCCGGCGAGAACGCCTCTGCACTGCGCGCCTCCGGCGAGAAGCCACCCGTCGGGAGCGTCGTCAGCGCGTGTGCGACCGCGTTGTACAGTCCCATGTTCGGCGCGACACCGAGCAGGTGGAGGCCGTAGTAGACCGCCGCCGCGAGTCCGGTGAACGCCGCGTAGATCAGCCAGAGCGCGCGTGCGGTCTCCTGAATCCGGGGTGTGAGTTTCTCCAGCGACGGACCGGGTGCCTCCTGGTTCATCACCTGTGCGCCCCCCACGGAGAGTTCCGGGAGGATGGCGACCATCAACACGAGGATCCCCATCCCGCCGAGCCACTGTGTCAACTGTCGCCACAGCAGCATCGCGTGGCCGTGTCGCTCGATCGAGATCTCGCCGAGCACGGTCGCGCCGGTCGTCGTGAACCCGCTCATGCTCTCGAACAGCGCGTTGACCGGCTGTGCGACGGTGCCGGTGCCGGCGACGAGATACGGGAGCGTCCCGGCGAGGGGGACGACGAGCCACGCCAGACTCACGAGGAGGAACGCCTCGCGGTTGCCGAGGTTGCCGCCGCTGTCGACGCGCTTCAACAGCGCCCCGCTCCCGATCATGACGAAACTCGTCACGACGAACGGGAGCGGGTCTTCGCCGTAGTAGAGGGCGAGAACGAAGGGAAACGCGGGTGTGACCCCGAGATACTCCAGCACGGCACCGACGTAAGCGAGACTCACCCGGTAGTCGACACGTATGTTCACCATCCGTACCAGCTCATAGGTACGATAACCGAACACCGACACATGGCCGTTTCGACACACGTTCCACGCCGACCGAAACGAGGAGCCAGCGTCGAGAGGCGGCCGCACCCGGCCGACCCGCGTCGGCGACCCGATACTTCGGCACGGCTGGCGAGAGGTCCAGGCGAGTTCCGCCGAGCGGTTCAGCGCTGGCGAAGCTGTGATCGAGTGCGGGAGGGCGGTCCTCGTCGCCCGTCCTCGACGCTCAGCACTTATTTGGCCGTCGACACCGTCCGGTCGGATATGCCTGGACGACCTGACCGAGCAGACTGGCGGCGACCCCGCCGGCGGGGCGGGTGGCGATGACGCCGACCGACGACGGCTACCGACTCGACGACCTCGACCGGCGGATCATCTACGCGCTCATGGACGACGCACGGGCGACGGCGGCGTCCATCGCCGCCGACGCCAGCGTCTCGGGGGCGACGGTCCGCAACCGGATCGAGAAACTCGAAGCCCGCGGGATCATCACCGGCTACCGCGCGCACGTGGACTTCGAGATCGCCGGCGGCAAACTGCGGAACCTCTACCTCTGTAACGTCCCGGTTCCCGAACGCGAGGCGCTCGCTCACGAGGCCCGCGCGATTCCGGGCGTCATCAACGTGCGGTCGCTGATGACCGGCCGGCGGAACCTGCACATCCTCGCCGTCGGGGAGAACACGAAGGACCTCCAGCGGGTCTCCCGGAGCCTCTCGAAACTCGGCATCGAGATCGAAGACGAGGATCTCCTCGAGGACGAACTGTTCGACCCCTACGCGCCGTTCGACCCCGACGACAGTCCGCGCGCCCCCGCGCTGAACGACTTCATCGACCTCACGGGTAACGCGAAGATACTCACGGTCAACGTCGCCGCAGACGCCCCGATCGCGGGTCGGTCGCTCGAAGACGCGAACCGCACCGGCATCCTCGACGAGGACACCCTCGTCATCTCGATCGAACGCGACGACGACGAACTGCTCCCACACGGCGACACCGTCGTCCGCCCCGACGACATCGTGACGCTCCTCTCGCGTCACGAGTCCGACGCACGCGCCTTCGAGGCCTTCAGACCACCGTCTGAACTGGAGGGTCAGTGACGAGAACCGGGGGCGACCCGTGGACGAGTCCGTGGCCCGACACAGTATTTCGTCTTCACAAATAATAAGGGCTAATTTTCTCGGTATCCCAAATCAAAGCGGAGTAGTTATAGCTTCTCGAAACAAAGGCGGTCGACATGGTCACTCCCGAAGACCGCGAACGGCCGACCGAGACCGGTGGAACGACCGGTCTCGCCGACAGCAGAGACGGTCTCGACGGAATCGAAGACGGCGACGGTCCTCTGAAGCGCCAGCCAGTCGGTACTCGACTGGCGACGCCCGAGGCGACCGCGTCGACACTCGCCGGAGGTGGCTGATCAGATGGTGTTGCTCCGGCACAGCTTCGTCCCCGTGGCGAACGAGCGTGACGCGACGGAGACGGCTCTCGCCCTCGCGCCACACCTCGATCAGATCGAACGGGTGACGCTGGGGCACGTGATCGAGACGCGGCCCGGCGCGATCAACAAGGCACCGACCGACAAACTGCGCGCCGACGCCGAGCGATTTCTCGCCGCACTGGCGGCGGACATCGACGACCGGGTGACGGTCGAGACCCGGATCGTCTTCGGCGACGACGTCGCCCAGCGCATCCTCGACACGGCAGTCGACGTGGGCGCGACTGCCATCGTCTTCCGCTCACGCGAGCGCGGTCGACTCGTCCGACTCCTCTCGGGTGAGACGGCCACGGGCCTGGTGAAGAATCCGACCGTCCCGGTCGTCTCCCTGGCGGACCACACCGGGAGTGTCGATCACGGCCCGGAGACGCCCGGATCGTCCGTGAGAGACACCACGACATCCGAGGAGTCCGCCGCGAGTGACACGGAGCGGGCGGACAGCGGGGGCCGCCGATGAGCGACGAGGAACTCGCCAAGGACCTCGGACTCCTCTCGGCGCTCACCATCGGCATCGGGACGATGATCGGTGCGGGTATCTTCGTCCTGCCGGGCGTCGCGGCCAGCACGGCCGGCCCAATCGTCGTCGTGTCGTTCGTCGTCGGCGGACTGATCGCCATGGTGAACGCGCTGTCGGTCTCCGAACTCGGGACGGCGATGCCGAAAGCCGGCGGCGGCTACTACTACGTCAACCGGGCGCTCGGGCCGTTGTTCGGCTCCATCGCCGGTCTCGGCGACTGGATGGGACTGGCGTTCGCCTCCGCGTTCTACAGCATCGGCTTCGGTCAGTACCTCACGACGCTGCTGCCCGTCCCGAGCGTGCTGTTCCTCTCGGAGATCCAGGTCGGTGCGCTGGTCGCCGGGGCCGTCTTCGTCGGCGTCAACTACGTCGGTGCGAAGGAGACCGGCGGCGTCCAGACGGTGATCGTGACGATCCTGCTCGCCATCCTCGCGCTCTTCGCCGTGCAGGGGTGGCTCTCGTTCGACCTCGCCACCCTCCTGAGTGAGGGCGGTGTCGCCCCGTTCGGCTACGGGGCGGTCCTGCCGGGGACGGCGCTGATCTTCGTCTCCTTCCTCGGCTACGCGAAGATCGCCACGGTCGCCGAGGAACTGAAGAACCCCGGTCGGAACCTCCCGCTGGCGATCATCGGCAGTGTCGCCATCGTCACCGTGGTGTACGGCATCCTCGTCAGCATCATGCTCGGCGTCGTCCCGTGGCCAGATCTCAGCCAGACCGCCCCGCTGACGCAGGCGACCGAGATCGCCTTCGGCGGCGGGCTGGGTGCGATCGCCGTCACGGTCGTCACGCTCGGCGCACTGCTGGCGACGGCCTCCAGTGCGAACGCCTCGATCCTCGCGTCGGCGCGGATCAACTTCGCGATGGGCCGTGACAAGATCGTCACCAACTGGCTCAACGAGATCCACCCCGACCACGCGACGCCGTACCGATCGATCGTCCTCACCGGCGCGATGATCGTCGTGTTCATCGCCCTCCTGGGCCAGGACATCGAGGTGCTGGCGAAGGCGGCGAGCGTGCTCCACCTCGTGGTCTACGCGCTGATGAACGTCGCGCTGGTGGTCTTCCGGGAGACCGACCCCGACTACGACCCGGCGTTCCGCGTGCCGCTGTACCCGATCACCCCCGCGCTCGGCTTCGTGCTCTCGCTCGGCTTGCTCGGGTTCGTCGGTGGGCGGGAACTCGCGCTGTCGGCCGTGTTCATCGTCGTGGCCGTGGTGTGGTACTTCCTGTACGCCCGCTCCCGGACCGAAGAACAGGGGCTGCTCGGCCGGTTCATCCTGGACCGTGGCGAGACGCTCCCCTCGCCGGTCGTCGACGCGGCCGCGACGGTCGCACCGAACGGCTCCGGTAGGCCCGCCGACCGCCCGACCACGATGGTCGCGGTCTCGAACCCACGGACGGAACACTCGCTGGTCACGCTCGCCGGAGCGCTGGCCCAGCACGACGACGGGCGACTGCTCGCGACACACGTGATCCAGGTGCCCGATCAGACCTCGCTGCTCGCCGCCTCAGAGCAACGCGACCGCATCTCCGCGACCTCCGAACAACTGATGGCCGACGCACGGGCCGACGCCGAGGCGTTCGACGTCCCCGTCGAGACGCGGACGGTCCTCTCACACCAGGGACTCCACGAAGTGTTCGACATCGCCCGCGCTGCGGGGGTCGACCGACTGATCATGGGCCACAGGGGGACGCGCCTCGCCGGCGGGAGAGTCGAGGGCGCACTCGACGAACTGACCCGCGATCTGCCGTGTGACGTGCTCGTCCTGGACGAACGCGGCTTCGACCCGAGTTCGATCCTGCTCCCGACAGCCGGGGGCTACTCGTCGGATCTCTCGGCGGAGGTCGCGGTCGCACTCCGGGACACCCTCGACGCGCAGGTCGCGGTCCTGCACGTCGCCGCCGACGAGGCCACGGGCCGGGCGTTCGTCGACGAGTGGGCCGACGAGCACGGCCTGGCCGACGCCGACCTGCTGGTCGAGACCGGCGACGTGGAGACGGCCATCGGCGAGGCGGCGACCGGCCGGACGCTGGTCATCGTCGGTGCGACCGAGCGCGGCCTGCTCTCTCGGATCGTCGGCCGGTCGCTGACGCTGTCGGTACTGGAGGAGTTGGATACGACGGTGCTGTTGGCCGAACGGCCGCACACCCGGTCGATCCGAGAACGGCTGTTCGGGTGAGCGTCGGTCTGCGTTCCCCGGATCACAGCCTGCGACTCGGTCGAGTGCCCGGGTGAGGACTACTCCACCACGGTTCGCCGGCGTGCGAACTAAACATACAGTTACGTCCCAAGTAGCTACGCTTATTTACGTCAGTCCCACGACTGTAGACGTGTTCGACGGTTCCGGAGGGCAGACGCTCGTCGCCGTACTGCTGTGGGTCGCGCTGGCCGTCTACGGCTTCTCGTCGCTGTGGTGGCTCGCCGAGACGTTCCTGTTCTCGTACGACTGGAGGCCCGACGACACCGAGGCGTGGGGACTCGACGCGATACAGGTGCGAGTCCTCACGGTCGACGCCGAGGCGGTCGTCCAGCAGACGGTGAACGCACTCCCCGACGGTATCGCGGACGTGCGGGTGATCGCCGAACGCGACATCGACGTCGCGGACGCCGAGGTCCACGTCGTCCCCGCGGAGTTCGAGTGTGAAGCGACGAACAAGGGCCGGGCGGTCGAGTGGGCACGCCGGCACGTCCCCTGTGACCGGGAGTACGTCCTGTATCTCGACGAGGACACCATCGTCACCGACCTCACGGGGCTGCCGGACGCCGACTTCGTCCAGTTCACCGAGAAACCCATCTACACCGGGTCGCGGCTCACCTACCTCTGTGAGGTGTTCCGGACCGGCTACCAGTTCGAGCAACTCGGCTTCCACCGCCTGCGCTACCCCCTGTACGCCTGGGGCGGTGGGTTCGCCATCCGCCGGTCGATCGAACAGGAACTCGGCTGGAACGTGGCGACGATCACCGAGGACACGAACCTGATCTGGCGGGCCGCGGACGCCTTCGACCTGGAGTACCAACTCGTCGACAGCCGGTTCCGAAACCAGGCCCCGCCGTCGCTGAAGTCGATGCTGAAACAGCGCCGGCGCTGGATGTCCGGCACCATCGCGGACGACGACCTCCTCCCGGTGCGGTACCGCCCACTGTACCTCACGCGGGTCGTCGCGTGGGCCTTCTCGCCGTTCGTCCCGGTACTCGTGCTCGTCTCGTACCTCCTGCCCGGCACGGCACCGGGTATCGAACTGTACGGCCTGCTCTCGACGGGGCTGCTGGCGATGCTGTTCGTCTTCATGCTCTTCGGCGTCGTCGCCTACCGGAAGCACCCGCTCCTCTGGCCGGTGTTCCTCGTCCTGACGCCACTCGCAGTGGTTCTGCACGCCGCCGGCGCGGCGTGGGGGGTCGTCAGCCCCGTCACGGACTTCGAGGTCACGGAGAAGGTGACCGCCGCGGAGATCGAACGCGTCAACGCCGGCCTCGACGAGGGCGACCTCGCCGCCCACGAGGGGACCGGGCGACTGGTCCGGGAGTCGAACGACGCGTACGACACGCACGTCTTCGACGACTGAGTGCGGCCACGTCGACACGGAGAGACGACGAGACCGAGACAGCACCCGACCGGGCCGGTTCGTGTCTCCGTTCGGCCGCCGGTTCGTGAGAAAACAGCGCCTCGCTCAGTCGTCGAACGTCATCCCGTAGCCCCACTCTTCTAACTGACTCTCGACCTCGTCTAGGTGTTGTAGCCCGACCAACACGACCGCTTCCCGCAGATCGGTGAGCGAGACGTCGTCGTCGACCCGCGCTTCGAGTTCCCGCTGTGCGTCTCGTTCCCCTCGCTTGGTCTCCTCTTGCAGGAACAGCGGCACCCGACTGCGCCCGTCCTGGACCCCGTCACGGCGGAACTTGTACGGAATCCGTAGCTGCTGACGATCCGAATCCTGTTCACTCGTCGCCGCCTCGGTCTCGGATTCCGACGCTGTCTGTTCTTCTTGCTCCTCGGCCTCGCTCGCGCTCTCTGCCGAGTCGTCGTCGGCGAAGGGGTTCTCGCCTGCGCCCTGTTTCATGCCCGTCATGCCGAGAGCACCCCGTGGTCGAGATCACCCGGTTCCGGTGGGTTCGGTGCCTCTATCCCGACTGCGGCTTCGAGATGCCGGGCGATCCGATCGAACTGTGCGAGCGTCTCGACCTCGTAGTCGCGTGTCCGATCACGGAACTCCCGCACGTATCGGAACGCCGAACACTGCTGCATCCAGCAGCCTTCCATCAGCGATGCTCGCTCGCCGATCACCTCAGGAATGTCGTACTCGATCTCGCCGAGGATCGTCTGCTGGTCGCGCGTGTTCTTGAATCCGATCGGGACCGCTGCGAGCACACCGACGTCTACCTCCAGTTGCTCTTCTAACCCGGCGACGAGCGCTTCTAACCCTTCGACCGCCGCCCGACCCTTCGCGCTCGGTTCGACCGGGATCACGAGCGAGCGCGTCGCGTGGATGGCGTTGTAGAGGTGCGGTCCCTCCGTCGCGGGCGGGTCACAGATCAACACGTCGTACTCGTCCGGCACGCCCGCTTCACGGAGGACACGCAGTAACTGCGCGTGCACGCCGAACGCCTCGCCCATCGCTTCTGCCTGGTCTTTCTCCCGCTGGAGGTACTCGCCCACGTCCGAGAGCATGTTGTGTTCCGGCACGACGTCGACGCCTTCGACGGTCCGGACGAGGTCCCCGAAGTCGCCTTTCGGTCGTCGGATCATGTGCCGGACGAGGTTGTCGACCGGTTCCGTCCGGTCCTCGTCGACGCCGAACAGTCGAGAGAGGTCGCCGTCCTGCGGGTCGAGTGGAACGACGAGCGGTTTCAACCCCGCTCGGGCGTGGGCCACCGCCAGATTCGCCGCGGTCGTGGTCTTCCCCACACCGCCGGCCTCGCTGTAGGTCGAGTACGCCAACATAGCCGAACCGTGTGGGACCAGCGTATTGAAGCTTCGTCAGACACTGCCACGAACACCACTCTCTGCATCTCACGATTACGTGTGTTCGTTAGGTGTGTTCAGTGTGTTCACAAACGAACGTACGTAGTGAACACAAACAATGAACACAGCTACTGAACATCAATGCGGGTACACGCAGGAGGGACTCGTCCCGGGCCGTCGTCGTCACAGAGCGGGTCCCCGGCCCCTGACCACGATCCTCGATTCACGACCACTCTCTCGCGTGTGAGCCGACCCGCGATCGAGTGCCTCCGAGAGCGTGTCTACGCTGAAAAGAGTGCAGGACCAAGGTCAAAGTATATTACGTCACGTGTTCCCTGTTGGCACATGGGTTCGGACAAGCAGTATGACGGCTACCAGTCGTACGAGTACCTCACAGCGGACGAAGACTACGTCAGCGTCGAACTGGCGGACATGTTCTCCGGGTACGACGCCCACGAGATAGCGCTCTCGGACGACGAGGAGGCACGGCTCGAGTCGCTCGTTGCAGACGACGTCGTGATCTCCCTCCACGATCACCCGTTCTACTTCCCCGAAGACGTTCACGAAGACCTCTGGACGTACGTCCGCGAAGGGCGAGTCCACACCGCCTACGAGTTCCTCGCACAGACCCCACTCGATGCGGCGTTCGATATGCATCTCGACGGACTGTCGGGGATCCACTCGAAACACGGCTGGAAGTGGGACGACATCGTCCACGACGTCTCGATGCGCGCGTGCGACATCGCCCACTCCGACTACGCGATGCGGTGTCGCGACGTCGACGACATCCACCGCGCACACGACGAGGGGAAGATCGCGATCGTTCCGGCACTGGAGTCGGCGGCGATGATCGAGAACGAACTCGACCGGATCGAACTCCTCTACGGAATGGGTGTCCGCTGTATGGGGATCACGTACAACGCGTCCAACTCACTCGGGACGGGACAGGGCGACATCTACGAACGCGACGGCGGCCTCACCGCCTTCGGCGTCGACGCGGTCCACCGGATGAACGCGGTCGGCATGGCCGTCTCGACCAGCCACTCCAGTCCGCAGACGACCCTCGACGTGTGTGACGTCACCGAACGGCCGATCTTCGACACCCACGCACTCGCCCAGACCGGCGGGATGGGCCAACGCGGGTCCTCGGACGAGGAGCTCCGTGCCATCGCGGACACCGGCGGCGTCATCGGAATCCTCTCGTCGACCCACTTACCGGACATCGAGACCTACATGGAGCACTTCGAGTACGTCGTCGACCTCGTGGGCATCGATCACGTCGCGTTCGGGCCGGACGTGCTCTACGGCGACCACACGTCGCTGCTGGAGGTGCTGGCGGAGTTCCACGGCGTCGAACTGCCGGAGAGCACGATGCAGAACCCCTACGTGAAGGGACTCGAGAACCCGACGGAGGCGTGGAACAACATCCCTCGCTGGTTGGTGCAGAACGGCTACTCCGACGAGGAGATCAGCAAGGTGCTCGGCGGCAACGTCCTCCGCGTCCTCGACGAAGTCTGGTAGACCGGGGTCAGGCCGTCGGGAGACTTTCGAGCGCTCGTTCGAGTTCGTAGACGACGCTGTTCTGTTCGCGCTGTAACTGACGCGTCAAGAAGCGACGTTCGTCCGCGTCGAGCGCTCCGGTGTCGAACTGTTCGGCCGGCGCGTAGCGTGGCACGGGCTGTCTGGACACTGCGGGGTCCTGCTCGAACCGCCCCGCTCTGACGAGGTTCAACCGGGTGAGCACCCGCGAGAGGTCCGTGATGGTCCGATTGGCGACGGTGGGCGGGACGTCGCCGGCGGACACGGCGGTCTCGAACTCGTCGATCTTCGTCCCGAGGCGATCGAGCGCCTGCAGCGTCGGCGAGAAGTCCACGTGTTCTCCGGCGGCGTCGTCGTACCGCCGTACTGTCGAGTGAATCTTCGCGGCGTTGCGTGCGTGATCGAACGGGAGGACGTCGGCGGTGAGGACCCGCAGGAGACTCACGGCGTACACGCAGATGTCGCGGACGAGTTCCTCGCGGCCCGCCTTGTCGAGGGTGTCCGTCGAGAGGTGCCACGCGTCGGAGTTGCCCCCGCACCCGCCGACCGTGTGGTAGCCTCGCTGGTCGCGAACTGCCGCGGGGATGTTCGAGGACAGCATGAAGAAGCCCGTGATCCCCAGGTTGTCGAACGAGTAGTCGCCCGCCCGAAACGGGAACCGCTCCTGTGCGGGAGCGCCGGTCACGTCGTCGATGGCGTCCGTCACGAGGTCGTGCGCCTCCGGCGTCCAGCAGGACATGTCCGTGTACTCCGTCGCGTCCTTCGTTCCCGGACTGTCCATGTTCACGTGAGCCACACAGTTGCGGGCCAGATCGAGCCCGAACGTGTCGGCGTACCACGTCGAGCCCGCGTACCGGCCCGTCGAGTGACCGGGCCACCAGGCGATCCGGAGCCCCCGCCGTAACTCGTCGGCGTGGCCGTCGAGTACCCGCGCCAGTTCGAGCAGCCCTGCGTCTCCGGTCGCGTTGTCGGTGATCCCCACGTCCCAGGAGTCGTAGTGGGCGTGGAGGAGAACGAACTCGTCGGTGTCTGCGTCCGGCGGTTCGATCTCGGCGACGACCAGCGGACACGCGAACCAGTCGGTCGTCAGGTCCGTCGAGACCTCGACCGTCACCCCGTCGTCCGACTCGGCCCACTCGCGCAACTGGGCCCCGTCCGGCTTTGTGACGTGGACGATGGGGATGTCCGGGATGAGGTGCTGTTCGCCGAGTTCCGGGACCCCGCCCCAGATCGGGGTCGCGATGCCGTTGTGCGGTTCCCGTTCGTGCTGGTGGATGGCGACGACTGCCTCGGCACCTTTGTCTTCGAGCGTCCGGGTCGCCCGGATCGACAGGCTCCCGGCCGCCGTCAGCGCGACCGTGCCGGCGAGGTCACCGACGTCGGCGTACGGTTCCGACTGCGTCTCGTCGGGATCGGGATCGTCGAGGAAACTCGGGCCGGCCGAGCCGACGTACTCCACCGGTCCGGTGACGGTCGCGTCGGCCGCGAACGAGACGGTCTTGACGAAACTCGCCTCGAAGTCGCGGTCCACGCCGCTGACCGACGCGGCGTGTGGCTGGCTGATGTACAGTTCGGGATCGTATCGGTCGTACTCGACGCCGAATGCCTCCAACCGGTCGACGATGTACTCGGCGGCGACCACCTCGTCGTCGCTTCCGGAGACGCGCTCGAGGTCGGCGAACCGCTCTAAGAGCGCCCACGGCTCCTCGTCGTCGACCGCCTCGACGACACGCCGTTCCAGTTCCGACAGTGCGGACTCGTTGGCAATCCGGTGAGTCATGCCGTACTGGACCCGAATTGACTATAAGACCGTTGTGTAACCGGCAGGAGACGGTACACTCCGGAAGGGGACTGACCGGGGCTTCATCACAGAGATGCAAGGAGGAAGCCCACGACTTCAGTCGTGGGTAACTGACAGAGAACAAGACACCTTGGTATGGTATCTCACCACAGGATTTATATCTCCCCGTTACCCCCGTCGTGGTAGTCATGTCCGATAAGCCGATGGAGAAGACAATGGTAAACCTCTCAGACGTGTCACGCCGGGATCTGGTCAAGACACTCGGCCCCGCGGCGGCCGCGATGGGGTTGGCAGGGTGCCTCGGGGGGAACGGCGACGGCGACGGTGAAACCGACGGCGACGGCGACGGTGACACCACCTCGACGACGACGCAGTCCTCACAGATCCAGAGCGGCGGCACGTTGAACGCCGGGATGAAGGTGGGCATCGAGACGATGGACGGCCGCTCCGTGACCGGCCTGCAGTCGTTCCAGGTCTTCTACAACATCTACTCGAAGTTGATGCGCTGGCGGCGCGACGGCGACGAACTCGTCCTGGTGGGTGATCTGGCGACGGAGTGGGAGTGGGAAGACGACACGACGCTCGTCGTCTCGCTGAACGAGGACGCCGTGTTCCACAACGGGGAACCGGTGACCGCGAGCGACGTCGCGTACACGTTCGACACGCTGTACGATCAGCCGCAGTACACCGCCTCCTTGCTGTTCGCTCAGGACGTCACGGTGTCCGCCCGCGACGAATACACCGTGGAGTTCGACACCGGCGACCAACCGTTCGCCTCGTTGGAGTCGACACTCGGGTTCATCGTCGGGATCATCAACGAGGAAGCCGACATGAACGGCGACATGTCGCAGAACCCGGTCGGCTCCGGGCCGTTCGTGTTCGAGGAGTGGGTCGACGGCGACCACGTCTACGTGAACAAGTTCGAGGACTACTGGAAGGAAGACGAGGAGGGCACTCAGCTTCCGTATCTGGACCGGATCGAGTTCACGATCTACCCGGACGTCAACACGAAACTCACCACGCTGGAACAGGACCAACTGGACTGGATCGACCTCGTCCCCCGCCGGGAGGTCGAGCGCATCCGCAACCACGAGACGCTCGTCACGCAGGACAGCGGCCAGGGCGCGTTCATGGGGATCATCCAGTTCAACACGACCGCACCGCCGTTCAGCGACCCGAACGTCCGGAAGGCCGTGCTCCACGCGATGGACTGGGACACGGTGCTGGACGTCGCGTTCCACGGGGTCGCGAGTCGGGCCGACAACTTCCCGATCCCGCCACAGACCGGGTGGGACCCGGACATCGAAGATCCGTATCAGGGCCAGGATCTGGACCGGGCCGAGGAACTGCTCGCCGAAGCCGAGGTCGACCACACCGTCGAGTTCACCAACTTCGTCACCCGGGGTGACAACATTCGGATCACGATGCAGGAACTGCTCCAGGAGATGCTCAACCAGAACCTGGGGATGAACTTCAACATCCAGATCGCCGACGGGAGCGTCGTCTTCGAAGAGCAGAGCAACAACAACTTCGGCTTCACCGTCTCCGGGTTCAACGGGATGTTCGACCCCGATCAGATGTTCAGCGTGAACCTGATCGACGGGGCGTTCTTCAACTACGGCGGCTACGTCAACGACGAGATCCAGACGCTGATCCCGCAGGCCCGCCAGACGACCGACAGAGCCCAGCGGGAAGAACTGTACCGCCAGATCGCAGAGCAGTACATCGCGGACGCCGGGAAGTACTACCCGTACTGGGATCACGCCGTCCAGGCGATGCACCCGCGCGTCAGGAACTACCAGCCCCTCCTCGACCAGGAGTGGTGGTTCGAGCAGGTCTGGCTCGACCAGAGTATGTAGTCCCGGCCGACCCCCTGCTTCCGTTTCTGTCGTCCTCGCGCCGCCGACGTCTCGCTCGCGTCCACTCCGTTCTGCAGTCGGCTCTGTCGTCGTCCCGCGTCGCTCGCGGTCCGGCCGGTCCGGGCGTCGACGCGCCCCCTGCTGGACCCGCCATCCGTGGGTTTATGCTGGTGTGTGAGGTTGTCACACGTATGCCTTCGATAGCATACCTTGTGCCGGGCGTCGGCTTGGACGACGACGAACTCGACCGCAGAGAGGCGATCGCCAACGAACTCGTGACGGACGACGTCCGCGTCGTCGAGGCCGGCGAGGGACCGCTCTCGATCGAGAGTACGGTCGAAGAGGAGTGGAGCACTATCGGCGTGATGAAGAGTGTCGCCGAGTACGAAGACGAGGTCGACGCGTTCGTCATCGGCTGTTTCGGCGACCCCGGACTGGCTGCGGCCCGTGAGCTGACAGACACGCCCGTCGTCGGGCCCGCCGCGGCGTCGTTCTACACGGCGGTCCAACTCGCCGATCGCTTCTCCTGTCTCACCATCCTCGAGTCGACGAAACCGTTCACACGGCGGCTCGTCCACGAGTACGGACTGGGCGACCGACTGGCGAGCGTCCCGGTCGTGGAGGCGCCGGTCCTGGACATCGACCACTCCTCGGACGCGATCGTCACGGACATGATCGACGCAGGGCGAGACGCGGTGACGGACGACGGAGCGGAGGCACTCGTTCCCGGCTGTATGAGCCTCTCGTTCATGCAGGTACACGACGAGATCGCGGACGCCGTGGGCGTGCCGTTCGTCGACCCGGTGACCGCCAGCCTCGAGACCGCGAGCACGTGGGCCCGACACGGGATGACCCACAGTCGGGAGGCGTACCCGAGTGCCGACCGGAGCAAACTCGACGGACTACTGGGATCGAACCCCCTCACGGCCGACGACGACTGATGGGCAGCCGACGCGACGGCGTCCAGACCACAGCCGAGACGAGCATCTCGTCGAACACAGGCGTCCTCCGGCCGGTCCGTCCGGGTCGCCTGCCTGCGACCTCGACGGACGGAGGGACCACCAACGGACGGACCACCCACCACCGACATGAACGACACAGACACCGAGACGGCACCTGAACTGCGAGCGGTACGAACGACGGGCATCTACGACCCCGAGACCCGCGACTACGGCAAGACCGTGGTCGTGTTCGAGGGGAGTCGCGTGCGTGAGCTTCGAGACGACGTCCCGAACGACGTCCCCCTCGTCGCCGACCACGACGGCGTGGCGATCCCCGGCCTCGTCGACGCACACTCCCACGCCACGATCCGCCCGTGGGAGGGCGATCAGATCGGCCAACTCGGCGCCCACCGAACCACGGCGACGGTCAAGGCCGTGAACAACCTCCGCACCGATCTCGAGGCGGGAACGACGACGATGCGACTGATGGCCGAGGAAGGCTACCTCGACGTCAGACTCGCCGAGGCCGAACGGGCCGGCGAGATCGAGAGCCCTCGGCTCCTCCCGAGCGGGATCCACCTCACGCCGACCGACGGACACGGGATGGTCCACAGCGCGACCGACGGCGTCGAGGAGATCCGACGGCGCATCCGGGAGAACATGCGGGAAGGAGCGACGCACACCAAGTACTTCGCCACGGGCGGGATCTCCTCCGATACGGGATCGCCGGGACAGTCCCAGTACTCCCGCGAGGAGGTACAGACGATCGTCGACGAGACACACCGACACGAGAAACACGTCGCGACCCACGCCCACGGGGGGGCCGGGGCACGGATGGCTATCGAGGAGGGCGTCGACACGATCGAGCACGCGAACCTCTTCGGTGACGAGGAGATCGACATGCTCGACGGGTCAGACCAGTACGTCGTGGGCAACTTCGCGATCGGGTCGCACCCCCGTGGCATCGAAGCGGGTGACGCCGACAACCCCGCGATCATGGCGAAGCTCCGGGAGTCGAGAACGAAGAGCGCGGCGGCCTGGAAGCAGATCCTGGCGACCGACGTGAACATCGCAATCGGCACCGACAGCATGCACGGGTACATGTACTACGAGGCCGGCAAGATCGTCGAACTCGGCGCGACGCCCCAGCGGGCCTTGAACGCCGCGACGCTCGACGCGGCGCGCGCGATAGATCGCGAGGACGAGGTCGGGAGTGTCGCCCCAGGCAAGCGCGGGGACCTCGTGTTGCTCGACGGCGATCCGACCGCCGACATCGGTGTGCTCGAAGCTCCAGTCGGGGTGTTCAAAGACGGCGTGCGGGTCGCCTGATCGTCGCTCAGTCGTCCGCGTTGCCCCGCTCTTCTGCCGGTACTTTCCCGTCGCCGTCGAACGCGCTCACGTCCTCCCAGTGATGGCAGGCCGCCTCCCGCCCCTCGAACACCGGTTCTAGCGGCGGGTCGTCGGTCTGACACTCCTCGGTGGCATACTCACAGCGCGGGTGGAAGGGACACCCGCTCGGCGGGTCGATCGGCGACGGGATCTCCCCCGTCAGTCGCTGGCCGCGCCGGCGGACGTGTGGATTCGCCTGCGGGACGGAGGCCAGCAGTCCCTCCGTGTACGGGTGTGCCGGCCCCTCGAACAGGGCGGCGGTCTCGCCCTGTTCGACGATCTCTCCGAGGTACATCACGGCGACCCGGTCGCTGAGGTGTTTGACCACGCCGAGGTCGTGTGAGATGAACAGGTACGACAGCTCTCGTTCGCGCTGGAGTCGCATGAGCAGGTTCAGAATCCGGGCCTGAACGGACACGTCCAGCGCGGAGACGGGTTCGTCGAGGATGATGAACTCGGGATCGACAGACAGCGCGGTCGCGATCGAGACACGCTGTAACTGGCCGCCGCTCAGTTCGTGTGGATACCGGTCGGCGAAGTCAGGATCGAGGTTGACGGTCTCCAGCAGGTCGGCAACCCGGTCACGGCGTTGGGCTTTCGAGAGATCCGTGTGTATCTTCAGCGGTTCGGCGATGGTCGACCCGACCCGGTAGCGCGGATCCAGACTGGAGTACGGGTCCTGGAACACCATCTGGACGGACTGCCGGTACGCTCGCAGGCGCTCGTCGGACAACTCGTGGACGTCGTCGCCGCGATACCGAACCGATCCGGCCGTGGGCCGGTGGATGCGGGTGACGACGTTCCCGACCGTCGACTTCCCGGCACCGCTCTCGCCGACGAGTGCGAGCGTCTCGCCGCGCCCCACCTCGAAGGAGACGTCACGGACCGCAGTGAGCGTCCGAGTGTTCCCCAGCAGGCGCGAGACCACGCCGCTGTTCATCGTGAACTGTTTCGTGAGTCCGTCGACCGCCAGTATCGGGTCGGTCACAGCCGATCACTCCCTTCGGGGCGCTCCAGCCGGCCGTCCGGGTGCTCGTCGTCACCCGCCGCCGAGCCCTCGTACTCGGGGTTCTCGGCCGGATCGTACAGGTAACAGCGGACCGCCGAGCCGTCCTCCTGGTACACTCGGGGGATGTCACCGGTCTCGCAGGCGTCGCTACACACCTTCGTACACCGCGGGTGGTAGCGACAGCCGGACGGCGGCTCCCGGAGGTCCGGGGGCGTTCCCTTTATGACGGTCAACTCCGCTTTCATCTCGTGGGTCTCCGGGATGGAGCGGAGTAGATCCTCGGTGTACGGGTGCTTCGGGTCGTCGTAGACGACGTCGACGGGGCTGACTTCCACCAGGTTGCCGGCGTACATCACCCCGACCCGATCACAGACCTCCGCGACGACGCCGAGGTCGTGGGTGATCAGGACGACCGAGGTGTCGTGGTTGTCGTTGATGTCTTCGAGGAGATCGAGGATCTGCGCCTGGATGGAGACGTCCAGCCCGGTGGTCGGTTCGTCGGCGATCAGGAGCCCCGGATCACACGACAGCGCGATCGCGATGACCACGCGCTGACGCATCCCGCCCGAGAACTGGTGTGGGTAGTCGTCGAGTCGGTCCTCGGGGCTGGGGATCCCGACGTCTGCGAGCGACTGGATCGCCCGTCTGCGAGCCTCCCGTTTCGAGACGTCGAGGTGCTGGCGGATCGTCTCTATCAACTGCCGGCCGATCGTGTACACCGGGTCCAGACTGGTGTTCGGGTCCTGGAACACCATGCTGATCTCTCTGCCCCGGATCTCTCTGGCGAGTTCGCTCTCGGACATGGCCGCGAGGTCCCGATCGCCGTACCAGATTTCGCCGCCCGTGATCTCGCCGTTGTCGTCGAGCAGTCGGAGAATCGTGCTCGCGAGCGTGCTCTTGCCACACCCGGACTCACCGACGACGCCGAAGATCTCGTCGTCGTAGACGTCGAACGACACCCGGTCCACGGCCTTCACCTCGTCGTGTTTCGTCGTGTACGTCACTTCGAGATCACGGACACTGAGACGTGGGCTCGACATCAGCGGTTCACCTGCTTCGGGTCGAAGGTGTCACGGAGTCCGTCGCCGATCGTGTTGAAGCCGATCACCGGGAGCATGATCGCCAGACCGGGGAAGATGCTGTACCACCAGGCGGTCGCGAGGTAGTCCTTCCCCTCCGTGAGCATCCGGCCGAGCGACGGATCGGGGGGCTGGACACCGACGCCGAGGAACGACAGCGTGGCCGTCGTCAGGATCCCGAAGGCGAACTGCAGTGTGATGGTGACGATGAGCGGCCCGACGGCGTTGGGGAGGATGTGCCGGAAGACGATACGGGGCTGGCTCGCGCCGCGAACTTCCAGGCTCTTGACGAACTGTTCTTCCCGGAGTGAGACGGCTTCACTCCTGGCGACGCGGGCGAAGATCGGCGTGTACGCGACCCCGAGTACCAGTAACACGCCCCACTTCGACGGGCCGAGCGCCGAGATCAACGCCAGCGCGAGGATGAGCGACGGGAAGGCCATCAACACGTCCACCGCGCGCATGATTGACTGATCGGTCCAGCCGCCACGGTACCCCGCCGTCAGGCCGATCGACGTCCCGAGGACGAACGCCATCATCACCCCGCCGAGCGTGATCGTCATCACGGTCTGGTAGCCGTACAGCACCCGGGAGAAGATGTCACGGCCCAGATCGTCGGTGCCGAACAGGTGGTCCGCAGACGGCCCTTCCAGGATCGCGTCGTAGTTCTGCGTCCGTGGTTCGTACGGTGCGATCTGCGGTGCGAACAGGGTGATCACCCCGACAGAGAGGATGAGGAACAGTCCGAACACTGCGAGTTTGTTCTCGAGGAAGCTCTCGGTGAACCGACGGAGCTGTGATTCGCCGCGATCGGTCGTCTGCTGTGTTTCGGTCTCAGTTGCCATCGTCAGGCCTCCTCCTCCATGATGCGCGGGTCGAGATACGAGATTATTAGATCGGTGCCGAGGTTGACCGCCGAGAACCACAGTGCGAGCAGGAGCACCGAGCCCTGGACGAGCGGGTAGTCCCGCTGGAGGACCGCCTGCAGCACCGTCCGCCCGAGTCCGGGGATCGCGAAGATCTGTTCGACGACGACTGCACCCGACAGCATGTAGCCGAACTGCAGGCCGATGACCGTGATCACGGGGATGAAGCTGTTCTTCAGCGCGTGACCGAACAGGATCGACCGGGACCGGAGTCCCTTCGCCTTCAGGAACCGGATGTACTCTTCGCCCATCGTCTCGATCATCGACGACCGCATCATCCGCATCGCCACCGCGACCGCCACCAGCGTCATCGTCAGCGTCGGGAGCGCCATGTGCCGGAGGTTCTCCACGAGGTCTTCCGTCGGCGCGACGTAGCCGCTGACCGGGAACCAACTCAGGCCGACCGCGAAGACGGCGATGAACACGACCCCGGAGAAGAACGTCGGCACGCTCACGCCCGTGATCCCGACGCCCATGCTGAAGTAGTCGACCGCACTGTTCTTGTTCAGTGCGGCGACGATGCCGAGCGGGATGCTCAGACACAGCGAGGCCACCAGCGTGAGCAGCACCAGTTCGAGACTCACGAAGAAGCGCTCGGCCAGTATCGGTGCCACGGCCCCGTTGAACGAGTAGGACTGTCCCAGATCGCCGACGAGGACGCCGGTGAACCAGTCGACGTACTGGACCGGGAGCGGCTCGTGTAACCCCAACTCACGTTCGATCTCCTGTACTCGTTCCTCGGTCGCCCGGACACCGAGCATCGCGACCGCCGGACTCCCCGGGACGAGGTGGACGAGATAGAACACGAAGATCGACACGCCGAACAGCGTGGGGACGAACAGCAAGAGGCGCTTGAGGACGTATTCGTACCATTCCATGTTAGCTCCCTACAGGGATTCGTGCTTAAGCATTGTGATGCTATCGATTACCACACCCGTGTACTGTCGAGACAGCTCCGTCTCGATCGGCGTCACCCTGTACCCGGGGACCGTCGCGTCTCCGAACAGCTCTGTATCACCCGGAGAAGAGCGCGTCGAGCTTCGAGCGGTCCGGGGTCGGGTACGTGGCGAGACTCTGTGTGACGTTCCAGTGTGCCCACATCGACGCCGTCCCGAGGCCGATCCGGACGGGATCGAGAAACGGCACGCCGAGTGCTGCGGCGATCTCGTCGTGAACCTGCATGAACGAGAGGCTCATACAGCCGGGAATCAGCGCTTCCGCCCCGTCTTCCGCGACCGCCTCCCGCCCCGTCGTGATCATGTCCTGGACCAGTGAGTCCGAGGAGTGATCGATGTCGAGAACCGGCGCTTCCACCACCCTGACGGACGCGAGGCGGTCGTCGAGGTGCGCCTCGTGGACCTGCCGGTGGACCATCGGTTCGGTCGAGTCGAGGATCGTCAACACGCTGAACCGATCGGCCACCTGCGCGGCGGTGTGGAACGTCGCCGTCGCCGACCCGACAACCGGTTTCCGCGTCATCTCCCGGACCGCAGGGAGTCCCGGTTCGCCGAAGCAGCCGACGAAGAACGCGTCGAACTCGTCTTCGTGCGCCTCGACCGACCGCACGAGTTCGGCCGCCGCCCACTGTTCTTCGACCGTGGATTCGACCGACTGGGGTGCGGCGCTCGGCCTGACCAGCCGGACGGTATCTCCGTCCGGAACGAGTTCGTTCGCGACACGTTCCCGTCGTTCGATCTCCTCGTCGGGATGTCCGACACTGGAAAGCAGGTACGCGATCTCTGCCATGCGTAGAGTGAGCAACTCGATTATAAATATCTACGCCAGCGCGCGTCACTCGAACAGGCTGTCGTCGAGCGACACGCCGATCCCGGGACCGTCGGGGACGGGCGTCTCCGGGCCGACCACGAGCGGGTCGTCCGTCGGATCGTCGGCGAGCAATGTCGGGTCGAGTTCACACGCCGCGGGGATCGCGGGGATCACGGCGGCGAGGTGGAGGATCGCAGTCGCCTCCAGGGAGGTTCCGAAGGCGCTGACGGCGGTCGCGTTCAGCCGGTACCGGTCGGCGATGCGCGCCATGTCCGCCATCGTGCGGAGCGACCCCGTCTTGGCGAGTTTGAGGTGACACCCCCGTGCGAGTCCCTCGCGTCCGATCCGTTCGACGTCGCCGGGCGCGTGAACGAACTCGTCGGCGTAGACCGGGATGCCGGTGTCCTCCCAGAGCTTCTGGAGGTCCTCGGGGCGGTCGGGCGCGACGGGCTGTTCGAAGTACTCGATCTTCGCGGTGTCGGCGATGGCCGTGATCGCCCGTTTCGCCCTGGGGTACGTCTCCCACCCGGTGTTCGCGTCGACGCGAGCGGTCGCGTCCGCCGGGAGCTGATCGAGCACCGCGTCGATGCGGGCGACGTCCGGCGGGATATCGCCCGTCGCCTTGATCTTGAATCGACGGTAGCCCGCGTCGACGCCGGACTCGGCCACCTCACGAGCGCGCTCCGGCGAGAGCCCTGGAACCGGGTACACGCAGGGAACCGTCTCCCGGTGTCTGACACCGAGGAGTTCCCAGAGGGGCACGCCGGCGCGCTTGCTCTGTAGATCGAGGAGCGCGAGT
Source organism: Salinirubrum litoreum (assembly GCF_020567425.1). Lineage (NCBI taxonomy): Archaea > Methanobacteriati > Methanobacteriota > Halobacteria > Halobacteriales > Haloferacaceae > Salinirubrum > Salinirubrum litoreum. The sequence goes on along the minus strand of NZ_JAJCVJ010000003.1, from coordinate 385,470 downwards.
TCGACTGCGGCCTTCCCGCCGGCGTTGTGGGGGAAGTCGCTCCCGAAGGTAGCGAGTTCCCGAGTGGCGTCCTCGACAGTCGACCCCTCGATGCGTGGGACGAGCCAGTCGTCGAGAAACGCGACCATGCTCCGTGTCGTCTCGCCGGTGAACCACGGGAGCGCCGTTCCCTCCCCGTCCCCCGTGGTCCCGTCGTCCGTGTGAAGACGGACGAACACGTGGTCGGTCGTGCGGTGGTCCTCGTAACTCACCGGGAAGTCGTCCGCGAGGGGAATGTCGCGACCGACGACGGCCACGTCTGTTATCTCCATCGTGTTCCCTCCGCGATTCCAGTGGGTCCTCGCCGCCGATGTACGGACTCCATGACCTCCTCTCCACCGGCGAACGACTAAAGCGTATGTACGCAGGTGACTGCTGGGCCCGCCGGATATCGACGAGCTGTGAGTTCGGTCTGCCGCTGTCGCCGCGAACCCGGTGAATGTTGCCGCCCCCCGCGAGACTATGCTCGCTTCCGGGGAGGCCGGGGTATGCGTGCCGCGCAGGTAACTCAGCTCGGGAGCCCGGAGGAGGCGATCTCGGTGGTGGACGTGGAGACGCCGGAGCCAGGACCGGGAGAGGTCAGACTTCGCGTCGAGGCCTGTGCCCTGAACCGGTTGGACGTGTTCGCTCGACTCGGTCACCCCGACGAGGCCGACATCTTCCCAAAGCGAACCGGCGGTGACGTCGCTGGCACCGTGGACGCCGTCGGCGACGACGTGACAGACTGGGCCCCCGGCGAGAGCGCCGTGGTCTATCCGATCGTCTCCTGTGGCGACTGCGAGTACTGTCTGTCGGGCGAGCAGACGATGTGTGCGAGCTACGAGATCATCGGTGAAGACCGCCCCGGCGGACTCGCCGAGTTCGTCGTCGTCCCCGCCGAGACGCTCGACCCGCTTCCCGGAGATCTCGACTTCGTGACGGCCGCCGCATACCCCGTGGCCTTCACCACGGCGTGGCGGATGATCGTCACGGCGGGTGGGCTCCGGCCGGCCGAGTCGGCACTCGTTCTCGGGGCCTCCGGCGGCGTCGGAAACGCCGCCGCTCGAATCGCCGCGTTCCTCGGTGCGACCGTCTACGCGACGACCTCCACCGCCGAGAAGGCCGAGGCGCTCTCGGAGATCGCAGACGAGGTGATCGACTACACGGCCGTCCCGTTCGACGAGGCCGTCGCCGACCTGACGGACGCCCGTGGCGTCGATCTGGTCGCCGACCACGTCGGGCAAGAGACCTGGCAGACGAGTATCGACAGTCTCGCCACCGGGGGTCGGATGGTGATCTGCGGCGCGACGTCCGGCGCGACCCCCGATCTCGACATCCGGTCGGTGTACCAACACCACCGGCAGATTCTCGGCGCACCGATGGGCAACCGCACGGAGTTCCGGACGGTCGGCCGACTGGTCGGTGCTGGCGACCTGGAACCGTGCGTCGATCGCGTGCTGCCGCTGGAACGAGTCTTCGAGGGACACCGTGTCCTTGAGACCCGCGACGTCGTCGGGAAGGTCGTGATCCGGCCGGGTCAGTGAGCCGACCTCGGCTCGACATCCGAAGAGCCCGGCCGTCGGCGTCTGCATCCGATCTCGGGCGGTAGTCCACCGGAGATCGTCTCTCGCTGGTCCGACAGCCAGGAACGCGTGTGCCGACCACTACGAGCACGTTGCCTGCCGGTCCCACCTCGGGGCTCGGACTGGCTCGGCGGCGAGACGTGGTAGTTCTCACACTCGCCCGGACGGAATATTGTGACACGCGGTACCACACGATATTCGACCAGGACGAACAGATCGAAATCCTGTTCGTCGAGACCGAATTAGGTTTGATCTGCCTTGTGTACCGAATATCGCCCTCGAGAGTGCGGTGTAAGCCATATTTGGAGGTGATACGGCGTTCGACAGGGTAAAACACTTGTGCACGTCCCGTCATCGTACTCACATGGGAAGCGAAAACGGGGCACCACGACGGATCAAATCCGACGTCACGCTACTGCGGATACTGCAGTCGCTCCAGCGGTCGGGCGGTCAGACGATCACCGAACTCGCGGACGAACTCTCGCTCGCCAAGAGTACGGTACACGCGCACGTGCACACGCTGGCGGAGGAGGGGTACCTGATCGAGACCGAGAACGGCTTCGAACTGGGGTTACGGATGCTGGATCTGGGCGGGACCGTCCAGGACCGGTACCTCCCCGAGTTGATCCGCCAGAAGGTGGACACACTGGCTATCGAGACCGAAGAGCGGGCGCAGTTCGTGGTCGAACAGGACGGGGTCGGCGTTCACCTCTACTGTTCGTACGGCCAGAACGCGGTTCAGACGAACGTCTGGATCGGACGCCACTTCCCGCTCCACATCTCGGCCGCCGGCAAGGCGATCCTCGCGTACCTTCCCGAAGAACGGCGTGAATCCATTCTCCAGGGCGAGCACGTCGCGTTCACCGAACACACGATCACCGACACCGCGGAGATCAGAGCCGAACTCGAAGAGATCCGGACAAACGAGTACGCGATCAATCGGCAGGAGAGCACGCGCGGCCTCCGGGCCGTGGGCGTCCCGATCATCGACAGCGACGACGAGATCCTCGGAGCCATCAGTATCGCGGGCCCGACACATCGCATCAAGGGAGACGTGCTCCACGAGGAGATCCCCGACCTCATTCTCGGTGTCGCGAACGAGATCGAGCTGAAGCTGGCGTTTCAGTGACGCACCGGGCGGCCACGTTCGCACCCCGTCTCCCTCACCGCTCCGACACCCTGTCAGCGTGGCCCGACACGGTGCTCGGACGGTAGTCTGTCGACGACGACCCGCGTCGGTAGCCGAACGTTCGACGATATCGAACAGCGCGGGAGGATCGGCCCGCCCGGGTTCGAGCGACCGATGGAGACACCTGGTTCGACGTATCCTCGAATCTGTTCGTAGAGCACGCTCACGGCCATCCTGGGTCACACTGTCGGCGTCCCCGGTAGTGGGAGACCGATCCCACCTGTTGTCCGAGAGGTCACCGATCTCTCTTAGAATAACAAAACTAACGCTGTTATTCGAACCTCGCGCACGTCATTCGACCACGACAGAACGACGGACTCCTCTCCGAGAGGACGATCCACATCTCACTGCCCGCGTCGCGTAGGCCGCCCGACGCGGAGACTCACCGGGAGTTTGAATACGACACGTCGACACGCAGGAGTCGATGACCGATCCGACCGAGACCGACGAGTCGAGGACTGTCGGGGAGACGAAAGTCGAACGACTGCTCGCCAAGTACGAACTCGACGGACTCGGGGCGGAACTCGAGGCACGCTGGACGGGCCCCCCTGGCGAGCGAGAGAGCCTCCGCACCCTCGCTACCGCATTCAACAGGCGGCTCCTGGAAGCGGCGATGCGCGACGCACAACTCAATCCGCTCGCAGGAGAGGTCGAGAACCTCTACCGACAACTGACGAGCGACGAGGTGAGTCGGGGCGTGCAGACGGAAGTCGAGACGAGGCTGGCACACCGGGGCGTCGACGTCGAGACACTCGACTCGGAGTTCGTGACGTACCAGGCGATCCGGTCGTATCTCAAAGACGTTCGTGGTGCGACCTACGAGACGAGTCCGAGCGATACGTACGAACAGGGACAACGACAATTGGAGCGGCTGATCGGCAGAACGACCGCCGTCGTCGAGCAGAAACTCGAACAGTTCGTCGGGGCCGGTCGACTCACGCTCGGGTCGTTCCACGTCCAGACAGCCGTGACCGTGTACTGTGAGGACTGCGAGCGTCAGTACGACCTCTCGGCGGTGCTGGCTGCTGGCGGCTGTGACTGTACGGGTGGCGAGTGAGGTGGCATCGTCAGAAGTGACTCGAGGGCGAACACGCCTCGTTACTCCGGGCGATCACGTCGGGACTCGGCAGTGTCGGTCGGCGCTCGAGAGAGACGCAGACGAGCGCAGCGTGCCGGACTCGAACGCACGCCTTCACGATAGTCGATCGTCGGTACCGTAGTCGATCGTCGATACCGTAGTCGATCATCGGTACCGGCTTCGAGTTTGAATCGTCCGGAGTTCAGCGCCAAATCTGGCTGGAACGTCCATACGTCCGGCCGTGAAGGCGACCTTGAGCAGAGTCTACCGAACCGGTAGCTGCATTCGAGCAAACTAAGTGCTACGAGACAGAATACGGTCGTAGAATGGTCGAAAACGATCACGAATCCGGAGAAGACGTCCGTGTCTCGGTCGAACTGTCGGGATCGTACGACAGCGTCATCGACAAACTCTCGGCAGACGGATCGGCGACCCGCGTTCCGGACTCCGTCCTCGGAGACGTTCACCGGGTGATCGAGACGGTCGCACGAATCGATGGCGGAACCCGGAGCAGGATCGCCGACAGCCTCCCAGCAGAGATGAGTGTCGAGTACGACTCAGAACGGGTCGTCGAGTTGTTACACGTACTGGAGACGTACGAGTTGGTCGAACTGGAGGGTAACACGTGGAAGCCCGGACCGAAGATGCAGAAGTGACCGCCTCCCCGCGCTGAACGGCGGAGCGTTCTCCTCGACGTTCCGTACCCGGCAGATCACGGCCGAGCCTGCTCGAACGGGTCGACAGAGCAGTGTCGGCTTCGACGACCGAGGGCGACCCTGTCGACACGGGAGAGACGACAAGACTGATACACTGCCCGGACGGCGTGGTTCGTGTATGCCCTCCTTCACACGCAGAGACGCCCTGCGAGGCGTCTCCTCGCTCGCACTCGGCGTCGGCATCGCCGGTTGTACCGGCGGCCGCGAGGAGTTCCCGGTCACACGGGCCTGGCACGGTCGCCCCCGTGAGCCGTCGCCGGCCGCCGGAACGGTCGACGGCACGCTTCTCACGGGATCGTACAGCCCCTTCGACGACGACCCACTGATCGCCGGCGTCGACGCCAATACCGGCGAGAGCGAGTGGGCCGTGTCTGTGTCGAAGGGCGACAAGTCGCCCGTCTGCGTCTCGGGTGGCCGGGCGTACGCGTTCGCCGACTCGGGGTTCGCGGTCGCCGTGGACGCCGCCAGTGGCGACGAGGTGTGGCGACACAGTATCGGTCGCGTCGCGGACGCAGACCCCGGTGTGACGGAGTTTGCCCCCGTCGACCTCGGCGACCGCGTCGTCGTTCCCGTCTCCGGCACGGAGGAGGACGTCACGGATCGACTCCACGGTCTCGACGCCGACACCGGCGAGGAGCGGTTCGTCCACGAGATACCCTCGTCGCTCGCCGGTGCGCCAGGCGTCGCCGGCGGCGGTATCGTCTTCCCGACCGTCACCGGCCGACTGGTCGCCCTCACGGCCGACGGTGACCGGAGGTGGGAACGCTCGATCACGGGTGCGGCCTCGAGCGTCGGTGTCGCCCCGGACGGCCGGACGGTCGTCGTCGGTACCCCCGCCGAACGACTCCTCGCACTCGACGCCGAGACCGGCGAGGTCACGTGGCGGGGTCGCCTCCGGAACACGGTGTTCGCCCGGCCGCTCGTCACCGCCGACCGCGTCTACGTCGGCGGTGCCGACTACGTCCTCCGGGCGTTCGACCGCGAGTCGGGCGAACCGCTGTGGCAGGACGACCTCGTGAGTCCGATCACGCACGGGCCGTATCCCGTCGGTGACCGACTCGTGACGCTCGTCTGCGGCTCTCATCGGGTTCGCGGCACGGCGGGTGACCTCCCCTTCGGCCCGACCGTGCTGTACGTCCACGAGCGCGACGGGACGCGTGTCCGCTCGGTCCGGTTCGACGGACGACTCGACGGAGGCGAGGTACACTGGCTCTCGGTCGTCGACGGCGACGTGTACCTCGGACAGGCCTACGGATTGACGAAACTCGCCTCGGGGGTGACCCGGCGTGACTGACCAGACGTACTCCCGCCGGCAGACACTCGCGGCGCTCGGTGTGGCGGCCGTCGGCGGCCTCGCCGGGTGTAGCACACTCACAGACCTCCGTGGGGTCCGCCCGCTCTGGCGGCAGTCCATCGCGGCCCGCCTGAACGCGGGACCGCCGGTCGCGACCGCCGACCGTGTCGTCCTCGGGACACAGGACAAGCGGGTGTACGCGTTCGGCGCGGACGACGGGACCCGGGAGTTCGCAGTGGAGACCGGCGGCCCGGTCGAGACGGCACCGACGGTCTCGCCGACAGACGGGTTCGTCCACGCCCACAGCACCGACGGCGACCTCTACGCGATCGACGAGGACGGGACGGTCGCGTGGCACGAGGAGGGTGTCCACAGTCGCGCGGTCCTGGCGCGGGCCGGGTCGCTGCTCGTACAGTTCGACCCGCGTTCCGACACCGTCACCGGCTACGACGCGGCGACCGGGACCCGACGCTTCGAGCGCGTGACGAGCGCCTACCGGTTCCCCGGTCTCACGAGGGACGTGTTCGTCCTGCTGGACCCGGCCGAGCGGTCGGAGCGACGCCTCGCGGCCCTCTCGCCGGCCGACGGCGCGGTCCGCTGGCGGAGTGACCCCGGTGGCTACCGGGGCCTGACGGTCGACGCCGACCGACTCGCGACGGTCAGCGAGGAGGGAGTCGAACTCCGCTCACTCGCCGACGGGAGCCTCCAGTGGCGCACCGAGTTCGACGCGGCGGTCGACACGCTGTTCGGCGGGGCAGTCCACCTCGACGGCGATGCGTACGTCAAACTCCGCCCACGCGACGGCCCGGGCGTCGTCGTCGCACTGGACGGAGAGACCGGCGAGGAGCGCTGGCGGCGGACCGGCGGCTACGAGATCGAACGGATCGTCTCGACCGACGAGACGGTGCTCGCGGTGAGTTCGGTCGACGACCCCGACGGCGGCATCCTGATCCGGATCGACGGCTTCGACCGGGACGGGACCCGCCGCTGGCAGCGGACGACAGACATCGCCATCGGGGGGGTCGTCGAGACGTGTACACTCGTCGACGGCACCCTCGTCGTCGGGAGCGACCGGCGGATCAGGGCGTTCGCGACCGGAGACGGGTCGCCGCTGTGGCAGTACGACCCCGACGGGAGTCGGATGCACGTCCACGCGGCCGACGACGCGCTGTACGTCGCCTACCGCGACGACGCGGGCATCGCGCGACTGCCGGTCCCGTGAGTCGTCCGTCGTTCGCCGCCGATCAGCCGTCGGTCGCCGCTCCATCTGTCACCCGCAGGAACACCCGATAGGCGAGTGTCCCGCCCTCGTCGCTCCCGGGAGACTCGATACCCACGTCGTCCTGCACGACGTACTCGCCGGGCGCGACAGCGTCGACCACCTCGAACGTCCGGTCGAGACGCTCGCCCGCCGGGAGCGGCGTCGTGAGTCCGATGGCGTTGACGAACGTGACGGACTGCTCGTCGGTCCTGACGTGGGAACTCTCCCGGTAGGCGTCGGTCCACAGCAGTGACCCGCCGTCGCCGTCGACCGCCTCCATCTCGATGACACCGAACGGTGCGGGCGCACCACTGAAGACGGAGACGTCCCGATCGCCGTGGTTGCCGAGTACGAGACGTATTCTCGGCACCGTCTCCGAGAACTGCGACTGCGTGACCGTCCCCTCGAGGTCGACCGGGAGGTCCTCACGGTTCTCCAGGCCGGCCCAGTAGAAGGTGCCGTCGAGGTAGACGTACTGGTGGGCGGCGACGGCCTCGAGCAGTTGCTCCGGTAGGTCGCCGGCGTAGACACCCTGCGTCTCGCCGGCCGCCCGGACCGCCTCCCGAACCGTCTCGGTCGCCTCGGTCGCGTCGTACACCGACTCGTCTGTGAGGTCTGTCGGGGAGACACGTGAGGCGGTCACCGTGTACGGTTGCCCGTCGTCCTCGACCGACAGCGACAGCGAGTAGACGGTGCCGCGGTACCGGACGCCCTCGTGGCTGTCGAGAAACTCCCGTAGCGACGGCCAGAGTCGGAGCGTCCTGTAGCCGTCCTCGCTGGCGATCCGGAGTAGTCCCGAGGTCACGACGCCGTCGTGTGTCACCGCCTCCCGGTAGGCCGCTTCGTCCGCGATCGGTCCGCCCACCGCGTCCGCGGTCGTCTCTGCGGCCGTGATGGTGTACCGGGGGAAGTCGTGGATCAGTTCGTAGTACGGCCCGTCACGGCGGAGATAGGGCGTCTCGGCGACGAACGAGACGAGCCAGTCGGGGAGGTCGTCGGTCTCGTACTCGTCGTCCAGCGCCGCAGTCGCGACGGTGCGTTCGCGGTCCGACAGTGACCTTACATCCGGGACGTCGACGCTCGGTGAGGTGCCCAGGTCGTTGAGTCGGACGACGTCGGTCGGCGTCTCGACACGGACGACCTCGAGTCGCCGCTCGCCTGCAGATCCGGCGGGGTCACCTGCGCCGTCGTCAGACAGTGGCCGGCCGTCGCTGGCGAGACAGCCAGCCGTCGCCGAGATGAGCGTCCCGACGCCGAACCCGCACGTCGAGAGCACGTCTCGTCGTTTCACGTTCGAAGCACACGCCCGTACAGGAAAGTGCCTTCGGGTAACTCAAACAGTCACTGTACTCTCAGCGTCTTCAGCGTTCGTTCCCCGGCGGCGGCAGGCTCACGGCTCCGCCGTGCTATTCGACTCTCGGAACCCACCGCTCGGCTCCCACGAGAGCGTGTCGACTCGTCACACCGGGTCAACACGTAAGGTGGCTCCCGACCGACGTGAGGTATGCGCGACCGAGGCGATCGTCTCGAGCCGTTCTCGCCGCGCCGCCGGGGGACGGTCGACTACATGCGAGCGGCGGGCCGGCGGAGCAACGTCCACGGCCTCGTCACGGTCGACGTGACCGAGGCGAGAGCCCGCATCGACGCCATCGAGGCCGAGACGGGAGAGCGACTCTCCTTCACCGCGTTCGTCGTCTGCTGTCTCGCACGCGCTCTCGCGGACCACCCCAGGATGAACGCCTACCGCGACTGGCGCGGCCGGGTCCACGTTTTCGACGACGTCGACGTGAACGTCCTCGTCGAGACGACCGTCGACGGCGACCGACTCGGCGTCCCGCACGTCCTCAGAGCCGCCGGCGGTCGCTCGGTCCGCTCGCTCCACGACGAGATTCGGGCCGCCCAGCGATCACGCGATCCGACCGATCTCTCGGCCGTCGAGCACGCCGCACTGCGACTCCCCGGGTTCCTCCGGCGACTCGTCTGGCGACTCCCGCAGTGGTTCCCCCGGCGGTGGAAAGCCGTGGCAGGCACCGTCGCCGTCACCTCGGTCGGGATGTTCGGTGCGGGCGGTGGGTGGGCGATCACTCCGACGAACTACACGGTGCAGGTGACCGTCGGCGGGATCGGCGAGCGGCCACGGCTCGTCGACGGTGAACTGACGACCCGCGAGTTCCTCCACCTGACGGTGACGGTCGATCACGACGTCGTGGACGGCGCGCCCGCGACGCGGTTCACCAGCCGGTTCGGGGCACTCTTAGAGGCCGCCCACGGACTCCCCGAACCGGACGACCACACGACGACAGCGTAGCCGAGTCACTGGGTCCCGACGGGCCGGACTCGACTACCGCGACGCCGCACCGCGATCGGCGCTCACGACCACGCGGGTTCGGTCCCTCGGACGCTCGACTGGGCTCTGCCGAACTCTCTGAACATTGTGGACATTCTGAAAATTTCACACTGTGTCCAGTGTGACCGGTCCGCTCCGCGTGGTGTCACTCGCTCCGTCGTGCGGGCCGAGTTACCTGCAGGTCGCCGTCACGACAATCGGCCACATCACCTTCCCGGTCGTGAGTGTAGTCACCGTCTCCCTCGCCACCGCGAGAGTACCCCCTGCGGTGGTGGCGGCGAAAACTCAGACGACGGCCGCGCTCGGGGAGGCCGCCGCGAGTGCGGCCAGCGCGTCGGTCGGCCGGGAGTCACTCGGGTACGTCCGACGCGTTCCGTCGTCGAGCGAGACCACGACTGCCCCGTCACTGTACGTGACCTCGTCGATCCGATCGCACGCGAGCGTCTCCGCGTCGTCGGCCAGTCGCCACGACGTCGCGAGGAGGTTCACCTCCCCGTCGTGGACCGACACCGACGACTCCCCGACGAACAGCACGGTCGTCTCGTACCGCTTCGCGGCGTCCAGACCGACGACGGATCCGCGCCCACCGGACAGCGTGTACACCGACGGGTCGTCGGGGTCGACGCCGACCGTCTCGGCGGCAGTCGCGCGGATCTTCTCGACCGCGGCTCGACGGACGGCCGCACTCTCGGCGCTGACCGCACGGACGCCGGCGACCGCGAGTGCGGGACCACCGAACAGGACTGCGGTGCCGAGCAGGGGTCTGTCCGCTGCGAGGAGGAAGTTCCCTCCGAGCATCAGTGCGAGCACCACGGCCCACGGCCACTGCCAGCCTGCGGTCCACACCGGCGTGAACGTGTCGACGTCGAGCGAGCCGTCTGCAGCCATCGGACGAGTCGGAGTCAGTTCTCCAAGAGGACGCGGTCGGCGTTCTCGTACTTGCGCTCGAACTCGCCGATGAGCTGTCCCATCTTCGCGTACCAGTCGTTCAACAGGCGTTGCATGTCGTCGGCGATCTGTGACGGGTCGGTCGGGCGGTAGACGTGGTAGTAGCCGCCGTTCTCGTAGTTGACCTGTTCTTTCTGGATGAATCCCGCCGAGACCAACCGCTGGACCGACCGATACGCGGTCGAGCGTTCGCGGTCGACCGCGTCGGCGAGATCGTCGACGGTGAGCGGTTCCGTCGCGTCGACCAGCGCGCTGTAACACTCCCTGTCGAGTTGCTTCAGTCCGTGGAAACACTCAAGCAGGCTCTCACAGACCATGTCCTGCTGGAGTTGTTCAGACATCGAGTCCGGCATGTGTGTACGTACGCTTGGGCGCGCTCCGACAAAAGAGTTGTGTGTAGTATTTACAATTCTACGGTGGCACGGCCACGGTTACCGAGGGCCCGACCTCTCGGCGTCACGGCGGCCGGTGCTCCCGGTGAGGCCGATTCCGGCCAGAAGCACGGCTGTCGGGCACGAACAAGAGTCCGATCCGCGCGGTCACGACGTCGCTCGAGTCCGGATCCGAGCAGGTCCACAGCCAGTGACGGGAACTCCGTACCTGTTCGGTCGCCACTCGCCACCCGCCTCGGTGTCGCCGACCACGCCGACGTACTTTGGGAGTGAACGGTGGGCCGAACTCTCGATCACGCGACGCGCCCGGAAGTTGTTCATTACACGCACAACCAAATCTCCGGTTATCTCCTGACAGCCCACCCCGCGCGATTTGCTGTTTGCTCGACTGCAACTTTAGCGTTTCTGCACGGTGAATAGCGACATCTCGTAGTTATCGGTACGTTACGAGTCACCACCCGTGCGTTGCGGGAATATAGTATTGTGGCACAATTGCAAAACTATTATAGCTACCCACCGGTTAGGGGGAGTCGAGAGGAAATCCACCAATGCAGCAATCTCAGCGGGTGAGGGTCCAGTGATGTTCGGGATCGAGACGCTCGGCGGCAACACGCAGGCCGCCGTGTTGATCGGACTCGTGTTACTCGAAGCGATCGTACTGTACGTCGGCTACGGACTGTTGGAGTCTGCACTCGCAAAGCGGGTGACTGATCTGATCAGGGGGCTGTGAGCATGGAGGTGTTCGGTATCGCCGTCGAGTTACTGGCGATGTTCACCGGGTTCGGCCTGCTCATCGGCATCCTGTTCGGCTTCTTCGGGATGGGCGGGTCGTTCCTCGTCACGCCCGCACTGCTCGTGATGGGCTACGACGCGAACGTCGCGGTCGGGTCCGGCCTCGCGTTCGTGTTCGGGACCTCGGTCATCGCGACGCTGAAACACCGCGACCTCGGGCAGGTCGACTACAAACTCGGCGTCCTGATGATCGCCGGGACGACCGCCGGGATCGAGGTCGGCAAGATCGGGTTGGAGTACCTCCAACACCTCGGGCTCGCGGGGAGCGTGGTGAGTATCGCGTACGTGCTCCTGCTCGGGTCGATCGGGGCGTTCGTCACCTACACTGCCCTCAAGGGCGGCGGTGGCGGGCTGTCACACGACGTCGACGAGGCCGACGAGGACGACGGCGACGACATCCCGGCGATCGCACAGAAGATCCAGTCGTACGACGTCCCCCCGATGATCTCCGTCCGGGGCGGGTTCACCGTCTCGCTGTGGATGGTGCTGGGCGTCGCGTTCGCGACCGGTCTCCTGTCCGGGTTCCTCGGGGTCGGTGGCGGCTTCATCCGGATGCCGGCGCTGTTCTACCTCGTCGGCGTCCCGGTCCCGGTCGCCGTGGGGACCGACCTGTTCGAGATCGTCTTCTCGGGCGGAATCGGGTCGTTCCTCTACGCACAGTCCGGCGCGGTCGACCTCTCGATCGTCGCGCCGTTGCTCGCCGGGAGCGCACTCGGTGCCCGGATCGGTGCCGGGGCGACCAGCCTCGTGAACGAGGACGACATCAAGGTGTACTTCGGCGCCATGCTGCTGCTCGGTGCCATCGCGGTCGCCGTCCGCCAGGTCGGCGGCTACCTCGGCATCGAGGTGTTCGACGTCGTCAGCCTCGTGATCATCCTCGGGGCCGCGCTCCTCGTGAGCGGGGCCGTCATCGTCACGAGCGTTCGTGAACTCCGCGCCGAGACGCCGGGTGCAGACACGGCGACTGCTGACTGACGGAGCCGTCGCGATCGTCGGCGAGCGGGCTCACTCGTTTTCACAGATAAACAAGGCGGATGCCCCGGTGCTTGACCCCGAGGCGATTTACCACGCAGGACGCCGCGACAGTATATGTGTCTCCAGTGCCTGCTGTTGCTATGCGCATCGTCTTCGCGACGGACCTCTCCGCCGCGAGCGAGGCTGCCGTCGAGTCGCGGACGTGTCTGGAGTGCCTCGCCACCATCGGTGTCCGGGAGGTCCACCTGTTCACCGTCGTTCCCGACACCGTCGGGAGCGGCCTCCCGGGACTGGACAGCGCGGCCGACGCGGAGTCCGCACTCCGCAGACAGCGGGCCGTCTTCGAGGAGGCCGGCTTCGACGTGGAGACGCACGTCGCACGCGGCGCGCCCTTCCGCCGGATCAACGGTCTCGCCGAGCGCCTGCCGGCCGACATGATCGTCGTCGGGTCGCGCGGGCAGAGCCCGTTGCGGAACCGGCTGATCGGCGACACGGTCAGGAACGTCGCGCGGACCGCCGTCGTCCCACTGCTCGTCGAGCGGATCGACCCGGCCGACGGCACACACCGCGTCGCACACGAACATCTCTTCCGGGACGTGTTGTACGTGACCGACTTCTCCGACAACGCCGAGCGCGCCTACGACTTCCTGCCCCGTCTGCGCGGGGCGACGCGACGGGTGAACCTCCTCCACGTCCGGGGGAGCGAAGAGCGGACTGGCGAGTCTGCGGCGGCCCCCCACGATCGCCTCCAGTCGCTCGCCGAGGACCTCTCGGTCCGGATGGGCGTCGAGACAGCCGTCAACGTCCGGTCTGGCAGCCCGAAGACGGAGATACTCGCCGAAGAACGGCGCGTCGGCGCGACGGTCACCCTGCTCGGCGCACGCGGGCAGAGCCGCCTGCGCCGCCTCCTCCTCGGGAGTGTCTCCGAGTCCGTCATCGCACAGGGGAACGCGAACGTCCTGCTCGTCCCCCCGGCGTCGGTGCCACCGCGCTGACCGGCGGCCGGCGTCGCTCCGACCGTCGGTCCCGAGTCTACGGACGAACGAGGCGACTGTCTCGGGGCCCGACCCCGAGTGTACTCCGACACCTGATCCCAGTGGTGGCGAGACTCGTCGCACTCCTCGCCACCCAAACTAATATTGTGTAGTACGCACAATATAAAGTCACATGCTCTCGACCGACCAGCTCGACGAGTGGCGCGAACAGATCGAGGCCGACCGCGAGCACAAGCGGCGGTACTTCCGGGAGTCGAGACACTCGCCGCTCCCGTCGGGGATGCGTGGTACACAGTTCCCGGGGCTCGACTACTTCGAGCCGGACCCGGACTACCGGTTCGTCCTCCCGCTCGTCGAACACGACGAGAAAGCACAGATCACCGTCGAGACGACCGCCGACGGCGAACAGACGTACCTGCGGTGGGGCGAGTTCCGGTTCGAACTCGACGGCGAGCAGTACACCCTCCAGGCGTACCGCCCGGACCGGGAGACCGACCGGCTCTGGGTCCCTTTCCGCGACCAGACCAACGACGAGGAGACGTACGGTGCAGGCCGGTACATCGACCTGGAGTTCGATCACCACCTGACGGCCGACGGTTGGGTGCTCGACTTCAACACGGCCTACAACCCGACGTGCGCGTACAACTACGCCTACGAGTGCCCGATGATCCCGATGGACAACTGGCTGGACGTCCGCATCGAGGCGGGCGAGCGTGACTTCCCGGCCGACCCGGCGACGCCGCACGGACACGAGCATTGACCACTCGCCCCTCGTCCGGGGTGTCTCTTTCCGGGCGTCGGTGGACGTCGACGCGGCGTGCACTGCGAGACGGCGGCGGTCGAGACGCCCGGAACTGAGCACGGGCGTCGCTCGGAGGTGGGAGTCGAAAGAGAACGAGCCGTCGCTCCCGACCGATCAGGCGTACTGTTCGATCAGCGAGCGCAGTTCGTCTCGCTGCCGCACACCGACCATCTGCTCGACCTGCTCGCCGTCGGCGAACAGGTACATCGTCGGGACGCCCTGCACCCGGTACTGCTGGGCCAGTCGCTGGAGTCGGTCGACGTCGACCTTCGCGACCGTCGCGTCCGTCTCGGCGGCCAGTTCCTCCACGACGGGTTCGAGCATCTTACACGGACCACACCAGTCCGCGTAGAAGTCGGCGAGGACGACACCGCCCTCGGCGACGAGTTCGTCGAGGTGCTCGGCACTCTCGACGTGGATCGGCTCACTGCGCTCGTCGACGGTCTCGGTCGTGCCGCCGTCTGTCGCCGTCTCCCGCGGGTCGTCGAGTCTCTCGCGTCTGCGCTGGTCTCGGTCGCTCATCACACCCACGTTGGGATCGGAGGCTGATAACAGTTTTGTGATTATCGTACAATACAAGTCGCCACCGAGAGCCGAGCGACCGCTCAACAGGGGAGCGACGACGAGTCCCCGAGCGCGGGGAGAACGTGGAACTGAGAGCGCTGCGTGCGCGGTCGTGACTCAGTCGGCCCCGGCCACCGTCGAGTCGTCGGTGTCGCTACGGCTCCGCCAGACGCCCTGCACGTACGCGCCGGCGAACATGCCGGCGAGCGCCCAGAGGATGGTGACGTTCCCGACACCGAGGCTGGCGTAGGCCGCGCCGGGACAGATCCCCGAGAGGCCCCAGCCCGCTCCGAAGATGGCCCCGCCGACGAGGACGTTCCGGTCGAACGACTTCAGCCGGCGTTCGAAGGCCCGCCGCGTCAGCGGGGGACCGTCGAGGAGTCGCGGCGCGAGGAAGTACACCAACCCGGTGACGGCGGCCCCGCCGAACATGACGAAGGGTAAGCCGAGGTCGTCGAACTGGAGGAAGTCCAGCACGACCTCGGGGCGGGCCATGTGGCTGTAGCCGAGGCCGAACCCGAAGATCAGTCCGCCGACGACGATCGTCGGCATGAACAGCGGGTGTCGGTCGGCCATCAGGGGCTCACCCCCAGGGCGGCGACGACCTGTGCGACGCCGATGGCGACCAGCAGGAACGTGGCCACCCCGACGAGCGACGTCCGGGAGGCAGAACCAACCCCACAGACGCCGTGGCCGGAGGTACACCCCTTGCCGACGCGGGTGCCGATCCCGACGAGGACGCCGCCGGCGAACAGCCGCCAGACCTGTACGTCGGTCTCGTAGGCGAACGCGTCACCGAGCGTGAGCGAGTAGATTGCCGCCCCGGCGACGATGCTGAGCGTGAACACCAAGCGCCAGTCGCGCGAGGCGGCGTACTGCTGGAACCGCGACCGGTCCGAGACGTACGACAGCGTCGACTCGAGGAACGAACTCGCGCCGGCGCTGATGCCGGTCCCGAGGTAGATGAGACTGGCACCGAGTCCGACGAACAGTCCGCCGATCGCGTAGCGGGCGATCCCGTTCGGGAAGTACTCCGCCAGTAGCTGCAGTGGGAGTGGGTCTACCATTGCCTCTCGTCGTTAGTCGTCGGCGAGCGACTCCTGGCTCGCGGCGCAGTTGTTCGGGCCGAGTTCGAGCGTGAACGCCTCCTCGTCGTCGGCCGCCTGCTGGCCGAGGTTGGTGGCGATGATGTCCTCGTAGTTGGCGGGTCGCGGCGGCATGTCCGCGAGGACCGTCTCCACGAAATCGTCTTCGGCCACCGTGAGCGCGTCCATCCGCTGGACGAGGTCACCGACAGGAGCCGTGTAGGTGCCGTCGACCGCCGGGTCGGCGGCGTCGCTGAAGTGTGCCCCGCCGATCAGGGTGTCCTCCGGGAGTGTCAGCACGCGCTCCTGGAGCGACTCGTAGAGCATCCGGGCGGCCTCGGGTGCGCCCTCGTCCCCCTCCTCGAGGTCGGGGCGGGCGACACTCTCGACGAACAGGCCGTCGCCGGTCGCCAGCAGACCGTCGCCGAGCAGGTACGACGTCATGCCCGTCGTGTGGCCGGGCGTGTAGACCGTCTCGACGGTGGCGTCCCCGACCACGAACTCGTCGCCGTCGGCGGCCGTCTCGAGGTCGTCGGCGTAGGTGACCCCACGCGGGACCGCGTTCTCGGGGATCACGCCGGTGACCCCCCGGTCGTCCAGGTCACGGACGCCCGAGATGTGGTCGGCGTGGATGTGGGTGTCCAGTGCGTAGACGAGGTCGACGCCGAGGTCGTCGGCGTCGTCGAGGTAGCGGTCGGTGAACGCTCGCAGCGGGTCGACCACGGCCGCCTCGTCACCGTCGACGAGGAGGTACCCGAGACAGCCCGAGGAGGGTCGCTGATACTGGTAGAGCGTGCCCGGGCCGTCGTAGCCGGTGACCTCGACGCGCTCGTAGATGCGCGCCCAGCCGTTCATCCCGTCTTCGAGGTGGTCCACGTCGTAGCCACGCTCGGCGAGTGTCCCGGCGACGAACTCGCTCGCGCCGCCCTTCGCACACAGGACGGTCACGTCGCGGTCGTCCGGGATCGATTCGAGCACCTCGTCGTCGATGTCCTCGTCGAGGAACTCGTAGTAGGGGACGTTGATCGACTCGACCGATTCACCGTCGATTCGCCACTCGTCGTAGTCGCCGGTCATCCGCGTGTCGAGCAGGGTGACCGCCTCGCCGGCGTCGATCCGGGCTTTCAGCGTCTCCGGAGCGAGCGTCTCGACGTCGGCATCCACGGTGGGCAGATCGTCTGGGTTCATGTATGCACCCTCAGCTATTGGGGGCTCGCACATAAGGGTTTGGAAGATAATTCCTTATCTCTACAATACTGTGTCGGGCGGTCGGTGGTAGCCGGACTGGTGAAACGTGGCCGATACACCGAGAAACCGTCTGGAGACGGCCGCCTGACGACGACCTTCCGATACTCGACCGACGGCACAGACGGTCGGCGGTGCGAGTGACTCTTGCTTATATAGTCCAATACAGGCCCGCCGGGAGCGGTCTCGACCCCGGCGAGGCGGTCGAGCGTCCCTCAGACCCCGAGAGGTGCGGGAGCGCCCCGAGAGCGCGACGTGTCCAGTCGAGTGTCACCACCGACCCACCGGTCTCGCGTGGCCACGGTGACCGTCTCACGAGTCGTCACCTCACGCGCCGACCACGGCGCACTCGACTCGCGTCACTCCGATGTTTGTATTGTGCAACGCAAACAATATTAACGTCGGGTCGCGTAGCGGGCGGTATGCGCATCGTATTCGCGACAGACCTCTCGGACGCGAGCAAGACGGCGATCGAGTCACGCACCTGTCTGGAGTGTCTCGCCAACATCGGCGTGCGGGAAGTCCACCTGCTCACCGTCGTCCCGGACAACGTCTCCAGCGGTCTCCCGGGGATGGACATCGCCAGTGACGCCAGGACGGCGCTCGCGGCCCAGCGAGACGTGTTCGAGGACGCCGGCTTCGAGGTCGAGACACACGTCGCCCGCGGGACGCCGCACCGGCGGATCAACGGCCTCGCAGAACGCATCGACGCCGACATGATCGTCGTCGGCTCTCGCGGGGAGTCGCCACTGGAGAACCGACTCATCGGCGGGACCGTGCGGAACGTCGCGCGGACGGCGGTCAGACCGTTGCTCGTCGAACGGATCGAACGCACGGAGTCGGGCCCGGCCGTCAAGAAAGAGCACCTGTTCCGGGACACGCTCTATGCGACCGACTTCTCGGCGAACGCCGAGCGAGCGTTCGACTTCTTCCCGCAGTTGACCGGCGCGACACAGCGAGCGTACCTGCTCCACGTGCGCGGTCGCGAACAGAAGGACGGTTCGGACACCGAAGCGGACGCCCGCGAGCGACTCGACGAGATGGCGACCGAACTCCGCGACCGGATGGGGATCGAGGTGGAGACGAACGTCCGGACCGGCGGGGTGGTCGACGAGATCCTCGCCGAGGAGACGCGCGTCGGGGCGACGACGACCCTCCTCGGTGCCCGCGGGACGAGTCGCCTCCGGCGACTGCTCCTCGGCGACACCGCCGAGACGGTCGTCGCACGCGGGAACAACAACGTCCTCCTCGTCCCGCCGGAGTCGGCGACCCCACGCTGAGCCACGCGAGGCGGTCGACCAGGCGGCCGCCGGCGGTGACGACGACGGTCCGTGCGGGGTCGCCCTGAACGGCCCACCGTCCGGACACTTGTGAATACAGTTCAACACCGTGTGCGCAAAGAGGACGTGGTCGGTGCTCCGCCGAGTGGCTTGTGGTCCGTCGGGAAACATCCGACAGTCTCCGACAGAGTGGCTATAGAGAGCGATACGGCCGCCTCGATCGTCGCGGTGTCCCGGATCGTCATCCTTATACCCACAGCCTCAATATTGTGCGTTAGCTCCAAGACACAACAGGAGTGTACTTCAATGAGTGCCGAATTCGACATCACACAGACGCTCGACGTGCAAGGTGAATCGTGCCCGATGCCGGTCGTCAAGACGAGAGGGGCCATCGACGACCTCGCGGCCGGCGAGGTGCTGGAAGTCGTCGCGACAGACTCCGGGAGTATGAGCGACATCGAGGGCTGGGCCTCCGGGACGGCGGGCGTGGAACTGCTCGCACAAGAGGAGGACGACGGGCGCTACACGCACTACGTCCGCAAGACGGAGTGAGCATCGTGAGTACCGACACTCCCACCGCACCCGACGACGACCTCCCGTCACGGGCGGAACTGGCCGCCAGAGTGGCGGACCTCGAGGAGTCGCTCGCCGAGGCGACGACCGACGACGGCACCCGGAAGATGTCGATCATCGCCACGAAGGGGACGCTGGACATGGCCTACCCACCGCTCATTCTGGCGAGTACCGCCGCCGCGTTCGGCTACGACGTGACGGTGTTCCACACGTTCTGGGGACTCGACATCCTCCACGAGGAACGCTCGAAGCACCTCAAGTTGAGTTCGGTCGGCAACCCCAACATGCCGGTTCCGAACCTCATCGGTGCGCTCCCCGGCATGGACCGGATGACGACCCGGATGATGGAGAAACGCATCGCGGACAACGAGACCGCCACCATCGAGGAACTGATCGAGACGTCACTCGACATGGGCGTCGAGTTCCAGGCCTGCCAGATGACCATCGAACTGATGGACTACGACGAGGACGACTTCTTCGACGGCGTCCGGACCGGCGTCGGGGCTGCGACCGCCATCCAGGACATGGCCGACGCGGACATCCAACTGTTGATCTGAGCCGCGACGCGTCCCCGACTGCTCGCCGGTCGCTCTCGTCTCTCTCGTCGGCGTCCCCGACGCACAGGTACGAAACGGCCGGTCGCGGCGAGTGGCGCGTTCACTCGCGAGGGCTTCGAGCGGACGACCAAGATTCGTCGGGAGTGAGTCGGCTCGCGTGCAGTGAACGCCACACTCGCAGGTGTCCCGATCAGGCCGCGTCGCCCGTGTCGTCGCGCCGTGCGACGACGATGCCCGCGACGAACAGCACCGCGCCGAGTCCCAGGAGGCCGATCGTGAGAACCTCTCCCGACAGGAGGATTCCGCCCAGCACCAGTACAGCGGCCACCGAGTGCAGTATCGCCGTCGTGTTCATGTCCGTTACACGGACCGACGGCTCAAAAACGACCGGAAATCGGCACGATACGACTGTCCCGAGACTCGCGGTCGAATCGCACACGGACTCGCCGACCGAGCGACTGCGCCGACGCGGTCACTCGTCGCCGTGATCTACGAACAATAATTATAAAGTGAACTACTCAGTGTACCTACACGATGGTAGCTGTCGACAGACGGGTGACGGTACTGGTACTCTCACTACTGCTCGTGTTCAGTGGTGGCGTGATCGGCTACTGGGGGCACACTGCGGGTGGGACCGTCGAGGTGCGCGACGTGCAGTTCCAGTCGGCAGACGGCACACAGATGTCGGGGCATCTCTACGTCCCGGCGGGCGTCTCGGCAGACGACCCGGCTCCGGGGGTGCTGGCCGTCCACGGCTACGTGAACACGAAGGGTGTGCAGGCACCCTTCGCGACCGAGTACGCCCGTCGAGGGTACGTCGTCCTCGCGCTGGATCAGACCGGTCACGGCGGGTCGGCACCACCGGCCTTCGCGGGTGGGTTCGGCGGCCCGGCGGGGCTGGCGTATCTCAACGACCGACCGATGGTCACAGAGAGGGTAGCGGTGACGGGTCACTCGATGGGTGGCTGGGCGATCACGGCGGCGGCCGCGAGTGATCCCGACGGCTACGACGCCGCGCTGTATCAGGGCTCTGCACCCGGCCCCATCGCCGGCCTCCCGGTGCCGAACGGCACGGCGGAGTTTCCGCGAAACACGGGTGTCGTCTTCAGCGAGTACGACGAGTTCCACTGGCTGATGTGGCCCGGTTCTGCGAGTGCAGCGACCGCCGAGGAGACACAGAAGATGCAGGAATTCTTCGGCACCGACGCGACCGTCGAGGAGGGACGAACATACGGCAGTATCGAGGACGGCACGGCACGCAGGCTCTACACGCCGGCGACGACCCATCCGGGTGACCACATCTCGACGAACGCGGTCGCCGACTCGGTCGACTGGATCCAGCGAACGCTCCCGGGTGGCGAGAGTCCGGCCCCCTCGAACCAAGTGTGGTACTGGAAGGAGGTCGGGACGTTCCTCGCTCTCCTCGGCGGGATGCTGTTCGTCTTCCCCGCCGGCGGTCTCTTGCTCGACCGTGAGCCGTTCAGTTCGCTCCAGGCGACGGTCCCGCAGGCCGCCACCGAGCGTGACGCCGGGTGGCACGTGAGTGCGCTCCTGGCGACGCTGATTCCCGCCGTGACGTACTTCCCCACCGTCGTCGCCGGCGACTCGTTCGTTCCGCTCGCTCCGAACTGGCTGTTCCCACAGCAACTGACGAACGCGGTCGTCCTCTGGGCGCTGGTGAACACCGTCGTCATCGCCGGACTGGTCGGTGCCTGGCACGTCCGGCGAACGGCCGAGGACCGCGTGGGCCGACTGATCGTCCCGGCCGTCCTCGTCGGGAGTGCGCTCGGTATCGTCGTCGCCAGCGTCGCTGACTTCCTCGTGACCGGACAGGATCTGCTGGGGCTGCCGACGGTCGTGGGCACACTCCTCGTCGGCGTGACGCTCGGCGGGTGGCTCCTCACTCGCGGGTCGGCGACCGACCGTGCGGCGTCGACGGCGTACGGTCTCTCGCTCCCGCAGGGGTGGGGTTCGCTCACCCGGTCGGTCGGTCTCGCGGTCGGCGTCGTCGGGGGTGTCTACGCGCTCTCGCTCGTCGTCGACGCACTGTTCAACGTGGACTTCCGGGTGTGGTTCGTCGCCTTCCGCCTGCTCACGCCGTGGCAGTTCCAGGCCTTCGTGGCGTACCTGCCCCTGCTGTTCGTGTTCTTCGTGGCGGTCGGGGTGCTGCTCCACGGGCGACTCCGGACGCGTGCGACGACTGACTCGCTCCGCCGCGCGATGGTCATCAACAGCGTGATCCTCACCGGCGGGATGGCGCTCCTGCTGGCTCTGCAGTACGGCGTGCTGTTCACCAGTAACGCACTGCCGATTCCCCAACTCGCGCTGTACGCAATCGTTGGACTCCCGTTCGTGCCGGCGCTCCCGCTCATCGCGGTGGTCTCGACGTACTTCTTCCACCGAACCGGTCGCGTCTGGACGGGTGCGCTGGTCAACGCCCTCCTGATCACGTGGTTCCTCGTCGGGTCGACGGCGACGCAGGCGGTTCTGTGAGCCGGTAGCCGACCGGGGACGGCCGCTCTCCGTTCGGCGGCTGCCGTGGCAGACCCGTCGCCTCGACGCGAGGTCGACACTTTCGACGCAGCTGTCGTGTGATGCTAGAACCCGAGTACTCGACGCGTCTCAGTCTGTTTGCGTCTCGAACGTGCACAGGATGGCTTCGAGATGGTCGGGCGCGGTCGGACTGCCTTCGAGGACGGAATCGGTGCCGACGACGACCCGAAGACACAGCCGACGAAACCACGTCGGCTCGTCGAGGTTGTCGAAACCCTGCAGGCAGCGGGCGAGCATCGTACGGTCGGCGTCCAGATCTGTTGCGGGACGATCGCACGATCGATCGAGGCGTACGCGCTCGCGATGACGAGCGAGAGGCTCCGAGACTCTCGGGACCACCAATGTAGCCCCGATCGTGCCCACCGGATCGAGCAAGTCGATCTCCGCCGAGTACAAGTGTATTTGTACTACATCAAATTGGTTGGGGAAGTTTTATGTGGGTCCCGCCGGCACCAGATATTGCGGCTGAAGACGACAACCCCCACATATGGGGTTAAGGAGCTGGAGGGACACGTAGTGACAACTATGAACTGCCCGGACTGCGGGGACGAGCGAACACGCGTCGTCGATACCGAGACCAGCGCGGATGGAACTTCCATCCGGCGGCGTCGTGAGTGTCAACGCTGCTCGTTCCGCTTTACGACCTACGAACGTCCGGAGTGGGACTCCCTCCAGGTGAAGAAACGCGACGGAACCATCGACCCGTTCGACCGCGCGAAACTTCGCGCAGGGATCGAACGGGCCGTAGAGAAGCGTGACGTGGCCGAGACGACTGTGACGAGTCTCGTCGACGACGTCGAGAGCGCGCTGCAAGATCGAGAGACGCGCATCGTCTCGTCGAGTCTCATCGGCGAACTCGTCTCCGAGCGGTTGCGCGACGTCGACAAGGTCGCGTACATTCGATTCGTCTCGGTCTACAAGGCCTTCTCCGAACCCGAAGAGTTCCTTCGCGAACTCGATGCGGTCCTCGATGCAGAAGTCGACGACTTCGAAGCCCCCACCGACTCACAATGACACGAACACACAGAGCAAATGGACGTTCGGTCACCCCCCGACCGAGTGAACAGAGACCACGAACGGACGTACAGAAGCCACCGCGGGGGCATCCGAGTACACCGAACCGAGAACGACGGAAACAGAAGCCAACCACCGGCGGATGGCCCGTCCGGGGTACGTACCAATGACTGAACACAAACCCACAGACGAGGATGCAGAGACCGACATCTTCTCGGGACGAACAGAGCTCAAACCGTACGAGTACTCCAGGTTCCTCGACTACAAGGACGCGATACGGAACAGCTACTGGGTTCACACGGAGTTCAACTTCTCAGGAGACGTTCAGGACTTCAAGGTCAACACGACGCCCGCCGAGAAGACCGTCATCAAACGGACGATGTTGGCTATCGCACAGATCGAGGTGCAGGTGAAGACGTTCTGGTCAGATATCTACGAAGAGATGCCCAAAGCAGAAATCGGCAGTGTCGGCATGACCTTCGCAGAGAGTGAAGTGCGACACATGGACGCCTACAGTCACCTCCTCGATGTGTTGGGGATCACAGACGATTTCGAGCAGGTGACTGACGTCCCAGCCGTCAAAAACAGGATCGAGTACCTCGACGAATGTCTGGAACGGACTCGAAGTGACGACACGGAAGAGTACGTGATGAGCATCCTCCTGTTCAGTACGTTCGTCGAACACGTCTCGCTGTTCAGTCAGTTCCTGATAATGACGAGCTTCGACAAGTACGAGAAGAAATTCACGGGGATATCCAACGCCGTCGAAGCAACCAGCAAAGAAGAACAGATCCACGGGCTGTTCGGAGTAGAACTGGTCGAGACGATCAGAGAAGAGAACCCGGACCTGTTCGACGACGAATTCGAAGCGGAAGTCCAGGCGGCCTGTCGGCAGGCCTACGAAGCAGAGATGGAGATTCTGGATTGGATATTCGAAGCGGGAGACCTGGCATTCCTTCCCAGAGAGCACGTAGACGAGTTTCTGCAAGCCCGATTCAATCAGAGTCTGGAGAACGTCGGCGTAGATCCGATGTTCGAGACGGACGATGCCCTCCTCGACGAGACTCGCTGGTTCGACGAGGATATCATGATGACGAAGGACAACGATTTCTTCAGCAAACGATCGACCACGTACAACAAACACACGCAGAGCGTCACGGCCGAGGAGATGTTCTAACGATGTCACACGCAGCACTCACGCGAGTCAGAGAACAGCACGACGAACCCTTCTACTGGTTGAACGAGGACAGCGAGGAGTTCCTCAGGGAAGGATACCTGATCGAAGGGGTCGAACCGAGAGAACGGATCAGACAGATCGCGGAGAACGCCGAAGAGATTCTGGGCGAAGCGGGCTTCGCAGACCGGTTCTACGACTACATGAGCCGCGGGTTCTACAGTCTCGCAAGCCCAATCTGGGCGAACTTCGGACTCGACAGGGGCCTCCCTATCAGCTGCTTCGGCAGCTACATGGAAGACAGTATGGAGAGCATTCTCTACACCCACGCCGAAGTGGGTGAAATGACGAAGCTGGGCGGCGGCACGAGCGGATACTTCGGTGAAATCCGGCCACGAGGCAGCCCGATAACGAACAACGGAAAGAGCAACGGGAGTTACAGTTTCACAGAACTGTTCGACACTGCGATCAACGTGGTGAGTCAGGGCGAAACCCGACGAGGTCAGTTTGCAGGATACATCGACGTCGAACACGGTGACCTCGAAGAGTGGCTCAACATCAAGACCGAGGGTGATCCGATACAGGACATCTTCTACGGTGTCATCATCGGCGACGAGTGGTTCCAAGCGATGGTCGACGGTGACGAGGATAAAAGAGAGACGTGGGCAAAGATCATCGAGACACGGATCAACATCGGCGTCCCCTACATCATCTTCAGAGACAACATGAACGAGGGGAAGCCACAGGTCTACAAGGACAAGGGATACGAGATAAACGCGTCCAACCTGTGTACGGAGATCGCACTCCCAGCCACACCGGACGAGAGTTTCGTCTGCTGTCTCTCGAGTATGAACGCGCTCCACTACGACGAGTGGAAGGACACGGATGCAGTTGAAACCCTGACGCGCTTCCTCGACGCCGTGATGGAGGAGTTCGTCCAGAAAGCAGACGGAACACAGTTCATGGAACGGGCCGTGCGGTTCGCGAAACGACACAGAGCAGTCGGAATCGGCGTCCTCGGCTGGCACAGTTACCTCCAGAGCAACATGATCCCGTTCGACAGCATGGAGGCGATGCAGAAGAACGAGGAGATATTCCGGACGATCAAAGAGCGAAGTTACGAGGCGAGCGAAGCGCTTGCCGACGAGTTCGGTGAACCAGAGGTGCTCGAGGGATACGGCAGACGGAACACGACGACGATGAGTGTGGCCCCGACGAAATCGAGCAGCGTCATTCTGGGCCAGGTCAGTCCGAGCATCGAGCCGCTACAGTCGAACTACTTCGTGAGAGATGGAGCGAAGCTCAAGTCGACTCAAAAGAACAGATTCCTCGAAGCACTACTGAAAGAGCGAGGGAGAGACACGAGAGACGTCTGGGACAGTATCGCGAACAAAGATGGGAGCGTACAGCATCTCGACTGTCTGACGGACGAAGAGAAAGACGTCTTCAAGACCTTCGCCGAGATCCCACAGATGGCGATCATCAACCAGGCAGCCCAGCGGCAGAAACACATCGATCAGGCACAGAGCCTGAACGTCTCGATCGATCCAAGTGAAGTGAGCGTCAAAGAGATCAATCGACTCTACATCGAGGCGTGGAAGAACGGAGTGAAGAGCCTCTACTATCAGAACAGCGTGAACGCGGCACAGAAGTTCAGCCGAAATATCCTCGAATGCACGGCCTGTGAGAGCTGATCTCCCCGCCGTCGGTGTGGTAAAGCGGTCCGTCTGACCCCCGACTGCCATCTCACACCTCCCCGTCGATCGGGGCGCTCACGAGACCGTTCTGGTCTTCCGTGTCAGCGAGTGCGAACGTGAGTTGCCACCCACCGTCCACGGCCGTCACCTGAACGGATCGAGAGGATCGCTCTGCGTGGTGCCGGCAGAGCTCGAGGGTCAGCGGCAGGACGGGGAGTCGACCGTCGCGTGGCGAAAGCACGTAGCCGGAGATCTGAACGACCGCAGATCGTTCCTCACCATCGCGGTCGACCGAGTACGGCGAGCGCGTGAAGCTCTCGATCAGTCCTCGCTGTTCGAGCGCGGTAAGTGTCGCGTCGAGTGGGTCGTCGTCGTCTCTGGGCGAATCCAGCCGGGCTGCGGCGTCGGTGAGAACCTCTGCTTGCTCGCCGGGAGACAGACTGCCTCGAAGTTCACTGGCCATGCTCTCGAGCAGACACAGACACAGTTCATCGGGGTCGTCGACAGTCTCTGCGAGTTCGAAGTACGCGTCCATGACGGCTCTCTCGACGGCGTCGTAGCCTGCACTGGAGAGCGTCTCGAAGACGGCTCCTGCCACGCGGTGACAGAACTCGACGAGATCACGCCGCGCGGGCGTGGTGCTGTCGGGTACCACGGGGTCGGAGAGACGGTGCTCCGGTCTCTCACTCGACTCCCGTGGGTGTCCCACCGTGTCGTCGCGGGGCGTCTCACAGACGATCAGGTCGTAGTAGGGGACCTGCGGGTCGTATCGACGGAGTGCCGAGCGATACTGTGCTGTCGCGCGGGCAGCGGCGCGGGCGGTGGCACGGTCGGAGAATCGGTGCCCGGCCGCTGGCACCGGCCGGTCGCCCGTGCGTCCACAGCGGACGTAGTACTGGCCGTCCTCGGTGGCGAGGGCGTCGATGTGTTCTCTGATGTCGATGAGTGTGGGGCCAACCATGGGTGGTCCTGTGGATCGGCTCTTTCGGCTAGTTCTCCCCGAGACTGTGCTGGCGACGCTGTTGGTCCGGGTGGGGCTCGACCGAGCACTCGAACAGCCGGTCGAGTGACCGCGCATCGCGGGCCGCTCGTTCGGGCCTCTCGATCCCTCCACAGTCGGCTGGCAGGTCACTCACGAGCGGGCTCACCTCTGTCACCGACGTACTGTTCGATCTCCGCATCGTCGATCGCGTCGAGTACTCGGTCGGTCCCGATCGTGTCCACGAGACGCCGGAGTCCTCGTTCGGCCTCCTCGTCGATCTCCTCGTCGGTGCGGCGTGTCTCGAACGCGCGGTCGATGTAGCGTTCCCGGAGGTCCGCGAGCCGATCGTCGGCTACTTCGTCGGCTTCGATCTCGTTGTGGAACCACTCGCGCCAGCGATCCCTGTCGGCCCACTCACCTGCGAACTCCGCGTCGCCACGAAGCCAGTCGTAGTGTGGGGCGACGCCTCCCGAGTACCCTCGTCGGTGCCGCCGGTCTTCCAGCAGGCATCGAGCGACGTGTGCGCCGTGTCCGGCCACGACGATGGCCTGTGCGCTCCGGTCGCCAGCAGGGGACGCGACGTACAGCCCCTCGATCGGGGTTCGTCCATCCGCGTCGGCGTACTCCGTGTCGAATCGTTCTTCCACTTCGCCGTGGTGTTCCTCTTCTGTGAACATCGCGTCCTCGTCGAGCGAGCGGAGATAGGAGCCGTCGTACCACGCCGCAGCCACGACGGACGACGCTGTACACCTGCGTCCCGTCTGCGTCTCCACCACGAAGGGGTCGTCTGCGTCCTCACGTTCGACCGAGACGACCGTCTCCGGGACGATCTCACCGCCCACCTCCTCGACGTGGGCGTGCAGCAGGTCGTGGAAGACGCCGACGTCGATGCCGCCGGGGAAGCCGAGATAGTTTTCGAGATAGGCACACCGCCGGAGGGCGGCACTCCCCTTGTCGAAGACGACCGTGTCGAGTCCGTACCGGGCGGTGAACAGCGCGGCAGCGCAGCCTGCTGGCCCCCCGCCGACGATGACCACGTCGTGGTCGACAGCACGTTCTCGCTGGCTCGAATGGCCCATCTCAGATGCTCCCGTTGACGATGTCTGCAACGCGCTGGCGGTCGAACAGTTCTTCGTCACCGGTCACCCTGCCGAAGACTTCGGGGTAGATCTGTTTTGCGGCCCGTTCGGTCAGGAACAGGTTCTGGATCGGCCCCTGGTTGAGGTACCCCCCGCGGTAGACGCGCTCGTTTTCGACCGCGGTGAGTTCGCTGCCGACGGGGTGGTCCTGCATGTACCCCAAGACGACGTCGCGGAACTCTTCGGCGCTCTTGCGCTCCTGACCACGGATCAGGATCACGTCGGGGTCGACCTCCAGCAGGTTCTCGTAGTCGAGTTCCCCACGGTTCGTCGTGCTGAGGTTCTCGATGTCGGTCCCCGCTAGCGCGTCTTTCACGCCGAGGTCCCGCCACTGCTTCTTGCTCGTGCCCTTGTCTTTGAGCCGGTACGGCGAGAACGTCGATGGCTCGTCCGTTCCCTCGTAGGTGAGGAGCACCCGCGGGCGCTCCTCCTCGGACGGTAGTTCGGCCTGAATGCTCGCGATGAACTCGTCGTGGAGCGCGCTGAAGGCCTCGTAGCGGTCCTGGGTCTGGAACATCGCGGCGACCTTCTCGAAGGCCTCGTACAGCGTGTAGTAGCGATAGGTGTGCCAGTCGTCGGACCGGCGGAAGATCAGGTTCGCGAAGAAGGGCGCGACGTTCTCGCTGATCTCTTCGACGTCGGACCGGTCCCAGTCGAACCAGTTTACCAGCATCTGCGGGTCGTAGAGGTGGACGTCGGCGTCGATCTCGTAGAACG
The DNA here is from genome assembly GCF_020567425.1 of Salinirubrum litoreum. Lineage (NCBI taxonomy): Archaea > Methanobacteriati > Methanobacteriota > Halobacteria > Halobacteriales > Haloferacaceae > Salinirubrum > Salinirubrum litoreum. The sequence goes on along the minus strand of NZ_JAJCVJ010000003.1, from coordinate 356,500 downwards.
CCTCTTTGGTCCTGACCTCGGGGAACGTCTCCAGAGGGTCCTCCGGAACGTCCACGCCGGGCAGTTCGTCGTAGATGGATCGGTAGTACCGCTTCGCGTAGCCGCTACCGGCGAGGCCGTCGGCACGACCCAGCGCCACCGCCATATCTGCGTAGCCGCCGTCGTAGGCGACCCACCTCTCGGGCGGCGACTCGAAGGTCACCTCGCCGACCGGCGCCATCTCTACGGAATAGGAGCTGTCTGCGGCCGTCGGTTCCGTTGCTTCGGTGTCGGTCGTCGGGGCGCTGTCGGTAGCCGTGCCACTGTCGGTCGTGGGCATCGCCCCCGAGTCACCCTCTCCGGTACAACCGGCGAAGAGTCCGCTGCCGACGATCGCCCCGCCGTACTTCACGTAGTCCCTGCGCGTCGGTGTTTCGTGATCGCTCGAATCGTCTCCCATACGGTTTAGGCTCACCTAAACGATCAAAAGCGTACCGAATTTTAGGCCAGCCAAAAACGTCAGCGCGGAGCACCGCAGCCCGGACACATCGGCGGGCCGCTCTCGGGCAGATCGAACCCGCAGTGGGGACACGCGCTGCCGTCAGGTGTGGTCATCTCCTCGACCACCTCCTCCGTGGCCTCTCGTATCGACTCTCTCGTCCCGACTCCGTCCGGGTCTTCCCCGGACTGTTCGGCGGCACCCTGCCGTCGGCAGAACGCCAGTCGGTCGGTCAGAAACGTCGGTGGCTCCTCGCGCTCGCCCGCACCGTCACCGAAGGCAGGCCCTCCCTCGACTCCGGTGTCGGATCCCGCGAGGAGGCCGAGCGCCTCGGCTGCACGCCCCTGCACGTACGGGTTCTCATCGGCCAGACGCGCCTGAAGCGGTCCTGTTGTCTCGGCCAGGGTCCCGGGATACTCACACCCGACGACTACCAGCGCCGTACAGAGGTGATACCGGACGAGTTCGTCGTCGTCGTCGAGGTGCTCGGCCAACGACGAGACGTGATGGCGGAGTCGACTCGGGTCTCCGAGTGCGACGTGTGCCAGCGCCTTCGCCAGTTTCTCTTTGACCTCGGGTTCGTCGAACGCCAGTCCGATACGGAGGTCCGCGAGCGTCTCCGGGTCGGCGACCGCTTCGGGCGCTTCGACGGCGACGTACCCGAGCGCCTCGGCGCATCGCGCCCGGACGTAGTAGAACTCCTCCTCGTCCGCCAGTCGGTCGGCGAGAACGTCGACGCCGGACAGGACGACCGTGGGTTCCGACTGCGCCAGCGCGACGAACAGTTTCGCGGTGGTCAGCCTGACCGCCCGGTCCTCGTCGGTCAGGAACGTCGAAAGCGGACCGACGAGGTCAGCAACGGAAGACGGCCGCTCGGCAGCGAACTCCCGAACCGCCTGCAACGCACGCTTGCGAGTCTCACCATCGGCCGCGCCGAGTCGGTCGAGACACGCCACGGTCTCCTCGTGTGTACCCTCCTGGAGGAGGTCGGGTAGGTGGTCTGGCGGTGGCGGCTGGTCTGAGTCACGCATCGGGCCGGTTGGTCTGTGAGTGGTTTTCACGACTAGTCGCTTCAATCCGGTGGTCCAGCGCCGGCCTGCGAACCCTCTGGTGAGTCTCTCGATCGTCGAACGGTATCGGGACGTGGAGAGAGTGTGGTCACGTCGGTTCTGTCGGCACGACCGGGACTCGACGTCGGAGACCCCCGACCCGCCCTCGGACCGTGCCTGTCCGATGACCCACGCCTCCGAAGCCGGAATCGAACATAGGGAATCTGTTCTCCGCGATTCGGAGGCATCCTCAGATGTTCGGCCAAGGGTTTAGCCCACTACGTCCGTTACTGACAGACGATATGGTCTCAACAGGAGAAACTGCTCCACGCTTCACGGCGACCTATCGTGGGAGCGATCACGAGACGTTCGATCTCGACGAGCACCTCGGCGACGGACCGACCGTGTTGGCCTTCTTCCCAGGGGCATTCACCCCGCCCTGCTCGAACGAGATGGTCGCGCTGCAAGAGCATCTCGACGAACTCACGGAAGCAGGGGCGACGTTGTTCGGGGTGAGTGCCGACTCGTCGTTCGCGCAGGGTGCATTCACCGAGGAGTACGGTCTCGAGTTCGATCTGGTCAGTGACATGGCCGGTGACGCGATTGCGGCGTACGACCTGTCGGTGGACCTCCCGGAACTCGGCCTCTACGGTGTCGCCAATCGGGCGGTGTTCGTCCTCGACGAGGACGGCGTCGTGACGTACACCTGGGTCGCAGACGACCCGACGAACGAACCCGACTACGACGAACTCATCGACGCTGTCCACGTAGTCTGACGACCCCGAGACGCCCCAACACGCGGTGACGGTGTTCACGTCCTACAGGAGTAGCTCCGGGGTGAACACGAGAAGACAGAGCAGACTCGCGAGTGTGAAGATACCGGCGAGTCGAAAGAACCCGGCCGTCCGATTCCAGTCGCTCGGTAACGCCTCGGCCACGCCGGCCAGCGCGGTCCCAGCAACCATGAACACCAACCAGTAGTTCGTGAACGGAGCCCCTCGGAACCACGACCGAGCGAGTATCAGCGTGAACGCCACTGCACTGCCGAAGTGGACGAGTGCGACTCCCGGTCCAGACGGGTCACTGAAAAGGGTTTCATCGACGAGGGAGGGCATAGGACCTCGTTCGAATCGGAGATAGAAATATCGGGGGGAGAGCTCTCGGGTTTCGTCCACAGACAGAACACTCTGTTCAGCTCTACTGAAGTGAATCAGGCAGTCCAGAAGACACCGTACGCAGTGGTTCAGGTGCTAGGAGAGCCTTCGTCTGTTGCCTTCTCGGCCACGGCGATGTAATTGGTTCCGAGGGCAAACGCCCGAATGAACTCCGCCGCGTCGAATCGAGCCCGGAGCTCCAGCCACACGTCCTCCTCCGAGTTCCAGTTGCCGAAAAGCCGATAGAACCGTCGGATGAGCGGATTCAGTACCTTCGGCGGCCCTTCGGGGACGAGACGTATCTCGTATACCGCGAACCGACCGCCGGGGCGCAGCGAGTCGTACGCACACTGAACAGTCGCGGTGACGTCGGGAGTGGCGCTCACGGCAGTGGTGGCAACGACACCGTCCAGTTTGTTGTTTGCCACGACAGGCGTGGTAGCGTCCGCTTGGAGCAGATTCACGTTCTCCCAACCGTGTTCGTCGATTCGCGCCTGCGCTCGTTTCAGCATCGCACGACTCAGATCCACAGCAATCACCTGTCCCGCGGGGCCGACCACCTCCCGGAGCATCTCGAAGTTCACGCCGGGGCCGCACCCGAGATCGAGGACCGTATCCCCGGTTTCGAGGTCCAGCTGGTGGATGGTCTCTCGCCGGACAGCGACGGTATCGGCCTCGACAAGTCCCCAACGAGAACTCCAGAAATCCCATCGACGACGGCTGCGATCAAGTTCGGACCGGTGCTGAGCATCTCGTCCCGGGTCGTCCATCGGCGGTACCCCCCAATCGCGCCTCGGCGTCGGCGCTGCTTGACTCTTTATGCTCTTTTCGCCACACATACCTATCAGTGGGAGGAGATTTCAACAGGGCCTCTGGTTGGTATCCGTACCAAGTCTCCGTCCACGAGGCGGGCTCTGTCGCACGGGGGTTCAGATGTCACCGGTTCGTACATTTCACCCAAACAACTTCAGTCACACAGGGGCTATCTGGAGACGATGGCCGACGGTCACCACTGGTCTCCAGTGTCGAGGTCTACAGTCCGTGCCTTCGCCGCCGGCGGCGGCCTCAGCGTCCTGTACACCGCTATCGTCCTCGCGTACAGCGCGCACCCGGCGACGAACGTCTCGGTCGCAGGGTCGCTGTGGGTCGCACTTGCCGTCCAGTCCGCGATGGCACTCGGGACCGTCGGTGTCCCCGTGTTTCTCTGGGAGAGATATGACATTCGAAGTCCCGGAGCCCTGTTGGTCGTACTCCTGGTGTTCTGGCATATTCTCGTTGAGTTTCCACCGATCGGAACCGGGCAGGGTGACTCGCCCGGCTTCCTCTTCGTGTTCGCGGGCGCACCGCTGTATGTCGTTCTCTATGCCGTCCTTGCCAGTGGAGAGGTGGTGCTTCGCCGTCGTGGCGTCGCTCTTGGAACGCGATGAAAGCGAAATACGAGCTCTGATCGATTTGACAACCATCTTCCTTTGAACTACGAACGGCTGTTTTGCTAGTGAGGATGCCTGTGGGTTCGATGTGGGGTATTCTTCGAAGACATACGAATAGAGGCTTCTGGCGGCGATACAGCTATGCGTCGCTAGTCGGTGTAGAGTGTGAGGCTGACCAGAGCCTCACGAATGGAATTGGTACAATTCCAATGAACAGTAGCAACACTCCCGATATGAGCGTATCGGGTACAAACAACGAAACGACAGAACCGACCACGACAGATGCGACCGCTTGCACGCGGCAGACCGACACGCCATTCCCCTCCTTCCGGGCCGACCGGGAGTACAGTGAGCGTGCTGATTCTCTCGATGACCGTACCGCACTGGTGCGGAGACTCGTGGGAATCTTGCACGCGCTCGTCACCGACGACACCGAGTCGTCGACGAGCACCACGACCGATGGGACGGCATCCGAGTCGACAGCGTACACCGAACGAACCGCCTCGAAGAACGAGTACGGTACCCGGACGGAACCCGTCGACGGCGTCTACGGACAGACCGCTGACGGTGACCCGGTGGTTGCCCCGGCCGGCCGACTCGCCGCGAGCCGCATCGACGCCAACTGGACGCCCGGAGACACCCTCTTCGACCCCGACAGGGCCGGAGACGTCACAGCGTCCGGACCGAACGCCAGTTTCCTGTTCGCCGAACAGTCCGGTGACCAGCAGACGACGTTCGCGATCACGTACGACCGCACGGCGGGCCCGACGCTCGTCGATCCGAGTGGTGAGCGCATGATCGGCGTTGCGAGCGGCCTCGAGTCGACGATGCCCCGGACAACTCCCGCGACGACGCAGGATTCTGTCCGGAGCCGATTCACCTCGATGCGTGCTCATTCCCGTTCTCAGGACCGGGACAGCGCGCTCGATCACACGGTGCTGGAGACGTTGCCGGTTGCCGAACAGGCACGTCTACGACGACTCCGTGCGTTCGACATCCCGGCCGATCCGACACCCGAAGACACCTCTGAAGGTGTTCCGACGGCAGAGGTGGAAGTGCAGACGCCCGACGGGCGACTCACGTCACTCGGTGAGCTATTCGTAGAACCCGAGCAGTTCGCCCGGAGTTCACTCGAATCGATCGAGTACTCCCTCGCTGTCGCAGCCGAGATGCAACGCGTCACCGACGGTATCCTGACTGCCCGGACCGATCCGGACACTCAGCCAGAAACCGTCGAACTCGTGGGCCATGCGAAGTGGCTGGCCAACCGATACGACGAGTACGCTACACAGCGTCCGTCGTCAGCCCAACTCGCCGAGGCGCGTGCCGAACGCGCAACTGCGGCGTACCGCGAGCGGATCCGACCGCTCGCAGAGCTCGATTCCGAGCAGCACGAGGAAGTCACCTGCATGGTAGACCGACTGCTGAGTGAGGAGTTCGACCGAGTCGTCGAGATTCGAAAATCTCGACTCACACTCGGGATCGACCTCGCAACGCGACTGCATGACGGCACTGAGCCGACACAGGCACTGCTCCGGCAGGCCGACGCCGAGGCGACCGACCCACGGAACGTCCTGACGGTCGGCAACGTCCGGTATACGTCAGTTGACTCCACGCGGGGACGCTTCTCGACGCAGGGAACGGTCTCCCGGTTGTTCGAGAACACACATCCCGCGATCAAGCAGGCTGGCCTGTTGAGCGACGACACTGGTGTCATCAAGTTCGCCATCTGGCGAAAAAGCGAGTGGGACGAGACGCGTCCAACACCCGACCCGACCGATGACGGCCGGACGCTCGTCCGTTCACACCGCCATCCAGAGCTACGCGAAGGCGACGTCGTGCGCTGTGAGAACGTCGTGAAGCGATGGTACAACGGTGACCCGACGTTCGAGACACGCCGGGACAGCAGCCTGACCATCGTCAAGCGATCCACAGACGACCAGCAAAATCGCATGAGGAATGATCGGTGATGTCTGACGACTGCAGAGACCTGTAGCGAATCGTAGTACGCAGAGTCCACCCCCGGACTCAGAACTCTAACCCCCCTTTCCGCGAACTTGACCTGAAGACAGTGAACAGGTGCACTGAATTCTGGAATGGGCTCAGGTCAGATGGGGAACAGGTGTGAACCTACCGGGGCCCAGCCAGTGTGTACACACCGATCACTCCGAGTGAGAGAAGCCACACCACGACCAGCGAAACCAAAGCAAGAACTGCCACACCAGAATGACATCCTCCCCGCGGTGAACGATGGGGTTTCCCCATCCGCGCTCGGGGTCGGGCTGGCCATCGCACCACTGAAAACGGTGCGTGGGACTCCAGTCCGTCGGACGGGGGCAATTCCACCCGCTTGCGCGAGGTGTCTCGGTTTGTGCGCGAAACGTGAGTCCCGGGCGGAATGTGGCGTATTCTGCGTCCCGAGAGACGCGGTATCTCCTTGCAACGTGCATCCCCGCCGTCCACGAGGGAGTCGGGGGATGCCCCCAGTCGCAGATTTCTCCGCGTCCGAGCACGGGTCGTGCCATCGACCTGCGTCACCCCTCTGCCACGCTGGTGACGCTCACACGGGCGAGGTTCGCATTTTGGTTGCCGTGTTTCCACGACCTCGTGACGCCCTTTCGGGAACGGTATGGTATTCTTCGTCGTGCGGGCGGACATCAATCCAACCGCCAACTTTTGCCCAGTGAGTTACCGGAGAGGCGACCCCGACCAGCATAAACACGAGGTTCGGACTGAGAATGGTCGGATTCACGCCCGCCCTGAAGGGCGGGACTCTCTCCTTGTATCAGGTAGCTGGCCGCTGTCGGCAAGAGGAATCTGAGGCCGACCGGGACCAGCAGAATCGAAAGTTCGGCGTATCCGAACACTTCTCCACGCTATTCGCCCGTCCGTAGGTTCGAAGCCCTCACTCACGCCGTCTCGTATCCTACAGTGGATCGTACGCGCTTACAGCGGCATGCCTGATACGACGCTGTATCGAGGGGCTCTATCGTGGTGAAGTGCCTAGGTCGGGAACCGCTGTGCAGGCTCCCATCGCCGCTCGATTCCAGCATTCTAGTGTTTTGACGATTGCAACTGGAAATATAGCTATAATTGCTGTTTATAGCCCCAAACATCGTAACCAATAACAATTATGAATGGGTCAAACCGGAGACGGTTCCTTCGTGCAATTGGGGCCGGAACAATCGCTGGCCTCGCAGGGTGTGCAGACCGCGGGAGGCCAATCGGCGAAACGCCCAGTGAAGGCAGTGATACCATCGGCGAAACACCCAGTGAGGACAGCGATCCCACGACTGAAGACAGTGAGGCCCCACCGAGTGGCGTTGCGTTCCCCGGTCTCGACTCGATCGGGTTCAGCTACGACGTGTTCCGCGGGCAGTTCGCGAGTCCGGAGTCGACGAGGATGCCACTGTTCGAGTTGGGCGATCCAGTCGAGTTCGACACCAGCGGTGGGCTGTTCTACAAGCCCGAGACCGTCCGCGTCCAGTGGATCGAAGATGCACGGATCACCGCGACGAGTGGCACACAGGCCAGCGACTACCAGCGCAATCTGGCCACGCAGGTCGGCCTCGAAGGCGGCTACGGCTTCTTCAAGGGATCACTCGACTTCCAGTTCAACGAACTCCAGCGCCGGAGTACGGTGTACAATTTCGTGACGCAGACCGATCAGTACGACATCGCCCTGTTGACCCTGGACCCGGACGTCCCGATCACAGAACTGCTCAGAGAACGGGCCGCGACTGATCTGGAGACGGCAGACCCGACCGTGCTGTTCGATCGGTACGGAACCCACTACCTGCACAGCTTGATCGTCGGCGCTGCAGCGACCTACAGCGCCGCGACGAACACCACGAAGTATAATTCAGAGGTGGACTTCGCCGTCGCAGCAGAGATGTCGTATCGTGGGGTGACGGGCCAGCTCTCGGCCAATCAAGAGACCCAGTACAGTGAAGCGATCGAGGAGTTCCGAAAGGCGTCGACGGTCAAGGTGCACGCCCGGGGCGGCCAGGCAGAGTTCGCCGGCAAGATCGTCGACGGATCGTACGACGACTGGCGCAAGAGCATCCGCCAGAACCTCGTGTTCGTCTCGTTGAACGCCGATAGCTTGCGGCCACTCTGGGACCTGTGTGAAGACGAGACACGACGGGCACGACTCGAAGCCGCTTACAAAGAGTACTCTGGTGGGTTCGCCCCGGAACCGGATCCGACTATCGCGCCGGTGTACGGCTACTCGACGGACAGCCCCCGGCGGTGGTACTTCTCGCTGAGCCGGTCTGATCTGGCTGACGGTGGCTGGCGGCTCCACGACGAGCCGTTCTTCCACGTCTCGACGGTACCCGGCGGGGAGAGAGTGCCTGTCTATCGGCACTCGGCTCCGAACCCGATCCGCTACAAACTCTCGGTCGAACAGCGTCCGGGTCACGGCTGGTCTGACGAGACCGAACCTGTCTGGTACGCCTATCCTCCCAACCCACAAGAACACGACGGCGTGCCGGGTCGAGAGGGCATTTACGGGTTCGTGGATCCCAACAACCGAGGGACGTCAGGCTGGTTCTACAACGTTCGCGACGGCGATCGTGGCTGGGACCGGGAAGAACTGACGTTCTACGCGGACGACGTGGACGGCAGCTCGTAGACATCGGCGGCGAAGATGACAGAGTCGCTCAGCACGTCGACGGCAAAACGGCCGGGCAGGTGTGCCACGGTCATCGACGAGTCGGTGGGGGCAGGCAGGGGGCAAAGTGGTCGGCGAGGCCAGCGGCGCGGCTGGAACGGCGGACGTGAGATTCGGCCTACATCTGGAGGGAGTGTTCCGCACAGAGCTTCGGGATGCTCTCGAGGTCGGCCTCGAAGCCGTAGCGCTCACCGATACGCAGGAACTCCGCGATCGACTCACAGTCCGACGGGTCGAGCGGGGTCAGTGGTGCGACCTCTTCGAAGAACTCGGAGAACTCACCCGGCGCGATGACCTCAAGAAACCGGAGCGATTCGTCGCCTGCGTTCCAGAACGTGTGCCAGACGTCCCGGCTTTTGACGACGGACTCGCCGGCGGGCACGGTCGACAGTTTCCCGTCTGCCAGCACCGTCATCTCGCCTTCCAGCACGTAAGAGATCTCGTCCTCGCGGGTGTGCCGGTGAAGCGGTGCGGCCAGTGTGTGTGGCGGGAGCGTGTGGTCGACAATAGCCACGTTCGCCTCGTTGTCCGTCCGTGCGACGTCCAGCCGCGCACCGAGTTTCCCGAGGTCCACGTTGTAGTGGTCTGTTGTGATCGACATGGGCAGTCAGTGCTACACGGCAGCTGGGATTAACTGTTTGGAGAATGATAATTCTCTCAGAAAATCGAGTGAATATCCGTTCTCCTCGGGGACAAGGAAGCGCTGTCACTACCGATGGCGGTGAACACAGACCGGATTGGTCCTCGAGCGAGGCTACTGAGCAGTGTCGACTACCGTCAGGTGTTCGTCCAGCGTCAGCGTCATCCTGTCCTCGGCACCGATATGGACGAGTACGCCGAAGGGGTCCTCGGTCACGGCAGTAGTCATCCGGGTCCGTGTGAACTCAAAGAGGTCGTTGAGCGAGGGTGCGAGCGCGTTGATTCCCTGCGCATACAGGATACCGATAACGGGTGCCAGACCCATCACACACAGCTCGACTGGAAGTCGTTTGACGAACCGACAGGTGTCACACCGGAGTTCGCCCCACGCGACGAAGGGAGTCCCGCAGTCTCGACACATCCGGTCGGAGGCCGCGTCGTGTCCGTCACACACTGAGAGGCTGCCGGTGACGGCACTCGCACAGCCGGGACAGACACCCTGCATCATCGACGTCAGATCCAGCATACACCGGTAGAGTTCCGTCGCGAGCGCCTCGTCGGGTGTCCGACCGACCAACCCCGGTGCCGGGAACGGCGCGTTCAGAAGGGTCCCCTCAGGAGCTGCGTCGCCGAAGACTCCAGCACACTCGGTGCAGGCAACGCGGAGCCACTGGTCCTCGTACGTGGCTGTCACTGCGCCGCCACACACAGGGCACTCCGTCTCCACCTCGCCAGCGATCTCGACGTCGTGTTCGCCTGCGACCGTGGCGACCGTCCGTGCAAGTCGCTTTCCCGCGCCGCTCAGCCGATACCCACCGTCCATCTTCCGAACGAACTGTGGGACGAGCTTCGAGAGGTGGTAGTTGAATCGACCATTGTCACTGACGTCGACGCGGGTACGGAGTTCAGAGAACGACATCGTCGACGCGCTGTTGTCGATGTCTTCGTACGTGTGGAAGCGATCGGCCATCCAGAGGACCCGAATGATCGAAAGCCGCGTTCTGTCGCCCAAGATCGCAAACGCCTCCGCCGGTGACATCCCAGCCTGCTCGGTGTTCGATGACTGTCCTCGTTCTATCATGTAAAAAGCTACCACCCCACACGAGATAAGCTGATATGACATCCTCTCTGGCGTGAACGCCCGGGCTTCCCACACGAAGGGACTGCCAGTAGGTTCTCGCTGGCGGAGGGTTTTGGCGCTTGGATCGGTGTGAGTGTCATCTGCGAGGCTGTCTCGCTCTGCTCGCTCACTACAAAGTGAACTGCTGACCAGTCCGTCGCGCCCTCAACACATCTCACTACGCTCGTCAGTCTGACTCAGTTCACAGCCGTACCGGCTGACCCGCCCAGTCGTGGTCTCGACGATGGGTGAGACAGCGGTGACAACCACGCTCTGTGTTAGCCGGAGATCTGCCGCTTTTGCTGCGACGTACACGGCTGCCGACGCGACAGTCAATCGAGTGGTGCCAGGACCGATGCGTCGCTCATCAGCCAGCCGGATGAGCCTCGCTGCGTGCTCTCCGATCGAACACAGGTCCTCACCAGTCAGTTCGTCTCGAAGCGCATCCAACACCGTTTGCACGGCATCCTGTCGTCCCGGTGGACACGACTCGACGAGATCGAGGCCAAGCCGGATCTTCCGCGCACCAGCACAGCCACGTTCGAGCGACGTCCGAGAATCGCGGATGAGCATCTCGATCGCCTGCGGACAGCCTGCCTCTCGCGCGGCGACGACCGCTGCACCGGCCGAGAGCGACTCGTAGGACATCCGACCACCGGGAAGCCCCGCCTCGAACGCGTCTCTGAACAACTGCGTTGCGCGCTCACAGACGAATTTCGGGAGGCCTGCAGTCGCGCCTATCGTCCGGATGTCGTGTAGGGCATCAGTCAGCAACTCCTCTCGGCTGTCGCGCTCCCAGCACTGTCGCCGCTCCATCCGGCGCACCAGCGCGAGTTGCCGCGACGAGAGTGCGTTGCCCTTCGCGTCGAAATACGAGAACGAGAACGTCGACCCGCGCTTGTCGATGAAGTACGGTGAGTGCCGCTCGATCGACGCCTGACTGTCATGGTCGGCCCCAGCACCGAGATCGGCGAGGGTCGGACCGTGATCGAGTGGACGGTCTGAGACGAGGACACCACAGCCGTCACAGTAGGTCTCGTGCCGGACGGTCACGAGTCGGTCGTTGCACTCCGGGCATCTCGACGCCGGAGGAGAGAGCCGCTCACTGGAAGACTGCGTTTGTTCGACAGCGATACTGTCTGCACTCGTTGGTAGTGTCTGTGACATCGAAGCCAACCCCGACCACGCGAGACCCGAGCGACTGCCGACTCACTCGACACCGCTCACGCCCGCCTGGCCACTCGATTGCCATCGATAAATTCTGCTGGCGAAGAGAGGGCATCCATCCAGACTGTGCCACCTCAGACAGCGTGCTCAAACGCCCGGACGTGGATGATGTGCGTCCATCGGACTGTCACAGAGTCTCGACAAAGGTGAAGTGCTACCTTTGCTGAAATACTGTTGAAATGATAGTTTACACCCCCGGTATATCGCCATTCTTCAGGATTCCAACCCCTCAGCTGGCAGCAGGCAGCGAATTGCGCCTTACTAATTCAGTATATTGAATCAAATTTCAAAATCCTAATGATGCTGGAGATCCGAGTATGCCTATGAGCGATACAGGAACCACGGACCACACCGAAAAGGTCGTTCGGATTCGGGAAGTTGCGATGACGGTTCGCGAACCAAAAAATGCGGGCGAGATAGCTGATGCTGCTGGTGTTGCCCGGAACACGGCAGAAAAGTACCTCACCCAACTCGTTGAGGCTGATAAACTCGCAACGATCCAGCGTGGCCGTGAGACCTGCTACTATCCAGATCCAGTCACCCAGTATTTCGATCAGATCCGTGACCTCATTAACGAGCATCAGAAGGACGAACTCACGGCTGAATTAGCTGCCATCCGGGAGGATATCGACGAGTGGAAGGATGCATACGGCGTGGAGTCTGCTGACGAACTCCGGGCGACCGTCGGTGATGATATTCCGGCAGCCGAACGCAGACAGCGACAGCACAACGCAGAAGACTGGGAGTACTACGAGCACCAAGCCACGCTCATCAAGCAGGCAATCCAGCTCTACGACACGATCGAGGCGACTCGCGATAATCGGCTCGCATCCGCCAACTGACTCGGTGACAGCGAATGGGAAACTCACCGATTCCTGGAGACACGCATCTCCACCGATATGAGGTCCACAAGCGAGTCGCGACGCGTCTTCGACGAGAAACTGGCGTCACGGGCGTGAACGCGGATCCAAGTCCGATGCGTCCAGTTCGTCTCGTGGCGACACTCGATCGTGCGGTCTTTGCTGCTCAGGATCTGGATGCTGGCGACGCAACGCTCGAGTTCGAGTGGCGTCCGCATTCCGAGCGCGATGAATTCCGCATCCAGTACAACGAGCCGGGGACACAGTGGTCATGCGGTTGGCATCAGGACGAAACCCACGAGAACCTGGGCCCGAGTCACTTCCAAGTTGATCACAAAGAGTGGTCAGTACCGCACCGCGAATCTGCATCGTTCACAGATTCGAATCCGATGGCAATCCTCGATACCTGCCTCACAGAGCTTCGAGACCGTGTCCCGACTCTCCCAGAAAGCGTTCGCCCGAGTTCGTAGGACACTACCCGGTGACATCCTCCCCGCGGTAAACGGCGGGATTCTCTCCTCGAAGAAAGATAGGTGTTTCACCGTACTCGTTCAGCATCGGCTCCTTCCTCGAATCCCTCATCTTTGGCACTGCCGTCACTCACCAGCGTCACCTCGTCATTGTCGTACCGTGAGATGTACTCTTCACCACCGAACCACGGAGAAGATACCCGAGCGACTGTCGACTCACTCGACACCGCTCACTCTGCCCAGAAGGCGCGCTGTCGGTCCTCAATCTCTGAAAGGACCATCGAGAGGACATCTCGCCAGTCCGTCGGGTGTGATGTATCGTCACCGGGTGTCGGTGCATCAGGCCCTGGATGAACGTGGTCACGGGTGTTGTGATCGGACGGGTGTCTGTCCCATCGGTGGTCAAACTCGCCCCTCTCGTGTTCCTCGTGGTAGTGTAGCGAGAAGTTTCCGTTTTCGAACCAAACGATTTCCAGGCGGGCACCACGGAATCGTTCTGGGTAGAACCGTCGGTCGTACACGCACACCAGACGGTCCGGAGCAAACGCCGGCTGCTCATCGATCCGTTTGAAGCGATCATCAGCCGAGAAACGCTCTCGATTAGCGTCGAGTCGGTCGAAATCAATCGGCGAGCCGCTACGCAAGTCGGACGGGTTTTCGTCGCCCCCACTCATACCGCGGACTGTAGATCAGCGCCGTCACCGGACTCGGTCGTGAGGGCTCGTTCGAGCAGCACCACCCGACGACGTGCTGTTTGCCACGCGGAGAGACGCTCCCAGACGTCTTCGATGGATCGATCAGTCTCGCTCGCATAGCGGGAAATCGAAATCTCATCCGGTGATCCGACATCGAATTCGCTCTCTAGGTTCTCTGCGCGCTCTGACTCCGTCTTCAGAAAGTCAAGAAGCTCTTCAGTGGCGTACTCCTGGCGGAGCTTCTGGACCCGTCGCCAATTCAGGTACTCCTGGTTCCGCTCGTAGGTGGCTGGCGATTCCGTGACCTGTGTCACGATTCCCATCCGTTCGAACCAGTCCAAGTACTCACGTGCGGCATCAACACCGTGTCCCGCGAGTTCGGCGACGTCGTTCGCCGTCGCTGGACTGTCAAGTGCGAGGACGGCGTCGAAGAAATCGTCCCGCGTTCGCTCCCCCCGGACGAGCTCCTCCGGGGGTGTCAACGCCTCGAAGTCGGGGGCCTCAGCACGCTCATCGGCATCGGCACTCAGTTCCTCGCGCGGTTCTTCCATACTCGGTTCCTCGACCTGGGACGGAATAAATCTTTTTCACACGTAATATTCCGCCACAGCGATCACAGATACCGTGCAGACGGCTTGAAAACTCGGAGAACAGCATGTTTTCAGTCTGACCGGTGGAGTGGGTGTTTCGATTTACACCGAGGCCATCCAGATGCGCTCCGAGTTCGGGTTAAGACGATCTTAACCAACAATCGAGCTGTGATTGATCGGGCTGTTGGTTAAACACGGATACCGACTGCGCGCGCAAACCAGTAGTAGACGTACGGAGTTGCAGTTACTCGTCGACGGGGGTTTGTTGATGAGTGAGGAGTTGCCACGAACCGTTGGCTTCGACGTACGTCGTAGTGACGAGAGCAGTGTACTCAGAGCCATCCCCACTGCGTTCTGCAACTGCTCGGTAGATCAGCTGGACGACGTCCTCACCGACGTCGATCAGTCGCGCCTCGTCGAATTTGAGACGCCGCCATCTGTCGGCACTTCCGAGTGAGTCCAGCACAGCTGACCGATCTAGGATGCCAGTCGGTGGAGGAAATACCATCACAGCATCCTTCGAGAGTATATCCTCGTAGACTTCCTCGTCGGCGTTCCACAACTGCCGTTCCAATTCGAGTAACGACTCTTTGGTGGCCATGATCGACTGCAGAACAGCTTCGTGAATAATTGTACCCCTGTCTGCTACCGGCATTCCCGGACGCACACGTGCACCGTGATAGAGTTCACGAGCGTTTGACCGTTGTCGCCACTCTCTCGATCTCACGACAGTGCACCCGCTCGTGAGAAACGAAACCGACTGTTGAATAGTTCTCTCTTTCGGACAATCCAGAGGATATATTCTCGCTCCACCGGTTAACAGACCAATGCAGCTATCCACGCCGCTGTGTCTGTTCACCGGACGGATCGAACGCGAGAACGGGGAGTACGTGCTCACGATTCCCGAACAGGAGATCGACCTCGGCACGCTCGAGGCTGATGAGATCTATCGAGTCGGAGTCTACCCTACTGATGCAAGAACAGGTAGGGGTCGAACACACGAGCAAAACTCGACAGTACAGAGGCCGTTGGTCACGCATGGGACCCAACGGGCAGAGAAGTCGGTTCAGGATAGAGGCGCATCAGATACGTCACCGAGTTCGGATCGGTCGGATGTCTCGATCAACTCCCAGCCGGACCAGCCACCAGTGACTGAAGGTGAGACACTCGAAGTCGAGATAGAGGGCATGGGCGAGAAGGGCGACGGCCTCGCCAAAGTGGGTCCGGGATACGTCGTCTTCGTCTCAGACACTGAAATCGGTCAGCAACCACTCGTTCGGGTCACTACCGCTCGTGAAAATTTCGCCTTTGCCGAGGTCGTCGAACAGTAGTCGCTACGCGGCAGTGCTACTCTCGAGAGTTGACGAAACCGAGTGGTGTGTCCGGGACGTGCGGGCCGATCTCACGCCGGGCGATGATGCCGGCTTCTTCTGGACTCTGGGCTCTGACTTCGACGGTCAACAGCAGGCCGACCAACGCTTGGCCTGCGACGACGGTTGCGACCTCCATCTCAGTTTTACAGAAGTACAAGGAGAATGCCCCGAGGCTTGACCTCGGGGTTGAATCCGACACTTCGTGAAACAAACCATTAAGTCAACACGTTCCTGATCAAGAGACAGCGATGGAGTACAGTCACCGCTACCACGCCTACCCAACCGACGAGGTAGCGGAGCGACTGGAATACCATATCGACGTCCATCGCCAAGCGTACAACTACACTCGATACGAATACGAACACGTTGACGCCGACAACATCGGCTCAGCGTACAAACACCACTACCGACTCCCCGACTGGAAACGCGATTTCCCCGTCTTCTCCGAAGTGAACTCGAAGGCTCTGCAACGAACCGTCACTCGGTTCTATCAGAACCTCTCGAACCTTTCCGAGAAGAAGCAGAATGGACACAAAGTTGGGAAGTTGAAGTGGAAGTCTCCGACCGAGTATCAGAGTATGACGTATTCGCAGTCCGGCTTCAAACTTAAAAACACGAGTGGCCGACACGCAACGTTAGAACTCTCCAAAGTCGGAGACATTCGCATTCGCTACCACCGCCCGATTCCTGACGAAGCAGACATTAAGGAAGTCACCATCAAGAAAGAGACAACCGACGAATGGTTCGTCTCTTTCGGACTCGAAACCGAAGACGCTGACATCCCCGAGAAACCCGCCGTGGACTCACTCAACACGAGCAACAGCGTGGGCATCGACCTCGGCATCCTCAACTACATCCACACCAGCGACGGCAAGACCGTGGATTGGCTTGACCTCGAAGACGACTACGAGCGACTCCGACACGAACAGCGTAAGTTATCTCGAAAGGAGAAGGGGTCGAACAACTACGAAAAACAGCGAGTCGAAGTAGCCAAAGTCAAACGTCGGATTCGACGGAAGGTGCTGGACTACCAGCACAAAATCACGACGTGGCTTGTCAAAGAGTATGATGCCGTGTTCGTGGAAGACCTGAACGTCCAGAGTATGCTTCAGGACGACGGTAACGCCCGAAACAAGCAGGACGTTGCGTGGAGGCAATTCATCACGCTCCTCGAATACAAGGGCGACCTGTACGGTACACACGTCAAGCAGGTCGAAGCACGAGGGACCACCAAAGAGTGCGCGTCGTGTGGTGTGGAGACGGCGAAACCCATCTGGGTCAGAGAACACTCCTGTCCGTCGTGTGGTTTTGAGTGCGACCGTGACGCGAACGCTTCGTTGAACGTCTTGAAACGCGGTTTTTCTGAATTAGGGCTGGGATGGCCCGAATCAACGCCCGTGGAGACTGCGCTCCCTACGGACACCCATTCGGTGTCTGCAAAGCGCGTCGTAGAAACGGGAAGCCTCGGGGCTTGACCCCGAGGCGATTCACAGCCGCGACAGCGGGCTGTCTGCACCGAAATATCGGCCTTTCGGACTGGCCCACTGACGGTGGCGAGGCACTTGCCGAGTTCGGCGACAGCGATGTTGATCGCGTCCTGTGCGGTGGCGACGTTGTGGACGATCTACGGGACTGGAAAGGTCACTTCATACCAGTGTGCGGCGGGTGTGGTGGTCATTGCATGTCTCCGGGGCTGGGCGGGTACACCGATCTTGGTCGGGAGAGTCCGGGGCACGTCTGTCTTCGAGAACCAACTGGCCTGACTCTCTGAGCCAGCTTCGGACTATCCTGAACTTACCCCTCTCTGTTACAGTGAATTCTCATGGAGCGAGGGAATATATACTCCTCTGTGGCGTTAGCGACACGTTGACTGTGGGGATCGAGTGAGGGGGGAATCGGTGTGACCGCCGTCCCTGCTCTTCTGGCGCTGGCAAAGTTGTATCGAACGCTCTGGTATCAAGACCGTTGGCCAGAAACCACGTCTAGACGGCTTGAAAGCGCTGAGATAAGCATAGTTTCAGTCTGAACGAGGGGTGTGAGTCGGTGAGTGAGAGAACGGCTTCGGTGGTCTGAGTCGCACTCTCGTTTCTACCAATGCTGAGGCAGAATATTTGATGGCTCATGGAAGACAACCGTCTTACGGCTCAAGAAGCATGAAATCGAGGGTTTAGACTCGACAGGTGGGATGGTCGAAGAGTGATATTGTGCAGGCAGTCACCAGAGACGGACGTTCCGGCGTACACGAATTGCGGACGTACCCGGGGGCCAGCACGGCGAGTTAGAATACCGAGTCGAAGACATTCGACC
Source organism: Salinirubrum litoreum (assembly GCF_020567425.1). Lineage (NCBI taxonomy): Archaea > Methanobacteriati > Methanobacteriota > Halobacteria > Halobacteriales > Haloferacaceae > Salinirubrum > Salinirubrum litoreum. The sequence goes on along the minus strand of NZ_JAJCVJ010000003.1, from coordinate 338,433 downwards.
CTACGAGATTGATCTTGGTGTCTTCCGATCACCACCGTCCTGATCAAAGCGTTCCGTCCACTCAATATCAAAAGGGTATGACGAGATAGAAGTGATCGGGTGGTCCAAGCGTAGCCTCATTTCTGGCTTCACAGAACCTCTCCTCAATCCTGATGTATTGCTAGACCACAGGACCGGACTTTGACGACTGCAACCAGTCGTGGCTACTCTTCAGTACTACAGGCATCGACCACCAACCCAGGTTCATGCAGAAGTCGGTTCACTACACGGAGCCCTTCAGCCCGACCACGACTCTCTGTTTCTTGCTCGATGAGATCGAGGAATTCCAGTTCGTTGAGTAGGTCACGAACACGGCGTTTCTTCAGCGTCTCGTAGCTGTTCCGCTCGCTCAAGTCCCTGTAGAACTCGTACACATCTTCGTTCGGGATTGCAGGGTCAGACTCTGAGGACGACTGGATCAGTAAGGCGAGTGACCGGAGCAACCGTTGAGAGTGCGGCGAGGTCCCTTCGATCAACTCCCGGATTCGCTCTTTGCCCTCCTCCCGGTCTGCGTCATAGACGTGTTCGATTCGAACCCCGTCGTCGTCGTTCTCTTGGGCAATCTCGCCAGTGAACCGCAGCACGTCGATCGCTTTCCGCGCATCGCCGTGTTCTTTCGCTGCGACAGCCGCGACGAGGGGGATGACGTCGTCGTTCAGGACACCATCTTTGAACGCCGCCGACCGCGACTGAAGGATCGACTGGAGCTGATCGGCGTCGTAGACAGGGAAAATGAGTTCTCGTTCACAGAGACTCGATTTTGTGCGTTCTCGGGAATTAACCAACACGTGGTCGATACCAACGGTCAGTGTTGGTTAATTCTCTTACAACCTACAGCCTCCTCTGTCATTGCGTTGCGACAGCCGTCGCTTATGGGACTGAGAACTACAGCTGCTATCCCCGTCAGGGGCGGGGTGGAATCCGCAGTTCCTCGTCGACCTCGTAGAGATTCCCTTTCAGAAGCAGTTGTTCGATGTGGGCTCGCGCATCGGGACGCTCGAAATCCTGCTGTACGAGATGGCCGACGGCCGCCTCTCGGGTGAGCGTCTCGTCATCGCTCGCTGTGTCGAGATACTGCTCGAGGTGTTCGAGCACAGCTTCCTCCTTGGAGTTGATCGGCGTCCGCGAGTTATCCATCACGTAATAAATGGGCATCGTTTGTGTTGACGATTGGGGTGGGTTCTCCGTATCGCTGTGAGCCAGCGTCGAACCATGTCGGTGGACCCCAGACGACGCGGTCGCACCCGTACCCGGTCTGATTCAGGAATACCCTTGACGAGTTGAGACGCACTCGCTGACACCAGTCTGTCCGTCAGTTCGTACCGCGCCTCGCCTCGGACCTCGAGTGTCCGGACGAAATCCGACAGCGGGCCCGCACCCTCGCGGAACAGGCCGAGGAGCGCGGCGTCACGACGGGCGTCCATCCGGCCGGGTTCGCCGCAGCCTGCCTCTACAAGGCCGGTCGCGAGGAGGGGCGATGGCTGACGCAAAGTACCGTCGCGGAGACTGGGAACGTCACGCCAACCACGGTTCGGACGCATCACGAAACGCTCGAAGAACTCACTGTCTAGACGGGCCAAGTCGGAAGCGAGGGGATCCCATTTTCCCAATGAATCGCCTCTACTGCCGCTGGGAACTGCTGCAGTCGGTCATCAAGAACAGCGAGCGGGTGTGCATCGAGAAACGTCGCGTTATGCCGATTGACGGGTGCGTCTTCGTAATTGAGTTGGATGTGACAGGGCCCAAGGTCCGGTTGGTCGGCATCTTGGTGGAAGCCGACCATCAGGTTCCGGTCTGGTTCGACCCAGTTGATACGGTAGTATTCGTGGTCGACGCCGGCGGGGTACCAGAAACGAATCTCCAGTCGGGCGGTCTCCGGGTCGTAGGAGTCACTCAGGAACGTCGTCGGGTCAACATCCGCAATGACGTACCGAGGCCGTCGTCGAGACGGGCGATACCGCACGTCCTCACACCCAGCCTGCCTCGACAATCGGTCGTGAACGTCGCGGAGGAGGGTCCGCTGTGTATAGCGGTCGCGACCGGCAAGAAAAATCATACTGTGAGAGAGGAGAATTAGCTCGTGGCGCGGTCAGCCACGTCGGTCAGCTGCTCGCGGGCGGCTTCGACATCGGAGTAGAGTTCCAGTGCGTGCTTGATGAGGCGGCGATCCTCCTCGTTCTCGCGCCAGAACGCGATGACGTCTCGGCGTTCGCGAAGCTCGGCACTTGTGAGGTCGCCGTCCGCGAGAGACTGTTCGAGCTCCTCCCATGTCTCGACATTGTAGGTCGCCTGCCACTCCTCGATCTCTTCGGTAATCGCGGCCAATTCGTTCCGCAACTCCTCGCGCGTATTCTCTTCGATGAGTGTGCGGATCTCCTCGAAGAGCAGACGCGTGTAGTCCGGCTGGTAACGTGTCGTCTCGCCGGCCTCAACGCGGCGCAGCTGCCCCTGATCGACGAGATCCTGTAGTTCATCGTTGGTCGTACTCCAGGCGGCGTCGGCGTGCTCGCTGATCCAATTAACCGACCGGGGTTCACGAAGCGTCTCGGCGACGGCTCGAATACGGTCGCGGGCGCTCATCGACTCAGTCCACGATTGGACTCCATCTCGCGGAGATTCGGACATGCTGGGCACCTCTATCAACAGTGTTCGCACTACACTCTCAAATATGTTTGTGTCTTTGTTTATAATCAAGAAGAAGTCGTGAGCAGGGCCGATGGCTGACTGAAACAAATACGGTCACAGTAGCTATCTAGACGGCGTCCATTCGGTCTCTCCTCGATACACGGACTGGGATGAAGTAGGGCCTCTACACCTTGCGCTCTCCGTAGTGAGTGATTGCATCCATACTACGATGGATCTGAGAATCACCGAGACTTCGGGGGGATCATGCCGGTCTTGCCGACCGCTTCCCCCGTCCGTTGCGACCGGATCGACCACTTCAACGGTGAGGTTCGTGACGCCCTCTATGCTCTCCACGCGAACCGTGAAGTCAGTCGGTTGATGTTTTCCTCCAGTTCCGCGATGCGTACCTTTCGCTGGGTGACCGACTCGCCGCCGACGACGTCGTACCCCAGACAGCCACTCGGGCCCGCGAACCCGGCGACAGCCAGGAACTCACGTCGCTCCTCACGTGACGCTCGGCAGGTAGCCAGTCGAATCTGCGCGCCCCGACTGGCTCACTCGTCGGTCGTGTCCCCGTCGACCGTCTCGAGACTGTCACGGAACGCGAGCGCGGGGCGGCGGTCCCGGGTCGGCGTCCCGAACAGTCGATCGCGGATCGACCGTGGAGAGGGGCGTTCTGCCAGCAACACCGAACAGTCGACGTCCGTGGCCACGTCCAGGTGGAGCGAGTCGTGGACCAGTCGGGAGAGCAGGCCCTCCTCGGTCGCCCCGAGCATGAGCATCGTGTTGTCCCCGGCCCGCTGGACGATTGCCCCCTCTACGTCCCCCACGACGACCGTCGTCTCCACGTCGTCCAGGCCGTGCTGGTCGGCCCAGTCGCGGAGGAACGCCTCGCCCGCGCCGACGTCGCTCTCCTCTGCGACGACGTGGAGCAGTTCGACCTCGGCGTTCGCAACCTGCTGGAGTGCGCGTGCGACTTCGGCGTTCAGGTCGGAGTCGGGGCCTCCGGCCGTCGGCAGCAGGATCCGTGACGGGTCGAGGCCGCGATCGTTGATCACCAGGAAGTCACAGGGGAGCCGGTTCGTCAGTTCGGCGAGAGGCCGTTCCGCACGCGCGGAACTCCACAGCCCCTCCCGATCCCAGCCCATCACCACCAGATCTGGACTGGTGCGCCGGGCGACCGTGAACACCTCCTCGAACGAGCGCGGCGTGACGACGGTCGACGTCTCCACGGCCACGTCGTGCTGCTGACCGATCGTCCGGGCGTTCTCCAAGAGCCGCTCTGACTCCTGTTTGAGCCGTGCCTGCTGTCGGCTGTCGGCGTCGGGCGACCAGCGCCGGGGTGCCTGAACCACGTGGACGACGTGGACTTTCCCCTTCTTGCGACTGCTGGCGAGTTGGCAGGCGAGGCGAACCACCTCGCTCTCGGTCCGGGGGTTGGCGATCGGGACGAGGATCCGGTAGGTGTCCGGATCGCGGACGATCTCTTCGACGGTGTCGATCACCGGGACGTACGAGCGGCCGGCCAGCGGCCCCGCGATCCACTCGCGGACGGAGAGTCGACGGACGTTCCGGAAGCGGTCGATCTCCAGCCGCCGGTCGGAGGTCTGGTAGTAGTTGACCACGGTCACGAGCACCACGCCGCCGACCGTGTTCCCGAGCAGCACCGGTAGCACGAACCCGCCCAGCGCCGGGACCGGGTCGACCCCGGTGGTGAGCGCCAGGTACACCACCTCGGTGAACGAGACGACCACGTGGAACAGGTTCCCCATCGGGATGGCGAGGAACGCGAGGTAGACGACCAGCAACCGCGAGACCGTATCGCGGGCCGAGAAGTTGACCCAGACGACGCCGGCGACGATCAACCCCGCGAAGGCGGCCTTGACGAACAGATCGGGTGCGGGGGTGGCGATCCCCTTCTCCGCGAAGCCGACGGCCGTGCGTGCTGCCGCCTCGTCGAACACGCCGCCGTACGCGAGCGCCACCGCACCCAGCCCACCGCCGACGAAGTTCCCGGCCAACACGATGAGCCAGTGGCGGAAGAGGGTGGGGATCGAGACCAGTCGTTCGAGCGTCAGCGCCACCGGCGGGAGCGTGTTCTCCGTGTAGAGCTGGTAGCCGCCGACGATGATGTAGACGAACCCCAGCGGATACAGGAGGACGCCGACGAACTTGGAGTCCGTCGTGGCCGTGACGGAGGCGTACACCAGGAAGGTGATCGTGATCGCGAAGCCCGCCGCGAGCGCGCTGAAGAACAGCTCTCGCCCCCCGGAGGTGACCTCGTGGTCGGCGTCTGCGACCACCCGCTGGTAGACCTGGTCGGTCGACAACTGATCCGCGAGGACGTCGTCACCGTGCGTCTGGTTCGTCTCGTCGCTCGTGGGGCCTGTTGGTCCTGCGGAGTCCTGACCGGGCATCTCCGTCCCTCGGTCTCGTTGGGAGTCTCAAGTATCTTGCTGGTCCGAGACGGTCCGGGACGGTCTCCCTGCTCGCACGGTCACGCCCGTCTCGGACGACGACGATCAGCGACGACTTCGACCTGTGGTAGCCGAACGACGACTCTAGCGAGTCGGATCCAGCCCTGTCGGATGGTGGCCGTGAGGTCCCGCGCGCCGTCTGTACCCCCGTCGGGGAATGAATTATTAGGGCCCGTTCGCATGAATCGTGCTAATAGTTGACAACCCTGTCGACGAACTGGTGACCTCGCAGGGGATCGACTACGAGGCGTTCGAGCGACGCGTCCGCGAGGAGGCCGCCGTCGTCGTGGACCACCTCGAGGCCGGGACGTTCGACAACCCCCAGTCGACCATCGGACTGGAACACGAGTTCTACGCCGCCGACAGCGAGACCGGGGCGATCCGCCGACTCGATCGGTCACTCATGGACTTTCTCGGCTTCGAGCAGGAACTGGGCCTGCACAACGCCGAGGTGACGACGGGCGTCCACCCGTGTACGGCCGCCGGCTTCGACGCCATCGCGGCGGAACTCGACGGGAAGGTGACCGCGACCGGGGAGTGGGCCGCAGACCACGGCGTCCAACTGGTCAGCGACGGGATGTGGACGATCGGGCCGGACGACCACTCGACGCCGTCGTATCTCTTCGAGGCGACACACGAGAACGGCCTGACGCTGGCAATCAACGTCAGCAACGCCGTGCGGTACCACGGGTTCGCGAGCAGCGAGCGGGCGCTCGCCACCGAGATCGACGTGCCCGGCGTCACCCTGAGTGCGGACAACTCCGGCCCGGTGAGCCTGACGACGTCGATCCAGCCGCACTACCAGGTCGAGCGGGCGGCGACGCTCCCCCGACACTTCAACTACGCACTCCGCATCGCCGGCCCACTGTTAGCACTCGGGGTCAACTCGCCGCTGTTTCCGCCTGAGTTGTACGAGGAGACCGACCGCGCGACCGTTCTCGAAGACGGGTGGGTCGAGAACCGTGTCCCCGTGTACGAACAGATGATGAACCCAGTCGACGGCCCGCCGAAGGTACGCTTCCCGGCGGACCTCGATGGACTGACCGACGCGGTCGACCGCATCGTCGAGGACTACCTCATCGTCCCGGCGTCCATCGAGGCCGGCCAGCGGTTCGACGACGCGTTCGTCCACCTGAGACACAAACACGGGAGTTACTGGCGCTGGGTCCGGCCGGTGTTCGACGGCGCCTCCGAGTCCGACGCCAACGCCCGACTGGAGTTCCGGCCGCTGCCGGGACAGCCGACCCTCGGGGACGCGATGGCGTTCCTCGCCGCTTTCGCGGGGCTGATGACGGCGCTCCCGGCCACGGACCACCCGGCCGCGGACCTCTCGTGGGACCGCGCCGAGGAGAACTTCTACGCCGCCGCCCGGGACGGGCTGGACGCCGACATCCGCTGGATCACCGCCGACGGCGAGCGGACGGACGACCTCACTCGCTGTCTGGACGACGTCCTCGACGTGGCGAGTGAGGGACTCCGCCGGCGCGGGCTCGAGTCGGAGCGAGCCGCGGCGTGGCTCGAACCGCTCCGGGACCGGGTCCGGCGGGGACGCACACCGGCGGGGTGGAAGCGGGCACAGACGGCGACGCGACTCGACGCGGGGGCCTCGCTGACGGAGGCGATCCACGGGGCGCAGCGTGCGTACCTCGCCCACCAGCGTGAGACGTTCTTCGACGGCTCCTTCGCGACGTGGCCGGACGCGACGCGGGAGTTGTGAGGGGTCGTTCGTCGGCGCCTCACCCCGACCAGATACTACCCCGTCGTCGCTTCACTTTGCCCCGCCACACGCTCGTCGTCGCGTCACCGCGGCGTAATCTCGACGCTGAGGTCGTCGACGAAGTGCGTCGCGTCACCCTCCCAGATCACGGCCGTCCCAACCGCCACGTACAGCGTGTCGGTCGTCAGTTCGGGAGTGGTCCACTCGAAGCGGTACTCGCGCCAGCCGTCTGCGAGCCAGAGTGGCTCGCGCAGGCCCCCGTAGGGCGTCTCGCCGAGCTGGCTCGTGTTCACGCCCGGCTGGGGGAAGTCCTCCTCGACCGACGGCGGCTCGGGACCGAGTCGCATCACGGCGTCGCGGAGCGTGTTGAACGACTCCGACTCGCTCCAGAGCTGTGCCGTGACCCTGGCACGATAGGCTCGCCCGGACTCGACGGACACGGGGTGGACGCCCCAGGTCACCCCGTCGTCGTAGTCGCCCTCGTTCCAGATGCGGAGGGACCGCTCGCCGTCGGCCGCTTGCGCGTCGGAGACGTCGAGTTCCCACTCGAACTCCGCGAGGTCGACCTCCGGCCCGATGGCCGCACCCGACTCCCAGTCGCCGAGCCCCGCCTCGAAGCTCTCGCGGAACGCCGGGCCGTCGAGCCTGCCGGTACAGCCAGCGACACCCACTGTGCCCAGCATACCCAGCGTGCCGAGGCCGCGGAGCAGCGCTCTGCGGTGCATGGGTGTCGGTATCTACGAAGAAGCAAAGCGTTGCGGGTGGGCTCCCGTGCGAGCGGTCAGACCGGTTCGGAGAGTCGGACACGCGCCCGCCCCGTGAAGTCCCAGGGGCGGTACCGGACGAGCAGCAGGACCGCCACGCTGGCGACGAGCAGGGCGTCGGTGTCGTCGCTCGATCCCCCGTACCACCGCCGCAGTCCCGTTTCTCACCCCGTGAGAGCCGAGACCCGGGTATATCGCCCCGCCTGTTGTACTATTGTCATGAAAGCGCTCCGGACACTGGGACTCCTGCTGGTCGCCGCAGTGCTCGTCGTGGTGGCCGCGTACGCCGCGTTCGGTGTGATCCTTTACTCGTTCGACCAGGCGACCTACACCGCGAACACGACCGCAGTCTACGACTACGACGAGGTGCTGACGACGGCCGAATCGTCCGGCTACGCCGTCGAGAGGGTCGATTCGGTTGGCTTCCACCCCGATGGAGTCACCGCGCTCGACGCGGCACTGGGTGACGACTACGAGGTCACCCGTGTCGTGTTCCACCACGAGAGCGGGGTCGAGTTACACCTGACCGTCGCCGACGGGGACCGCACCGAACTGGTGGTCTACGGGCGCGAGTACACCCCGGTCGACTCCGACCGCCTCCCACCGGCCTGGCTGACCGACCGGCTCCAACTCGCCCTCGGGGTCGACCGTGCGACCGCCGAGGGGTACGTCGATGAGCTGCGATCACGGGCCGCCGACGGCGAGACGCCACAGACGTACGCCGACGAGCGACTCCGCCTCGCGCCGGTGTACGCAGCGTTCGAGGCCGAGGGGTCACCCATCGTCCGGACGAGCGGCGACGGGCAGGGCGGCGTCGTCTACCAGTACACCACCGACGGCGCGGACGCCGGCGAACTCTGGTTCGTCGTCGGGCGGGCAGAACTGACCGACCGCGACGGCCGGTGGACGTACGTCCTGAACGTCGACCGCGCGGGCACAATAGGGGTGACCGTCCACGGACCTCCCGGTGCCGAACGCGCCGAAGGAGACCTCCGCGAGTCGATCCGCGACCGGTTCGCGGCGCTGGGCATCCCCCCGGACGCCGCCGCCGACCTGACGTTCGAGTACGACGGGAGCGTCTGGTGACGACAGGTCGTCCAGTTGTCGGCCCTCGGTGACCGTGTGAACGACTGTCGATGACAACGCCTACGGGGCGAGGCTGCGTAGGGTGAGGGGAGGTACCAACCATGCTCGAAGTCGAAGAGACGGTACGGATCGACGCGCCGGTAGCTGAGGTGTTCGAGTACATGGATCGCCCGGAGAACCAACCCGAGATCACGCCCAGTCTCACCCACTCGGAGACGCTGGAGGAACTGTCGAACGGCGGGAAGCGAGTGGCCTACACCTACACGATGGCCGGTATCGACCTCGACGGGGAGATCGAAGCGGTCGAGTACGACCCCGAGGCGCACATCCTGTGGGAGATGTCCGGCGACCTGTCGGGTGAGATCGAGTGGACGTTCACGGCGGACGGCGACGAGACGGTCGTCACCTACGTCGGGCGCTACGAGATCCCGATTCCGGTGCTCGACGCCGTCGTCAAACCGTTCGTCAGGCGATACAACGAGCGGGAACTCCGGACGACTCTGGAGAACCTCAAGACGCGCGTCGAGGCGGGCGCGGCCGCCTCGGCGTAGCGGTCGATTCCGGTCGGGCGACGGCCTCCACCGCGTGGTCAGGCCGTAGAATCTTCTCACCGTCCGTCGAAGGGACGACAGAGCCACGATCCCCGCCCTCGACGCGCTGTCGGCCCTCATCGAGAGCGGCGACGAACTGTCATCGTCTGCCACTACACCCGGACCCGGACTGTCTGGCGACTGCGTTCCCACTGGCTCGCATCGCCGCACACCAGGACGTCGACGAGCGGCGGATCGTCTACAGCGGTGACATCCTTCCCACCCTGAACAGCGGAGCTCTCTCCTCGACTCCCCGTAACCCCGACGGTGGCTCGTCTCGGCTGTGAACCTCTCTTTCGGGGGCAGGCCGCAGGTCTACAGTTCTGAACTTCTCTATCCACATTTTCGATCGGCCACTGCTGCGTGTCAACCGAAAATCACAACTTGGTTACGTATAAACGGGAAATTGATGAGTCTCAGAGCTGTCGCCAAAAAGGAATTCACGGATTCGATCCGGTCGTACTCGCTTATCACCCTCATCGGTGTGTTCACCCTATTTGCCGGCGGTCTCGCTCTCATTCAGCACGTCCCGCCGACGTACCTGACTGGTGAGTACGACACCAGTACGTTGGCACTGCTCAACAGCATGCGACAGCCAACCGTCTTCTTCGTTCCGATGATCGGACTCGCCGTCGGATACGGTGCGATAGCGAACGAGCGACAGACGGGCAGCCTCAGACTACTGCTGAGCTTACCGAACTCACGGGCGGATGTCGTCTTTGGGAAGTTCATCGGCCAGACGCTGGTCGTGCTCGTGTCGATCGGAATCGGGTATGCGGTTGCTGGCACGATCGCACTCGCAACCTACGAGACGTTCGATGTCCGCATCTTTGGAATCTACACTGGACTCACCGCCCTCTACGGAACGATGTATATCGCTCTCGCGATCGGCATCTCCTCGATCCTGGAATCGAAGGAGAAGGCACTGGTCGGTGCGAGTGCTGCGTATCTTCTGTTCATCATCGGATGGGACATCTTGCTGCTCTTCTTACAACTGGCGGTCTATGGACCGCAGGTGCCCGACGGGGGGCTCCCCGACTGGTTCAAGTTCATCGGACTGGCGAATCCGTCGACCTCGTTCATGTATGCTGTCCGGACTGTCATCCCGGCGTACAGAGAGCTCACGTTCTATCCCGACTCGACTGCGGTGTACATGCAAGAATGGGTCGGGTTCCCGCTGTTGCTTCTCTGGGGGCTCGTTCCTCTCGGCATCGGGTATTACCGCTTTCGGACTGCGCACCTCTCGTAGCCGCTCCACGAATGTAGTGTCCCCGTATTACCCCGTGAACTGTCACGATATCTCTGCACCCTCGAACCGTTTCACGCCGAGCAAGACCGGAAGAACGAGCCAAGAGAGCAAGACGAGTGCGGGAACTACCCACTCGTGCCACGGCGACGAGACCTGTCCCCCGGTACCGAGTACCAGCGAGGCGAGTCGTGAGAACGCGAGAACGGGATTGACCGCGTTTAAGATTACGGTGAATGGTTCTGCGATCGCTGAGGCACCCATCGCCGAGACGAGACTCACAAGTGTCTGTACGACGCCCTGCCAGAGGACCGCGAACAGGAGTACCGAACCGAGCGCAGTAGCGACGACCATTGTTTCCGACTCGATTCCCGCCGACAGCCCAACACTGATCGCGACGAAGGTCGCCTGTAACACGAGCGCCAGCGCAATCACCAACGCGTACTCCAGCCCGCTAATCGACCCCTCGAACAGCGCCGAAGCGAGATACCCACACATCGCCCCGAGGGTTGCCGTCGTCGACACGAGCACGATACGACTGGTGAGTTTTCCCACCACGAGGTCGACCCGAGCGTGAGGCAACGACAGCAGAAGCCGGATGGTTCCACTCACGCGCTCACCGATGATCGTCCGATAGCCGAGCAGGATGCCGACGACGGGGAACAACAGCCCCAATGGGTGTACGAGCGCCCCAGTAAACCCCGGACTCACTGGGACGACACCTGGAAGCTGCCCTAACGAGACGAAGATGGCAGCCGCGCCTGTGAAAAAGAAGACGTACGCGGCGCCCAACCCCAGCAGGCGCCACGACCGACCTGTCTCCCGGAGGTCGACTTTCGCGACGACTCGGATGCTCACGCCGAGCGCCCCTCGGGTTCGGTGTAGGCGGTGAATAGCTCCTCCAAGGATTTTTCCTCCGTCGAGAAGTCTCTCACCTCGGCTCCAGTCGACTCCAGCGCTTGCAACACAGCGGTCTTCGACCCTCCGTCCAGGGTGACAGTTAACTCCCGGCGTTCGGTCTGCACGTCTGAGACACCGTCGAGTGTCTCGACGGCTGTGACACAGTCGTCGGTGACGGAATCGAGACTGACCGTCAAGACGTCACCCGTGTCGACCGTCTGCCGCAGCCCCTGAATCGAATCTTCGGCGATCAGACTCCCGGCCCGAAGGATGCCGACCCGGTCGCAGACGGCTTCGACCTGACTGAGGATGTGACTCGAGAAGAACACCGTCGTTCCGCGGTCGTTCTCTTCGAGGATGATCTCACGCATCTCCTTTGCACCATTCGGGTCGAGTCCGCTCGACGGCTCATCGAGAATCAAGAGATCTGGCTCTCCGACCAGTGCCATCCCGAAGACGAGGCGCTGGGTCATCCCCTTCGAATACGTTCCCGCCTTCCGGTCGGCCGCCTCCCGGATTCCGACTCGGTCTAACAGTCGATCGTACTCTGGCGTCGCACCCTTCGACTCCGCAGCGACTTCGAGATGCTCCCGTCCGGTGAGACGGCCATACACTTGATATCCTTCGGGGAGCACGCCGAGATGCTGCCGGAGCGTCGTCGACTCGGTCTGGGTCCCGTATCCGAGGACGGTCGCCTGTCCATCGGTCGGGGGCAGAAACCCCAGCAGAATGTTGATTGCGGTAGACTTTCCGGCACCGTTCGGACCCAGAAAGCCGTAGATCTCTCCTTCTTCTACAGTCAGGTCGAGATCGTGAAGCGCAGTGACGTCCCCGAACTGCTTCGAGATGCTGTCGAACTCGATTGCGGGAGTGGAGGGCATTTGTGCTGCGTCTCTCGTCGAGATTTTAATTACTTGTCGATCGAGAAGGCAAAGGATCTGACACTCCTCTACGGTTCCGACGACATCTCGAGGAAGGAGCATTCGCTGAGGAGGGAATCATCGCCCAGAGTCGCTCATCCGGGCCACTGTGCTCTCTGAGCTTCGGTGCCCTCCGCTCGTTCAGCCCGTTGTTGGTAGTGTCGGTGTGCTCATCGGTGGACTCCTCCTCCAGACCTCGATCGCGACAGGCGCCGATTGGTTCGGGTTACCGTTTCTCGGCACGGCGACTCCCAGCCAGACCGCACAGAGTGACCACACGACGAGGTAGTCCTCGACGAGTTCGGACGCGCACATTGCGTGGGCTGTGACTCCTCGTGGACGACGTCGTTTCACGGCGTCGGTGTGACGAGACAGTGGCACCGGGTGAGGCGGCCGCCGTCGGGACGGGGTTCACGGTGGGTCGGTGCGCAGGTGACGCAACTCGAACGACTCGTCCGGGCGCGCCACCTCGGCGAAGAGTTCCCACTCGTCGTCGTGTCGCAGGACATCGAGATACCGGCAGGTCGCAAAGGAGTCGACACCGGTCGCGCGGTCGGCGACCGGGGACTCGTACACCGGCCCGTCCGGGGACGTGTCGGTGACGCGCCTGAGATCTGGCGAGACGGCCATCCCCGTCCGGAGGTTCCACGTCCGGCCGTGGTCGGCCACGCCGCTCCCGTCGTAGAACACCAGCCACACCGGGGCGTCGGTGGCCGGGACGACCGTCGACACGCGGACGTGGTGGTCGTGCCAGTAGGCGCGGTCGACGACCGGGTTGTCCAAGTGTTTCGTCCACGTCTCCCCGTCGACGCTGGTGGCGAGGTGCGCCTGTTCGGACAGTCCGTCCGCGCCGGCGTAGAACATGACGTACTGTCCGCCGACGACGTCGACGACGGGGTCCTTGACCGTTCCGCCGTCGGTGGTTCCCGGTGTCGGTGCGAGGACGGTGTGTGCGGTCGTCGGATCGAACGTCTCCGGGTCGGCGACGTCACCGAGTTTCTGGATGACCCAGTCGTTCCCGCCCCGGTCGACGGGAAGGTAACACTGGAGGTCGCCGGTTCGCGGGTTCGTACAGAGTGCGGCACGTTCGACACTGACGACGCCGAGGTCGTCGGCGGTGATCCGCGCACACTCCGAGAGCGACGCCGGGCCGTCGTACTCGTACACCGTGACCGCGTGGCCGCGCTCCTCGGGGGTCCGCCACCGGACGGCGAGGTACGTCTGGTCTCCGTGCCGGTGGACACACGGCGCGCCGACCCAGTGTCCCTGTCCACTGCCCGGCGGCGAGAGCACCGTCGTCGCGTCCGCAAACGAGGCGTCCGGGGGGCGTCCGTACGTAGACATAAAGACAACCACGATTCGTGGTTTTATATAGGTGCGGGCCGACACAGTGGACGTGCACGCGGAGAGAGTATGAGCAGACGACGCCGAACGCGGAGTGACGACGACACCGACCGATGACCGATCCAGCACTCACGAGTCAACTACAGGACCTCGGCCTCACGACGTACCAGTCCCAGGCGTACGTCGCGGCGGTCGAAGCGGGACAGGCGCGGCCGAACGACCTGGTAGAACTGTCGGACGTTCCACAGGGACGTATCTACGACGTACTCGCCGACCTCGAGTCGATGGGGTTGGTCGAACTCCGGTCCGGGAGTCGCGGGAAAGTCGTGATGGCACCGAGACCCGAGACGGTGCTCGAGGACCTGCGCGAGCGGCGAGTCACGGCGCTGAACTCACAGATCGAGTCGGTCACCGAAGGGCTCGCGGAACTGTACGACGAGACGGCGACGGATCAGGGTGAAGACGGCTACGTGACGATGGCCCGTCGTCGGGAGACGGCAGTCCGCCACATCGAGCGAGCGATCAAGCGTGCGGAGTGCTGGCTCGTCGTCGCCGTGCCCGCCGACCTCTACGAACGAATCGCCGACGAGGTCACAGACGCCATCGAGCGGGGTGTGACGGTCAGACTGCTGATCAGTGGGGTCGCCGAGCCTCCGGATCTCACCTATCCGGCGGACGTCCCGGTGCGGTTTCGCAGTGCGGCAGACACGGTCGTCGCGGCGGATCGGCGCTACGGTATCTACGGGAGCGGGCACCCCCGCGCGACGAACCGGTCGTACCTCATCACCCAGGAGGCGACGCTCGTACACCTGCTCCAGAACTTCGTCCAGACCGTCTGGGAGACCTCCGCCGAGGTGCAGGACGCCGCCACGCTCCCGCGCAGATATCTCGACCCCCGGCGGCTGATCGTCGACCTGAGAGACGAACTCGACGAGGGCAGACAGTTCACCGTCAGTGTCGACGGCCACTGGACGGACTCACAGGCCGCGGTGGCGCTCGATGGCCGGATCGTCGACTACGAGATCAGCGGCCCGGTGGAGACGGACTTCGGGATCGCGCCGCCGACCATCGCGTCACTGACCGTCGACACTGGAGACGGCCGAGTGACGGTCGGTGGATGGCGCGCGACGGTCGAAGACGTCGCCGCATCGTCACTCCGCCTCGGACGCGACTGACGACCGCCTACCGTGACGCACCCGGCCGTCGCTCCCGCGCGTCCGCCCCGGTCGACAGGGCGTCGCCGGTCGCAGGATCGAACAGATAGAGATCCTCCGGCGCGACGTGCACCGACACTCGTTCTCCGGGCGAGAACTCGACGTCCGGACCGACGACCGCCGTCAACGCCTCGTCCCCGACCGCGAAGTGGACGAAGTTGTCGTTGCCCTGGTACTCGGTCACCGTGACCGTCCCGGGGAACCCGGTGGTCTCCGTCTCGGCCGCCCCGGCCGTCTCCGGGCCGGACGCCGTCAGCGAGAGCGACTCCGGACGCATCCCGGCGATCACCTCGTCGCCGGGCGTGACACCGCGCGTCGACGCCGGGACCGTGCCGAGCGACACCGCCGCATCGCCCGCGTATCGGAGCCCCTGCGCCGAGGGACCACCGTCGACGACGACCGCCGGTAGCTGGTTCATCGGCGGGTTGCCGAGGAAGTCCGCGACGAACCGGTTCGTCGGCGAGGCGTACACCTCCTCGGGGGGACCGACCTGCTGGAGGCGACCGCCGTCGAGGACGACGACACGGTCGGCCATCGTCATCGCCTCTTTCTGGTCGTGGGTGACGTACACCGTCGTGATGTCCAGTCTCGACTGTAGCTGCTGGAGTTCGGTCCGCATCTCCGAGCGAAGCTTCGCGTCGAGACTGGCAAGCGGTTCGTCGAGCAGGAAGACGTCGGGTTCACGGACCATCGCTCGGCCGAGCGCGACACGCTGTTTCTGCCCGCCCGAGAGGTCCGAGACGTCCCGCGCCAGGAGGTCCTCGATGCCGAACATGGTCGCCATCTCTTCGACCCGGTCACGACGCTCGCTCGCCGACAGACTCGTCGAGTGTTTCAGCCCGTACGCCATGTTCTCGCGGACCGACATCGTCGTGTACAGCCCGTAGTCCTGAAACACCATCGCGATGGAGCGGTCGCTCGGGTGCAGGTCGGTCACGTCCCGGCCGTCGATCGAGATCCGACCGTCCGTCACCGTCTCCAGACCGGCGATCATCCGGAGCGTGGTCGTCTTGCCACACCCCGAGGGGCCGAGCAGGACCACGAGTTCGTCCTCGACGGTCAGCGAGAGGTCGTCGACGGCCACCTCGGTTCCCTGTGTGTCGTCGTAGCGCTTCGTGACGTCCGTGAGTGTCAGTTCAACCATCGTCGAGCCTCCCGCTGTCGCCGTCGAAGTAGGTGATCCCCGTCGTATCGAAGGCGACGGACACCGACGCGCCGCCGGTGACTCACGAGGGGCAGTCGCGGGTCCGTATCAGACACTCCGCAGTGGCGGTCTCGAGGCCGACCTCGTAGGCTCGTCCGAGCGGTTCGACGACCGTGACCGTCGAGTCGACGGTCGCGGTCAGCGACGCCGGTGCCGTCCCGACCGGGCCGTCCTCCCCGACGACGTACCCGTCTTCGGGCCGGATACCGACCCGTGCGGCGCGCTCGGGGGCGGTCTCGGTGAGTGCGTCCACCAGCGGATCGGCCGTCGCCGTCGAGTAGAGGTTCATCGCCGGATCGCCGACGAACGAGGCGATGAACTCCGACCGTGGCTCCCGGTAGATCTCCCGTGGCGTGCCGACCTGTTCGACCGTCCCGTGGTTCATCACCGCGATGCGGTCTGCGATACTCATCGCCTCCTCCTGGTCGTGGGTCACGTAGATCGTCGTGATGCCGAGTCGTCGCTGGAGGTCGCGGAGTTCCGAGCGGGTGCGGAGTTTGAGCTTGGCGTCAAGATTCGACAACGGCTCGTCCATCAGCAGTACGGACGGTCGTCGCGCCAGTGCGCGCCCGACGGCGACACGCTGGCGTTGTCCACCACTGAGAGCGGCCGGTTGTTTGTCCAGCAGGTCCTGAATGTCGAGCAACGACGCGGTCGACTCGACGCGGTCCCGCATCGTCGCCTCGTCGAGATCCATCTTCCGCAGGGGGAAGCGGATGTTCCCTCGGACCGTCTTGTGGGGGTACAGCGCGTAGTTCTGGAACACCATCGCCACGTCACGCTCCTGTGGCGTGGTCTCGGAGACGTCGCGGCCGTCTATCGACACCGAGCCGCTCGTCAGTGCTTCGAGTCCCGCGACCATCCGGAGCGTGGTCGTCTTGCCACACCCCGACGGCCCGAGCAGGACCAGCAACTCACCGGGCGCGACCGAGAGGTCGACGGCGTCCACGGCCAGTGCCTCTCCGAACTGCTTCGTCAGCCTGGAGAGTTCGACTGCGCCACTGTCCACGTCTGGCTCTGTGAGCGAGTCCGCTTCAGTGTACGGGGGCGCGTCGGTGGCACGGCTCCCCGCCGCACCACCGTTCTGTCCGTCGTTCGGCGACATCTCAGCCCTCCACCCCGCCGGCGGTGAGTCCCTCGACCATGTACTGTTCGAGGTAGAGGAACATGACGACGATCGGTAGTGTCGTCAGGAACGACGCGGCCATCACCTGTCCCCAGACGTTCTGGAAGTTGGCGTTCATCTGTTCGATCCCGATGGGGAGCGTCAGCTTCGCCTGCGACTTCAGGAAGACCGAGGCGAAGATGTACTCGTTCCACGCGATCTTGAACGCGAAGAGGAACGCCGCCACGAGGATGGGCAGGCTCAGCGGGACGACGACCTGGTAGATCGTCTCCACCCGGGAGTAGCCGTCGAGCAGGGCGGCCTCCTCGATCTCGATCGGGAGGCTCTCGAAGTAGTTCCAGAGCATGTAGAGCGTCAGCGGGAGCGTACTCACGGTGTAGGTGATGAACAGGCTGAGTCGGGTGTCGACGATCCCGAGCGTGGCGATCAGTTGGAACAGCGGGACGATGACCGTGATCGACGACAGCATGTAGACGACGACGACGCCGCGACGGACGAGTCCGTTCCCCGGGAACTCCAGTCGGGTGAAACTGTACGCGCCGACGACGCCGACGACGAGCGAGAACGACGCGGTCACCGTGGCGACGATGGCGCTGTTGAGGAAGTACGCACCGAAGGCGAACGTCTCGGAGCCGAACAACACCGTGTACTGCGAGAACGTGATCGTGTTCGGGAGGAGCGAGGGCGTGTTCGAGTAGATCTGTCCGTCCGGGGTGAGACTCGTCAGCAGCATCACGTAGAAGGGGAGCAGGGAGACGAGGAGGGTGAGCCCCAACGCGAGGGAGAAGCCGAGCTTTCCGAGTCGGCTGTCCTTTCGGTACCCCGTCCGGAGCACGCGGAGACTCGACCTGACCTGCGCCGTGATCTGTCCGATCATACCTTGTCCTCCCCGAACAGGGTGACGAAGCCGACGACGAACATCGCCTGCACGACGAACAACAGGAGCGAGATGGCCGCGCCGAGTCCCTGTTCGAAGTTCGCGAACGCGGTCTGGTACGCGAAGATGGGGAGCGTGAGCACCTGCTTGGTGAGGAGCCACACCTGTGCGAAGGCGTTGAACTCCCAGATGAACCGGAGCAGGACGACGATGGCGATGGTTCCCTTCAGTTCGGGGAGCGTGATGTCCTTGAACTGTGCGACGGCCCCGGCACCGTCGATGCGTGCGGCCTCGTACATCGACTCGGGGATCGCCTGGAGTCGAGCGACGAACAGGAGGAAGGCGAACGGGAAGTTCCGCCACGCCGAGAAGACGATGACCGTCGGCAGGGCGGTGCTCCGCCGGGAGAGCAGTCCGGCCTCGGCGCTGTAGAGCCCCCACTCTGCGAGGATGTTCGGGATGGTCCCCCACAGCGGACTGAGCATGAACTGCCAGACGAACGCCACCGCGATGATCGGGGTGACGTGCGGCAGGAGGACGAGTCCACGCGCCAGTCGTCGCCCCCGGAACTCGCGGTCGAACAGCAACGCGACGCCGAGGCCGACGAGCGTCGAGAGGACCGTACTCCCGACGGTGAAGACGAGCGTCGTCCGGAACGCCTGCCAGAACCGGGGACTCGTCACGAGGTCGACGTAGTTCGACAGGCCCACCCAGGTCGGTGCTTGGTTCGGGTTCAGGGGGACCGTCGTGAAGCTGAGATAGACGTTGTAGACGATGGGGTAGAGGACGACCCCGCTGATCAGCACCACCGAAGGGAGGATGAGCGCGATGCCGAGTAGCGTCTCGCGTCGCTGAGCGGGCGACTCGAAGTAACGCTCGAGTCCGGCCACCGTGACGAGACGACCCCCGACCGACATTATGAGAGTGCGCTACGCATCGCCTCGGCCTGTTCGGTGGCGACCGTCTCGGGGTCGTCGCCGTTGATGACCACCCGGTTGACTGCCTCGGCGACGAGCGACTGGCTGGAGATCTGTCCGAACTCCGGCAACAGCGTCCCCTCGACGACGTCGAACCGGTCCAT
Organism: Salinirubrum litoreum; assembly: GCF_020567425.1. Classification (NCBI taxonomy): domain Archaea; kingdom Methanobacteriati; phylum Methanobacteriota; class Halobacteria; order Halobacteriales; family Haloferacaceae; genus Salinirubrum; species Salinirubrum litoreum. The sequence goes on along the minus strand of NZ_JAJCVJ010000003.1, from coordinate 319,223 downwards.
GTTCCCCAGTGCCGAGGAGATCTGGCCGATCGTCTCGCCCCACGCCGAGATGATGTCGTTGTCACGGTAGGCGTCGCTCTCCGCCGTCGACTGCCTGACGGGCATCGTCCCGCCGGGGTTGGTGTGGACCCACGACACGTACGAGTCCCCGCTCATGATGTGGGTGACGAGGTCCTCGGAGGCGGTGAGGGCGGCGTCGCCCGCGCCGAAGATCGCGTGACCGAGCACCTGTCCGTAGGTGCTCCGTCGGGTGTTCTCCGTGGCCGGCGCGAGCGCCGTGTCTTGGACCATCTCCTCGCCCTCGTCCGAGAGCAGGTCCGGGAGGAGGTACGACGAGTAGAGGAACATGTGTTCCTGCTCGTTGCCGTAGAGGTTCCGCGTGTCGTCGAACGTCACCGACCCCGGTGTGTACTGGCCGAGTTCCTGGTAGTACTCGAGCGTCTCGACCATCGCGTCGGAGTCGAAGACGACGTTGGCGTCGGCGTCGAGGACGCGCGCCCCGTTCGAGCGGGCGAACTGCGTGAAACACTGCCGTGCGTACGCGTCGACCTGCGTCCCGAAGCCGATGCCGTACGTGTCGTTGTCGGGATCGTGGAACGTCTCTGCGGCCTCCAAGATCGCGTCCCACGTCACCGGTTCGTCGAGTCCCGCCTCCTCGAAGGCGCTCCGCCGGTACCAGATCCCCTGGACCCACGCGTCCGCCGGCACGCCGTAGTAGCCGCCGTCGCCCGAACTCATGAACTGGAGCGGGCCGTCGCGGAAGTCGTCGGTGCCGATCTCCTCGATGACCGCGGTCGTGCTCTCCGGTGCGAGCGAGCCGTCCGCACCGAGGCGCTGGATCGTCTGGATCGCCAACAGCCCGACGTTCGGGAGCGTGTCGGACGCGACCGCACTGGAGAGCTGTTCGGCGATGTCGTCGTTGTCGACGTAGCGGGTGTTTACCGTCGTCCCGTTCGACTCCTCGAAGCCGTCGACGATCCCGTTGATCGGCCCGCGAAAGTCGTCGCCGTTGTGGATGTTCCAGTAGTCGATCTCGTCGGCACCCCCACCACCGCCGGTGCAGCCAGCCAGGCCGGCTGCTGCCGCCGTGCCACCGAGCTGGAGTAGTCGTCGCCGGCTCAGCGCGTCTGTCACTGCCGCCGTGTGTTGACCGTTACCATGTCCAGCCATGTCACGGTATCGTCAGACCAGCGAAATAAAGCTTCCGGCGAGCAACCCCGTTCAGTTGTTGTATTCCCCACAAGTGTTATTTCGGTGTACGATTGAGTCGTGTGCATGCTACGCACGAACCCGCCGACTGTGCAGTCGTCCGGCCACCACACTGCCTGAGCTATGCCACCGAGGACACTCGTCGACGGCTACACGTATCTCGTCCTCCCCGACGGCGAGAGCACGCGGTTCACACGGGACGACGTCGGAGGGCTGTACCACCGGGATACGCGGTATCTCTCGGCGTTACAGTGGACCGTCGACGGCCAACCCCTCCGAACGTTACAGTCGACGCTTCGGACGCCGGCCGTCCAGCGGGAACTCCTCGCGCCGGCGACTCCCACGGTCAACGACATCTCGGCGGGGAGCGTCCCCAAGCACAGCGGACTGGTCGCCAGACGAGCGACCGCCGTCGCCGAGGGGCAGGGACTCGTGCAACGACTCACCGTCTCGAACCACACGCCGGAGTCGACCGAACACGAGGTCCGCGTGACGTTCGACGTCGACTTCGCGGATCTGTTCGAGGTTCGGGGGTTCGACAGCACCATCGAGCGAGCGATCACGCGGGCACACGAGGACGGAGTGGTGACCGGGACCTACGAGTTCGCCCACGACGGCGAGACGTCGCGATACACGACCCGACTCACGACCGAGTCGGACGAGGTGGAGGCATCGGTCGACGCGTTCGCGTGGTCGCCGACGGTGCCACCACAGGGGACGCGGACGGTCGAACTCGCGGTCGGTCTCGACGGGCGTACGCCGTCGACGTCGCCCGACGAACTGTCGTCGGACACCGCCGGACCGATCGACGTCGAGGGGGTCCCCACGTCCGAAGCACGCCACGGTCCCGTCGTCGAACAGGCGGCCGCCGACCTCACGGCCCTCACGACCGAGACGCCGGTGGGACCGGTCCCGCTCGCCGGAACGCCGTGGTTCGTGACGCCGTTCGGTCGGGACGCACTGCTCACCGCGTACCAGACGCTCCCCGTGGCCCCCACACTGGCAGTCGGGACGCTCCGGTACCTCGCACGGCACCGGGCGACGACGACCGATCCCGTGACCGAGGCGGAACCGGGGAAGATACTCCACGAGCAGCGGAACGGCGAACTGGCGGCGCGCGGCCTGATTCCGCACACGCCCTACTACGGGACGGTCGACGCGACACCGCTGTGGGTCGTCCTGCTCGCAGAGACGGTCGCGTGGCTCGACTCGCCCGCGCTCGCAACCGACCTCCGGGCGCCGCTCCGCGACGCTCTCGAGTGGATCTACCGTGCGACCGAGCGCGGCCCCGACGACCCCTTCGTCTACTACGACTCCTCGGACCACGGGCTGACGCACAAGGCGTGGAAGGACACCGCAGACAGCATTCGCGCTGCCGACGGGACCCCCGCCGGTCGCCCCCTCGCGGTCGCCGAGGTCCAGAGCTACGCCAGCAGGGCACTCGCGGACGGTGCGGAGTTGCTCGAACGGATCGACACCGACACGGCACCGCCCCGCCCGCTCGACGAGTACGCGGCTCGTGCGTCGACCCTTCGGACGCGGTTCGACGAGGAGTTCTGGCTCCCGGACGCGCAGTTCTACGCCGTCGCCAAGACCGGTACGGGCGACATCGTCGACTCGGTCACGTCGAACATCGGCCACTGTCTCTGGATGGAGACGATTCCGGCCGAGCGTGTCGACCCAGTCGCAGCGCGGTTGACGGACGACGCGCTCGCGGGGGGCTGGGGACTCAGGACGCTGAGCGCGGCCGAGAAGGGCTACAGTCCGGTCTCGTACCACGCTGGCGGGGTCTGGCCCCACGACACCTCGCTGACTGCCCTCGGATTGTCGGCGCACGGCTACGGCGACGCCGCGGACGAACTGGCTCGCCACGTGCTGGACGCGGCGACGTCGTTCTCCCACCAGCGACTCCCGGAACTGTACTGTGGGTTCGACCGGACAGCACAGCCGACGACGTACCCTGCGGCTTGCACACCGCAAGCGTGGGCTGCGGGCGCGCCCTTCGCCTTCCTCAGAGCGAGCCTCGGCCTGCGACCCGACGGTACCGGTGGCGTCGAGGCGACCCGGTCCTCGTCGCTGTTCCCGCACACTGCGGTGCCCGACGGTTCGGTCGACGGAGTCGGACAGCGAGACGAGTGCTCACAGACGGACCCGTCGTCCACAGAACAATGACCGAGTATCGTCGCCGACCGTGGCTCGCCGACCGTGCCGGAGCGATCCACTCGTTCTACTACCCGACGTGTGTCGACGAAGCAAACGGCGGATTCGTCGCACAACTCGACGCGGAGACGGGCGACGTCTACGACCAGCACGCGAAGCACGTCGTGGCGACCGCTCGCTTCACGACGAACTTCTGGCGAGGACTCCAGTTCTGTGCCGCCGAGTCGGACGCGACCGGGACCGAGTTCGGCGACGCCCCGTCGACCGACACGGCGCTCCAGAGACAGGTCGAGCGTGGCGTCGAGACCCTCCGGTCGGCCTTCCGCGACGACCGTCACGGCGGCTATCACTGGCGACTCGACGGCCGGACACCAGTGTCGTCCCGACGCGTCTGTTACGGTCACGCGTTCGTCCTCCTCGCGTTCGCCCGCGCGGTCAGTGCCGGCGTCGACGGTGCCGAGCGAGGGCTCGCTGACGTCGCGTCGGTACTCGACGACAGATTCTACGAACCTTCAGCCGAGTTGTACAGCAGCGAGTACGACGAGACGTGGACCGATTCGGAGGACTACCGTGGACAGAACGCCAACATGCACGCCTGCGAAGCACTGCTCGCGACCTACGAGGCGACCGACGACCGGACCCACCTCGACCGGGCGACACGTCTCGCGGAGCGGCTTTGCGTCGACCTGACCGGGCCGACCGACGGTCGTATCTGGGAACATTACACCGCAGACTGGACGCACGACTTCGAGTACTACCGGGACTCGCCGGCGGACAAGTTCCGTCCGTGGGGGTTCCAGCCCGGCCACCACGTGGAGTGGGCGAAGTTGCTGGGCCTGCTCGACCGCAGCCACGAGTCGGCCCCGGACTGGCTCCTCCCTCGTGCCCGGTCGTTGTACGACTACGCGGTCACCGCCGGGTGGGACGAACTGTACGGCGGGTTCCACTACACCCTCGACCGGAACGACGAGCCGATCGTCGACGACAAGTACGGCTGGCCGGTCGCAGAGGCCATCGGTGCGGCGGCCGTCCTCTACGAACGAACCGGCGAGCGACGCTACCTCGCGGACTACGACCGGTTCTGGAACTACGCACAGCGCCGGTTGACCGCACCCGCCGGGAACTGGTACGAGCGTGTCTCCCGGCAGGGGGAGCCGTACGATACCTCGGCGGGACCGGCGGTCGAACCGGGATACCACCCGATCGGTGCCTGCTACGAGTCGTGGCGGTCGTTCGGCCGCCGTCCACCCTGAACTGTCGCACGCCCGGTCGCGGTCGTGTCCCGCCGGACCCGATCAGCGCGACTCCAACAGCGCCAACCGGACGGCATCCGAGAGCCCGGCGACGCGGGCGGCGTGTTCCCACGACTCCTCGCGAATCCCGTTCGTGACGTACGCGAACCCGACGTTCAACTCCGGATCGCCCCACCCGAAGATGCTCCCGAGGCCGGCGTGACCGAACATCCGCTCGCGGCTGAGCGACCCGAACATGTCGTTCGCCAGCCCGCCGGTCCAGAAGCCGAGTGCGTAGCGTGCTGGCCGCGAGAGCGTTCCATCTGACTCTGTCTCGGCGTGGGTGCGAGTCGCCGCCGCGACCGTCTCGTCGTCGAGCAGGCGCGTCCCGTCGAGTTCGCCGCCGTTCGCCATGCAGGCGTAGAAGCGCGCCATGTCGCGGGCGGTGCCGACCCCGTTCGCCGCCGGGATGACGGCCCGCCGAACCGACTCCTCGTTGAACGCCGTCGCCGACTCGGCGGCGGGGATGCCGAGTCCCTCACCCGGATCGCGGCACCGGTCGTACATCTCGAAGCCGGAGAGCGTCGCCACGTCGTCCGCCTCGTCGTCGGCGAGTCCGATCGAGGTCCGTTCCATCCCGAGTGGCTCGAAGACGTGCTCTGCGACGTACTCGTCGACGTGCTGGCCGCTGAGCCGTCGGATCAGTTCGCCGACCAGCCAACCGTAGTTGAAGGTGTGATAGGCGGGTCGCTCGCCCGGTGTGAAGACGGGGTCGATATCCTCCATCGCCTCTACGACCGCGTCCCAGTCGCCCCACTCCTCGGCACGGTCGTCGAACTCGCCGTAGGGGATGCCGGCCGTGTGGCTCAACACGTGGCGAATCGTGATCTCGGCTTTCTGTGTCCCCTCGTCGGCGAACGTGGGCCAGTGGTCGACCACCGGGTCGTCGTAGTCGGCCTCGCCCTGTTCGATCAGTTGGTGGAGTCCGACGCCGGCGTAGGGTTTCGTACAGGAGAAGACGAGATGTCGTGTGTCAGGCGTGGTCTGTTCACCCTCGGGGCCGGTGGTCCCGCCGGCGAAGTCCGCGACCAACTCACCGTCGACGTAGACGGCCAGTTGTGCGCCGTGGTGCAGGCCGACGTCGAGTTGTCGGTCGAAGGCTGCGCGAAGTCGCTCCCGGTCGCCGTCGGTGAGTTCGGGCATGCAGCGTGGTTATTCACGATCGATGATAGTTGTGTGGGTGCGGTGTGTTCGCCCCGAAGACACTTACCGCGAGGTGGACAGCGCGGAGCTATGCGACGACGAGCCCTCCTCGTCGGTTGTGCCGGCACACTCGGCGGACTCGCGGGCTGTCTGACCGGCGGCCGCGACGATCCGGCCGGGGCGACCGACCAGTCGGAGACACCGAGACCCACCGACAGGGCCACGGCGACGCCGACACCGTCGCCGTCGGTGTCCGCCTCTCTCATCTCACTCCAGCCAGCGGTCGTGACCTTCGTGACCGACTCGATCACCGTCTCCGGCGAGACGAGCCAGTATCTCTTCGTGGCCGTCGACGTGGAAGACGGTGAACCACCGGCAGTCGACGAGTTCACGTTCTGGTTCGCCGGAGCCGAGGCGCCCCCGCTCGAACCGCAGGGGAGCTACTGGTCGGACTACAACCCCGGCGCGACACGGTACAGTCGGAAGCAGGGAGAGGGGTGGCTCGCCTTCGACCTCCCGGCGACCGGGGACGCTTCAGGGGCTGCGCTGCGGTGGCCTGGTGGCGAGTGGACGCCACCACAAGCACTGCGTGAGCGCCTCTCCGCGCCTGCGCCACCCCTGTCGCTGGAGTGGTCGGTCCCCGAGACCGCCGAACTGTACACGACACCGACGCTCGGGTTCACGGTCACCAACACGGGAGAACTCGACGGCCGGTTCGTCGCGGCGCTCAACCGCATCGGGCCGCGAGTCGCCTACGCCCCCATCACGTCCGTCTCCCGTCGGATTCCGGCCGGCGAGACGCTCCGCTTCGAGGTGACCGACAGGTTCGACCTCGACGACCCCGGCGGCGACGAGGTTGGCGACGAGATGGCCGACCTGTCGTACGTCCTCCAACTCCCCGAGGGGGAACGTCGCCGCGAGGTTCGACTCGTCGAGTGAGACGTTCGTCGTGACGCTCACGCACTGGACAGCAGTACGACCGAGTTCACCACCCACTATTATCACACGTTCGGGAGAGAGATGGATCGATGGCTGACCACGGAGCAGACGGCCGCCCGGCCGAGTCGGTTCGTCGAGCCCTCCACGACGCGATCGTGCCGTGTGACACGGTCGACCCGTTCGACCCCTTGACCGACCTCGCGGCGTTCGGCACCACCGTCGGCGACGCCACCGTCGTCGGACTGGGAGAGCCGTCACACGGGACCAGAGAGGTGTTCCGACTCAAACACCGACTGTTCAGATACCTCGTCACCGAGTGTGGCTGTCGGACGTTCGCCATCGAGGCGAACGTCTCCGAGGCGTTCGCACTCGACGCCTACGTCAAGGAGGGCGACGGCACCGCACGCGACCGACTACTCGACTCGGCGGTTCACGACGTGTGGCACTGTGAGTCCGTCCTCGCGTTGCTCGAGTGGATCCGGTCGTACAACGAGCGCCACCCGGACGACCAGATCGGTGTCGCCGGCTTCGACATGCAGCACAACGAGACGACCGCCGACCACCTCCGGTCGTATCTCGAAACCGTCGACCCCGACTTCTTCGACCGGATCGAGAGTGACCTCACAGCGGTCGAACTGCCGGCCAAGGACGAGCAGGACGTCGAGAGCCTGCAGGCGTACGGCGAGGCGTGCGACCGGGTCGCCACGGCGCTGACAGACCGGTTCGACGAGTCACGACAGGCGTACGTCGAACAGACGAGTCCGGAGGCCTTCGAGCGGGCGCGCCACCAGGTCCGGGTGTTGGGACAGGCCGCCCGCCAGTTCGACGCGTTGGAGCCGGGCGAGCAGTCGTTCGACCACGTCGGCATTCGAGACGAGGCGATGGCCGAGAACGTCGCCAGACTGGTGGGCACCGAGGACGACCTCGTCGCGGTCTGGGCGCACAACGACCACGTCAAACGCGGCTCGCTCGCCTCGGGCCGCTACGGCGACATGGACTCGATGGGTGAACGACTCGCTGCGCGCGACGACGTCGACTACGTCCCGGTGGGGATCAGCATCGGCTCGGGGTCGGTCCGGAGTTACTCGCCGGACGCGGGGCGATACGAAGTGTATCCGGTCTCCGACCTGCCGGCAGGTTCGCTCCCGGCGACCCTCACAGACACCGGCCTCGATGTCGGCTATCTCGATCTCACGGACCTTTCCGAGACCGGTCCCCTCGGCGAGTGGTTCGCTCGCGGGCCAGCGCGCTACTCGATCACGGGTACGGCCATCGACGGCGATCCGGTCGGCTCGGTCGAATCGAACCCCAAACGCGATTTCGACGGTCTCGCGTTCGTCCGGAAGTCGAGTCCGGCGGTCGGTCTCACGGACGAGTGACTGGTCGTCGGCGGCGGTGGGTCGTCCGCCCCCCATCACACCAGCGTCTCGCGCAGTGTGAACAACACGACGAGGCTCCACAGCAACACGCCGCTCCCGTAACACAGCAACACGAGACGGAGAGAGCTCTCCGTGTTCGTGTACGCCGACAGCCCGGTCGCCTCCATCCCGAGTCCGTCCCCGTCTGCCGGTTCCGTACCGCTACTGTTTACGACGCTCGACGCGGTTCCGCCACCGAGAACGGCGAGGAGGAGTCCGCCCCCTGCGACGACGAGGATGACGAGCCCCGAGCGTGTCGCGAGATACGCCGCACCGACCGTGAGCAGTCCGAGCAGACCGGTGTAGAGGAGGAGTGGTCGCACGAGTGTCTTGGGGTCCATCTGTCGTCACCGTCCAGAACTGTCCTTACACCGACAGTATAGTTCTTGTGGCGGCGCGTGTCCGACTCTGTCCGAGACACACCGACTGCGCAGCACCTCGATCGCCCGGTGAAACAGTCCACCGCCGCGGTCGCACGACGCCACTTCCTCACCCGACCGGCAGCAGGATCGACTCGTTCGACGCGCTCCGCCCAGAGACGAGGTCGGTCAGTTCGACGACGGCGATGTACGTCCCGGTCGGGAACCGGTTCACGTCGACCGTCACCACCGTCTCGTGGAGCGACCCGGCGCTGTCGGTCGACAGGTCGATCCGACGACCGACTCGCTCGATGCGGAACCCCTCGAGTGTCAGGAGTCGCGCGACCACGCCGACGGCGGGAGTCGATCCGGGTGTGTCCGTCGGCCGGTCGCGGCGGTAGGTGAAGTTGACCGCGATGCGTGCCGGTTCGCCGGGCGGCACCGCGTCGATCCGGCGTTCGACCACGTCGCCGATCCGGTCCCAGCGGTCGACGATCCCGACAGCGTTGATCCGTGGTGCTCGCTGGCGATCACGCCGGCGAGCCACCCCCGCTTCGAGTTCCTCGATTCGCGCGTCTCGCTCTGCGAGAAGTTCGTCGCGGCGGTCGAGTTTCGCCTCCAGTTCCGCGATGCGGACCTTCCGGTCCGTCACCGCCTCCGAGTCGACGACGTCGTAGCCGAGACAGCCTCCGAGCCCAGTGAGTCCAGCCAGCGCGAGGAGTTGCCGCCGCTGCATACACGTCTGTAGGGCGGGCCGGAGTTGAATGTACGCACCGCCGTATGCGGTGACACACGGGCGGAAGACACTCCACCTGAACCACGCACGACACGACACAACTGCGACGCCGAGGACGGCACGCGCCATTGACCGAACGACTCTGAAGACTCTCGCCGTGGTCACGTCCTCTCACCGCCGGGCAGGCGTCTCCCACAATGACTAAACAACCCATCGCCGAACGGAAGCCCATGTGTCCCTCCAGACGCCGCGTCCTCTCGAGTGCAGGCGCTGCGGCCGTCGCAGCCGTCGGTGCCAGCACCGCACTCGGCGACACTCGGACTCCCCCGACAGACACGGAGTCGACGACTCCCGAGGTGGTCCCCGACTGGCCGATGTCCCGGTACGACCCGGCCGGGACCGCGTCCTCACCGACCGCCACAGGCCCCAAAGACGACGTCCGGACGGCGTGGACGACCGCTGCACCCGACTGGTTCGCCGGGACGAGCGCGCCGATTCTCTTCGAGCAGACGCTGTACGCGGCCGGCGGCGGGATGCTCGCACTCGACGTCGAGACGGGCGCGCGACGATTCGACTTTCCCGGCGCGTATCGGTCGACACCGGCGGTCGCACGGACAGACGTGTATCGAACCCCGACGCTCGCGACGACGGCCACGGCGGGCCTGTTCGGTGTGAACGCGAAGGGGGGCATCGACCTCCCGTTCACGAATCGCAACCTCGGTGGCGAACGCTGGCACGGGCCGAGGGCCACCGGGTCAGGCTACCTCGGCAGCCTCGCGCCCGTTCCAGCCGTCACCGCGGGCAGTCGCGTGTTCACCCCAGTCGCGGGGACGAACGACGTCGTGGCGGTCGACCCAGCGAACGGTGACGTCGCGTGGGAGCGTGTCGTCAACGAAGACGACACGGTCAGTTCTCAGCCCCGGCGTCCGGCCGTCCGTGACGGGACGGTGTACGTGACGAGTTGGCCGTCCCGGACGAGAGCGTACGACGCGACGACGGGCGAACGACGGTGGCGACGTGACCTCGACGACCAGCTCCTGCTCCCGCCGGTCGCGACGACCGAAGGGGTCGTCGTCCCCTCACGGCAGTACGTGTGGCTACTCGACCCGGACGACGGCACCACGCTGTGGCGGCGTGACCTCGACGGGAACGCGACCGAGAGCGCACCCGCAGTCGCCGACGGGCGCGTGTTTCTCACCGACGAACAGGGGTCGCTGTACGCACTCGACCTCGCAACCGGCGAGACCGACTGGACGGCGTCGTTCGACGGAGCCACTGCGCCCGTCGTCGCAGACGGTGTCGTGTACGCGGTCCGCTCGGGGGTCGAACTCCTCGCGTTCGACGCGGCGACTGGCGACCGCCAGTTTCGCTTCTCACCCTCGCAGGTCCCACTCTCTCCACCGGCCGTCGGCGACGGGACGCTGTACCTCTCGAACCGGCAGCGCGTCGTCGCACTGGAGGACGGTCGATGACCGGTCAGCGACCTCGGGACGTGGATGCAAGCACCGGCGCAGCCTCGAACAGCGCGACCGACCAGAAGCTCCCCAACGACCCTCACTGGCGGCTGGTCGACGTGCTCCGGGAGGTCGTGCGTCGACTCCGCGCGGACCCAGTGCTCGTCCTCCCGTTTGCGTGTGCTGGACTGGTCCTCGTCTCGGTCGACGTCTGGCGACGCCGCGACCCGCTCCCGGTCTCGCGACCGGACTCACTGTCGAGAACACTCGAAGTGCAAGCCACCGTGGTCCCGTCGGGCGTCCCGCGGACCGTGAGACGTGTCGACGCACTCGTCGACCTGCAAGCGACGTATCTCGTCGCGGGGGTGGGGCTCGAACTGCTCGTCCCGCTGGTGATCGCGACCGCCGGGTGGCTCACGGTCGGTCGAGCGAGTACTCGGGGTCGGACGCTCGGTGGACTCGTCCGATACCTCGGGGTCGTGCTCGCCGTCGTGACAGTCCCGACGCTGGTCGACGTTCCCACCGTCGACGTGTCCTCGCTGTTCGTCGGGCTGTTGCTCCTCGTGGTGGGGGCCTTCCTCACGATTCGTGTGTTTCTCGTCCCCGGCTACGTCGTCGGCGGTGACTCACTGGTGACAGCAGTCCGGCGGAGCGTCCGGGAATCGACCGGCAACGCCCTGGCGATACTCGGCCTCGCCGTCGGGTTCGGCACACTCTCGTGGGCGCTCGCCGTCCTGTTCGGCCCGGTCGGCGGGGGCGTCAGCACGGCTGTCGGCGGTGTGGTTCACGCGATTGCACTCGCAGTCCTCGTCGACTGGTCGACGGCCTGAGCGACTCGAGGAGGGAGCACGGGACCCACACCAGACGGCTCAGGCGAGAAACCAGCCGAGTGACGACGCACAGACCGACGACCCGGACCCACCGCTGTTCTCGAACGTCCAGTTGTACTCCTGTTGTCGCTGGGGACAGGTGACGATGTCTGCACGGACGGAACTGTCCGGGCCTGCCCGCCGCTCGATGAGGTACACCGTGTTGTCGCCGGGCTCCCACGACTCGACGCTGGTGGTGACCGTCTCACCCGGATCGACGACGATCTGACTCGTCTCCACGTCGTCGGCGACCGAGGCGTTTCGATACGGTTCGTCCCAGACGAGGTCCTCGACCGTCACGAGTTGTCGGTCACCCCCCTGGGTGGTCACGGCGACGTTGGTGAGCAGTGCAGCGTGTCGGTCGGGCGGCGTGATCATCGTGATCCGGTACGACTCGTCGTCCTCGTTCGTGAACGTCGCCGTCGGCGGGCCGTCGATCACGGCACCGGCGGCGAGTGAGACGCCACTGGCGAGGAGGAGCCCGACGAGAACGAGGGTGAACCTGCGGGAGGGCATCGTCGTGACGTTCTCGACAGTGAGGAAAAAGTCTGTGGGATCTAGCGGCACAGGTCGGTCGATGTGTCAACAGCCGGCGTGCCTCTGAAGCGACAGACGGTGACTGACGATTGGCGTGCTCCCGGCGAGACCGTGCGGTTCACGTCTCGACTCCTCCCTGCGATGAACCACCTGTACTTTATACCAGCCACCCTGACCGTAGCACGCAATGCCCTCCGCACGACAGAATGCACTCGCAGTCGGCCTCGGACTCCTCCTCGTCGTGAGTCTCGTGGCCGGCGTACTGGCATACAGACAGGTCCCCGAAGGACAGGCCGGCGTCCAAAAGGAGTGGGGTGCAGTCACCGGCACGACACTCGAACCCGGCGCACACTGGAAGGTCCCGATCATGACGACCGTCCAGGGCGTGGAGACGCGGCCCCGGACGTACACGATGAGCGCGACCGAAGGTGAGGGTGAGAAGTCGAGAGCCGACGCGATCACCGTCAAGACGGTCAACGGCTCCTCGGTCGACGTCGACGTGACCATCCGCTACCGGATCAACCCCTCGCAGGCGGACACGTTCGTCGAAGACTGGAACCGCGAACAGCAGATGGAAGCACGACTCATCCGTCCGACGATCCGGACGGTCCTCAGAGACGAGGCGTCGAGTCTCCAGACGACCGGCACCGACGCCATCTACACCCAGACGGGCCGTGCCGCACTCGAAGAGGCGGCACTCGGTGCACTGCGTGAGGAGTTCGACGACGAACCGATCACGCTCGAAGCCGTCCAGATCCGCAACATCGACCTGCCGGAACAGATCGACCAGACGCTCGACCAGAAAGAACAGGCGAAACAACAGGTCGAAGTCGAGAAGGAGAAGGTCAGACAGGAAGAGGCCCGTGCCGAACAGAAGATCGTGCAGGCCGAAGCCGACGCCGAGGCGATCGAGATTCGCGGTGAAGCGCTCCGGGAGAACCAGGTCGTCCTGCAACAGCGTTACATCGAGGCGCTCAAGGAGGGCGAGACGATCTACGTCCCGACCGAGAGTGGTGGACTCACCCTCACCCGCGACGTGACCGCGGACGTGGACGCCGAGTCGACCACCGGGACGAACACCACCGCGAACACGACCGGCTGAGGAGCACGCTCATGGTCGCCAAACTCGCACTCGTCATGCTCACGCTGGCTGTCGTCCTGCTTGCCGCCGTCCTCGGAGCCTACCGCTACTTCAGCCAGCAGGAACGGCATCGCCACGAGAAAGAGATGTTTCGTGAGAGACGCGACGCGGCGCTGTTGGACGACGACCGGAGCGCACTCGACAGAGAACTCGACCGCGACCGCGAACAGGAGCAGCGTCGAGACCGCGACCGGGAGTGAGGCAGAGTAACTCCCGCTCGGGAGACGATTCGCCTCCCCGAGTGTGTGTACTGATCGATGTCAGTGTGCATGGAAGAAACTCCGTCGCCGACCGCTGTCCGGCGAACCTCGCGGCTGTGACGAACACAGTCGTCGTCGGTCAGACAGACGCCGTCAAGCCGCCGTCGACGCGGATGTTCTGTCCGGTGACGTAACTCGATGCCGGCGAGAGAAGGTAGGCGACCGCATCTGCGATCTCGCGAGTCCGGGCCGACCGACCCATCGGAATCTGAGCGCGTGTCGCGTCGTCGATCTCGTAGCTGTCGACGAACCCCGGTTGGACAGTGTTCATCCGGATACCGTCTGCCGCGTACCGGTCGGCGTAGAGTTTGGTGAAGCTGCCGAGTCCGGCACGGAGCACCGACGAGACGGGGAACTCGGTCGACGGCTCGAACGCCGAGAACGTCGAGATGTTCACGACTGCCCCGCCACCCTGCGTCTCCATGATGGGCGTGACGAGTCGTGCCATCCGAACCGTATTCAACAGCACGAGGTCGAGTCCCTGGTACCACTCGTCGTCGGTGATGTCGAGGAGGTCGCCAGACGGCGGGTGGCCGGTGTTGTTCACGACCGCGTCGATACGGCCGTAGCGGTCCGCGGTCGCCTCGACGAGCGTCGCCAGGTCGTCGGGCTCCGTCACCGACCCCTCGAACCCGTCCCCACCGAGTTCTGCTGCGACGTCGACGGCACTCCCCGACGGCGAGAGCAAGACGGGTGTGTAGCCGTCCTCGTGGAGTCGTCGGGCACAGGCTTCGCCGATTCCACGTCCTGCCGCCGTGACGATTGCGACTTTCTGTTCGGTCATAGCTGTGCGCTTCAACACCACCGGGTGTCTTAAGCGATGACCCCGGATTCCGGCGGCGGGTCGTCCGGACTCGGTGAACCCCTCTACAGAGGAAACACGGCGAGTGCCTCGGGGCTCGACCCCGAGGCGGTCCACCGTCGACTCGTATCGAGCGCCGACTCAGTACACCAGTTCACCGTCGATGAACCGGCGTGTCCGCTCGTCGGTCGGTGACTCGAAGACTCGCTCGGTGGGACCGACCTCGGTGAAGCCGTCCCCGAGGAGGACCGCGACCCGGTCTGCGATGCGCTCCGCCTGGTGCATGTCGTGGGTCGCGACGACGACACCGATGCCGCGCGCTCTCGCGTCGCGGATGGCGTCTTCGATCAGCCCGGTGTTCCGGGGGTCGAGGTCGGAGGTCGGTTCGTCGAGCAGGAGGTGACTCGGTTCGTACGCGACCGCCCGTGCAAAGGAGACGCGCTGGGCCTCCCCACCCGAGAGCGACCGGGCTGGCTGGTCGAGCTTCTCGCGCAACTCCACCAGGTCGAGGGCGTCGTGGACCGCCTCGGGCGTCCCGTTGGAACTGACGAGCGCGGCCAGTCGGTCGCGGAGGCGTTCGTCCCACTCCTTGCGGACGTGGAGGCCGTACTCGACGTTTCTGGCGACCGTGGCGTCGAACAGACTCGCCTCCTGTGCGACCATGCCGACCTGCCGGCGGAGCGACAACCGAGTGCGCTCGTCCGTGTCCCACACCGACTGGCCGTCGAGTCGTACCTCGCCGGCGCTCGGCCGGAGGCGGAGGGCGAGCAGTCGCAGGACGGTCGTCTTGCCGACGCCGGAGGGGCCGATGATGCCGACGACCTCGCCCGGTTCGACCGACAGCGAGAGGTTCTCGACGACGGAGTCGTCGCCGTAGCTGTACGAGACCGCGTCGAGTTCGATCATCCTCGGCGTCCCTCCGACACACTGCATCGGCTCATCGGTTCATCGCCCCCGTGTCGCCGAGTCTGACGACGATGGCGTTGACGGTCAAGACGAGACCGACCAGCACCGCCCCGAGGACCATCGCGGTCTCGTACTGACCCTGGCGGGCTTCGAGTTGGATCGCCGTCGTCAGCGTCCGGGTCTTCGAGACACCGTCGGAACTCGTGATGTTGCCCCCGACGATCAGGACCGACCCGACCTCGCTGATCGCCCGGCCGAAACCGGCGAGGATCGCCGTGGCGATGCCGTAGCGTGCCTCCTTGATGACGACCAGTGCCACGTCGAGTCGCGTCCCGCCGAGGACCCGGGCGGCGTCCCGTACGTCGTCGCCGACGCCGGTGATCGCCGCGAGCGTGATCGCTGTGATCGGCGGCGTGGCGAGGACGAACTGCGACATGATCATCGCCTCTCTGGTGAAGATCAGCTCCAAGGAGCCGAGCGGTCCCTGATTCGAGACCGCAAAGAGGACCAGCAGGCCGACGACGACGCTCGGGAACCCCATCCCGGTGTTGATGATCGACTTCACGAGTCGCTTGCCGGGGAAGTCGGTGAACCCGGTGAGCAGGGCGATGGGGACGCTGACGAGCGTGCTCAGCGTCACGGCGACGAGACTCACGTACAGTGAGACGAAGATGATACTGGAGACGTAGCCGTCTCTGAAGGGGAGGTCGACGACGGCCGGGAGCGAACTGATGCCGACCGACACCGATCCGGCGACTGCCGGGAGCACAGTGTGCCCGGCCGTCATCGATCTGACGACGGCTGGTAGCGTTGCGAGACCCGATTCGACCGGCACGCTCACTCCTCGGAGTCGTCGCTACTCCAGCCTTCCGGCACGTACTGTTGGAAGTTCGGATCCTCGGAGACGGCCTCGGGGAAGAACAACTGCTCGTCGTTCACCTGGTACTCCGCGATGGCTTCTTGGGCCTGTGGGCTGGTGATCCAGCCGATGTACGCCATCGCCAGATCGTAGTTGGCGTTGTCGTGGACGCCGGGGTTCACTGCCATGATCCCGTAGGGGTTCGCCAGGATCTCCGGCCCGCCCTCGATCGGCCCCTGCACGAGGATCGTCAGGTCGATCTCCGAGCGCTGAGAGATGAACGTTCCGCGGTCCGAGAGGGTGTATGCTCCCTGCTGGTTAGCGATGTTGAGCGCCTCGCCCATCCCGGTCCCGGTCTCCTGGTACCAGTCGCCGCCGGGATCGGTGCCGGCGGCCTCCCAGAGGTTGAGTTCCTTCGTGTGCGTCCCGGAGTTGTCGCCCCGAGAGACGAACGTCGCCTGCGCGTCGGCGATGGCCGTCAGGGCGTCGGTCGCCGAGTCCATCCCCTGGATCCCGGCCGGGTCGCTCTCGGGACCGACGATGACGAAGTCGTTGAACATGAGATTCCGGCGGTTGATGCCGTAGCCGTTGCGCATGAACTCGTCTTCGAGGCCGCGTGCGTGGACCATCACCACGTCCGAGTCGCCGTTCCGGGCGGACTCCAGTGCCGCACCGGTGCCCTGTGCGACCGCGTCGACGGTCACGCCGTACATCTCCTCGAACTGCGGGTGGATCGCGTCGAGCAGTCCCGTGTCGTAGGTGCTCGTCGTCGTCGTGAGCGTCAGCGTCTCGCCGGCGACGCCCGCCCCGTCTGCACTCGTCTGTCCGGGTGCCTGACACCCGGCGATGCTCGCGACCGCGCCGACGCTGAGCGCCTGCAGGAACCGTCTGCGTTGTATCGACATGGGCATATCGAGTGAGCAACAGTAGAAGTAACTTGTGCTCCCGGACAGCCCGATCGGTGACCCGGTGTTCCCGGACGGAGACCTGTGACG
Organism: Salinirubrum litoreum; assembly: GCF_020567425.1. Lineage (NCBI taxonomy): Archaea > Methanobacteriati > Methanobacteriota > Halobacteria > Halobacteriales > Haloferacaceae > Salinirubrum > Salinirubrum litoreum. The sequence goes on along the minus strand of NZ_JAJCVJ010000003.1, from coordinate 302,144 downwards.
GTCGTGGCCACCTCACTGCACACCTGGCGGACACTGTGAGATCGATGGACGGGCGGTGCGTGCAGCGATCAGATCGCCCCGCCGAGGACCAGCAAAAGTGCCGTGGCCCCCGCGACGGTCGTCGCCTCAGCCCCGGTCAGGTCACGTCGATGCTCGAGACCGAACTTCCAGATGACCGCGCTCCACAGTCCGCTCACGACCGAGGAGACCGTCCCGATCCAGCCGAACGAGCGGATCTGCGCCTCCATCTTGGCGAACACGCTGGTCGGTTCGCTCGCCGTGGAGACGGTCACGGGATCGAGCACTATCGACAGCGCGACCAGTGAGACGGGGACGGTCAACACGATCGGGGTCAGCCCCCAGACGGTGACCGCGAACGACGCACCGAGACCGTTCGATCCGCCTGCGAGCCACGACCCCGTGTGAACGACGAGCGTGAGACCGACGACGACGAGAGCCATCCCGACGAACACGATGCCGGCGATCTCTCCGATCGCCCGCTCGATGATCCGGTCGACGTTCCGTTCGACCTGTTGTGGGGCGTCACACGCGTCGTCGTCGAAACCCGGTGGGTCCACGGTCCCCTCACAGAACGTCTCCGGCGGACGTTCCGGGTTGTCCACCAGCACCGTTCCGTCGACGTGAGACGCGAGGACGTGGCCGACGCCGTAGACCAGTCCGAGCGCGCCGAACAGGACGAGACAGACGGCGAGGAACACGCGACCGGGGTGCAACTCGCGCTCTCGGAAGTATCTCCCAGGTCGGAGGAGGGGCGTCTGCGGGGGCACGTTCTACGACCCCGAACCGACGGACAATGGGTCTTCTGTCGGACTGCTCTGACCGACCTTGGCCGCACGCTGTGGCGACGGCGTCGAGGTCGGACTGTGGACACCTCCGACGACGCGGATTCCGAAGGTCGATCCTCTCCGGAGCAGATCGAGAGTAAGTGGACACCGGGCCCTCGCTCACGTGATCGAGGAGGTCCGACACCGACTATTCCGTCTGACTCGGGATACCACTCGTCGATGCTGAGACTGTCGGTAGCGAGACGGTCAGGCGCAGACTCGACGCTCCGCTCAGGCCACCTGTTCGGCCCGGAACAGGAGTCGGACCTGACTGTCGCCCTCCCGATAGAGAACCTCCCCACCGGGACCACCGTCTGCTGGCCGCCACCGGTACTCGTAGCCGTCCCCGTAGGAGCCCAACTGATCCGAGTTGTTGAACCCGTCGTCGTCCTCCAGCAACGTCGCACCGACGGAGATGAACGACCGTGCATCGAGCGGTTCGCCGGCCGGGAACTCGACCACCGTGTCGACGTTCAATCGTCGCCGTTCGCCCGCACGCATCGGGAGCGAACTCCGCCGAGGGGCGAGCGTCCCGATCTGGTTGTACTCGTCTGCACCCTCGGCGCGGATCCAGCGACCGCTCCGGGCGTCGTACCCCCGCGCGAACACCCACCCGACCAGTTCGAGTTCGTCGTCCGCGAACGGCCCGCTCCCGTCGCTGGCCTCGTCGACGACGATGGTGACGTCGTAGATGCGGTATCTGGTGGCTCGTGGCTCCGGGGTGGCCGTCGGCGTCGCTGGCTCGGGCGTGATGACCTCGAAGTCCTGATCGACGGGGGCGAGTTCGGGGTCCTCGATCGGTGCGACCTCCAACTCCGGCGTCGTGGTCGCGGGCCTCGCCTCGTCGGTCTCGCAGGTGAGGCTGTTCCCGTCTCGGACGCAGGCGACAGAGGAGTTGCCGTCGGACAGGGAGACGCTGTCGCTGTCGACGTTGAACGTACAGCCGGCGAGCAGGCTCGCTCCGGCGACGCCGACCCCGGCGAGGAAGGACCGACGTCTGAACGTGTCCGCGTGATCGGTCCCGGCTCCCCCCGTCGATTCGGCGTCTGCTCGGCTCATGCACCCAGAATCGCATCTTCAGGTATTAAGCACGTACTGCCTACCGGAGACGAGATGAGACGAGACGACAGGTCGTGGTCGGCACCGGATAGCCCGTTCCCCTCGTGAGACCGACTCTTCGAGACGCCGGTGCTGACGAACGGGCGACTGTCGTCCTTACAGCCCAGTCTCACCCGCGAATCGCGATTGGGCAACCAGTCCCGACGATCAGCCGGGACCGCCATCGGGCAGGTGTGACAC